>JANMJD010000109.1:0-10522 GCA_031371195.1 Actinomycetes bacterium | reverse complement strand
CATCCGCACCTCGGTTGAGTACATCTCGCTCGGGAAGTTGAAGTCAGCGAGATTTCGTTTGACGAAGATCGTCGGCGGCAGCCCACCGTCATGGTCGGGGCGTAGCCGACCGCCGTCGAGATGCCGACGATCCGTGGGAGGAACCATGTCGCGCACGACTCGGCAATGATGGAGACCTCACTCTCGGCCTGCAGTCAGGCGCACGGGGCTATAGATCATCACGACGGTCCCGTGCTGGTTCACCACGGTGTTACGGGTGGTGATGATGCCCCGGTTGCCCTTCGACGCCTGGCGTTGCCCGGTCACCTCGACGATGACGCCGATCGAGTCGCCGAGGTACACCGGTGCCTTGATGTCGAGGTCGGTGTGCATGAACGCCAGACCGGTGCCGTGGATCGAGCCGCTCTGGATCACCAAGCCCTCTGCATATGAGAACGTCATCATTCCTGGCACGAGACGTCCGGCGTACCCGTGGTCGGTGGCGAACCGGGCGTCGTAGAACAGCGGTTCGTTGATGCCGACGAGGTTGACAAAACTGACCACATCGGTTTCGGTGATGGTGCGGGTCGCCGTCCGGAACGTCAGCCCGAGGGTCATCTCCTCCCACGTCCGTCCGTGAATCAATGAAGGGTAGGCGCTGATGTCGATACGGTCGTCGGCCGAGTCGTGTGCAACAGTCATGCAATAAGCTTACTGATTCACCTATTCGGACCGCAGGGGAAGCTCGATGGCGATCGATTATGCAGAGCTCTATCCGAGCTTTCGGTACGACTGGCCGACCGACGGTGTGCTGCGGATCACCTTCGACGCGCCGGGTCTGAACTCGGTGAGCCCCGTGGCCCATCGGGAAATCGCCGACATCTGGCTGACCGTCGACCGCGACCCCGACGTTCGAGTGGCAATCCTGCAGGGTGCCGGCAAGGGATTCTCATCGGGTGGCAGCTTCGATCTGCTCGACGGGATCGTCAACGACTACGCGACCCGCACCCGGGTGATGCGTGAAGCCCGTGATCTTGTTTGGAACGTGATCAACTGCGCCAAGCCGATCGTGTCGGCGATGCATGGACCGGCTGTCGGTGCCGGGCTGGTCGCCGGAATGCTGGCCGATGTGTCGATCGTTGGTCGTACGGCTCGAATCATCGACGGCCACACCCGACTCGGCGTCGCCGCCGGAGATCATGCGGCGGTGTGTTGGCCGTTGCTGTGCGGGATGGCGAAGGCGAAGTACTACCTGTTGACGTGCAACACGTTGACCGGTGAGGAGGCCGAGCGAATCGGTCTGGTGTCGTTGTGTGTCGACGACGATCAGGTGAAGGAACGCGCGCTTGAGGTAGCGACGCAGTTGGCAGGGATGTCGCAGTCGGCCATCCGCTGGACCAAGCACAGCCTGAACCACTGGTATCGCCAGGCGGGCCCCGCATTCGATGCTTCACTCGGCTTGGAGTTCTATGGGTTCGGCGGACCGGATGCGGCTGAGGGTCTCGCCTCGCACCGCGAGAAGCGTGCACCAGTCTTCACCGGGCCGACCTCGGAGTAATGGAGCGAACGATGAGCGCAGAAGAGGTTGAGCACCGAGTGGCCATCGTGACCGGGGCGGCACAGGGGATCGGCGCGGCCATCTCCAGCGCCTTGGCGGCTGAGGGTTGGGCCGTCGCGATCTTCGATGTGAATGGGGACGCGGCGGCGGCACAGGCCGCAGAACTGGCGATCGCCCATGGCGTGCGGACGCACTCGGCTGCGGTCGACATCTCGTCGACGGCGGCGACCCGTGCGGCCGTCGCCGAGGTCGAGTCGGTTCTCGGACCGGTCGAGGCGCTGGTCAACAACGCGGGGATCGATGTGATCAAGCCGTTCGTCGACTCCACCGAAGACGAGTGGGACCGGATCATCGCCGTCAACCTGAAGGGCACGATCGGCTGCTGTCGGGCCGTACTCGACGGGATGATCGCCCGGGGCAGCGGCCGGATCGTCTCGTTGGCATCCGACGCCGGCCGGGTCGGGTCGTCCGGTGAGGCCGTGTACTCGGCCACCAAGGGCGGGGTGATTTCGTTCAGCAAGACGCTTGCCCGCGAGGTCGCCCGCCACAATATCCGGGTCAATTGCATCTGCCCGGGGCCGACCGAGACCGCGTTGCTCGGCCAGGTCGCCGAGTACTCCGAGAAGCTGTACGCCGGCCTCGCCCGGGCGATCCCGCTCGGTCGCACGGCCCAGCCGCAGGACATCGCTCCGGCCGTTGTATTCCTGCTCAGCGACGGTGCGGCCTACATCACCGGCCAGACGTTGTCGATCAGCGGCGGCCTGACAATGGTATGAACACAAAGAACCGCCGGTGACGTGGGGAGCGTCCGTCGGGGGCGGCTTCCTCCTGGATCTTTCCTTCGTTGCTCCGGTGCGTCTGCTGCTCGCTTGCGGCTTGCGGTGCTCGCCATCAACGACCCAGTGAGGTCGACCCAGTGATGGCGACCCAGTGAGGGCCGCGCCGTCAGCGGTACCAGCCGCGGGTGACATCGACCCGCCGGCCGAATCCGGAGAACTGAGGAAGGCGTTTCTCGGTGAACGAGGTGACGCCTTCGTCGAAGTCGGGTTGGGCGGTGTGCTCCGACACCCGGACGAGAGCATTCATCCGGGCCGACTCGAGTCCGTCGCCGAGATCCGCATGCGTCTGGGCCTTGATCGATGCCAGCGATGCCGGCGAACAGTTACGCGCCATGTCGCGGGCGTATTCCAGCGTCGAGGAGATGAGCTCGTCGGGCTCGAACACCCGATTGACCAACCCGAGTTCCCTGGCCTCCGCCGCGCCGATGACCCGTCCGGAAAGCATCAGGTCCATCGCGTTGCCGAGCCCGACCACGCGCGGAAGCACCCACGACAGCCCGTTTTCGGCCGGCAGTCCTCGGCGAGCGAAGGCGGTCGTGAACTTCGCCGACGACGAGGCGAACCTGATGTCGGCGCACGCAGCCTGGATCACACCGATACCAGCCGTCGCACCGTTGATCGCGGCGATGATCGGCTTGGGCACCATCCACGGCAGCGTCATCGGCCATCTGCGACTTGACGCCATCGGCTTGCCCAGGCGGGCCGCCTCGGTGAGCGCGATCATGTCGAGACCGGGGCAGAACGAGTTCCCGGCACCGGTCACGACGATCACCCGCACCGCCGCATCTTCCGAAGCGGCCAGAAGTGCGCCGAAGTAGGCCTCCTCGAGCTCGATCGTCCAGGCATTGTTGCGCTCCGGCCGGTTGAGTGTCAGCACGAGCACCCCGGAGTCGTCCAGATCACGCAGGAGCGTCTCGGACTCCGGGTACGAGCGAGGTGAGTCGGAAGCACCGGTGGACATATAGTCAGGTTATCTACCGGATTCGAAGGAACGCTATGGAACCGATCCGGCCAGGAAGGAGCGACCTTTGGAACGGCATCCCGTTTGGACGGCTCAACCGGTTCGCCTCATTCGGTTCGAAGAGCTACGCCCTGGGCGTTGAAGAAGAATCCACCGGCGGTGATCAGCGCAGTGCGAGCCCCTTCGACCTGACGCTCGCCGGCAAGCCCCTGGAGTTGGTGGACCGCCTCGCGGATGTGACCCGACCCTTGCGTCCCACCTTCGGAGAGTGCACCGCCGTGTGGGTTGACCGGGATACGGCCGTGGATCATGATCCGGTTGCGCGCCGCGTCCCAGTTGTCGGCGAGAAATCCGCCCGCTTCTCCCGGACCGCACCAACCGGTGTTCTCGAACCAGTTCAGGGTGATCGGGGTGAAACCGTCATACGGGAAGTAGATGTCGGTGCCGTCGATCCAGAAGTCGGACCGGGCCTGCAATGCCTCGATGACCACGTGCTGGCCATGGTGTCGCAGGCTCGGAGTCTGATCCTCCTCGGCGTGATCGGTCATGCCCAGGGTGAGTGCATTGATCAGCACCGGCTTGAGCGGCATGTCGCGTGCTCGCTCCGTGGTGGTGATCACGAACGCATCTGCCCCATCGACGGGTACATCCATGTCGTAGAGGCACAGCGGCCAGCGGATCATCCGCGCCGCCAGGTAGTCGTCCATCGTCATCGGCGCGCGCATCGCCGCGGCCGGGTTCAGCGCCGCGTTGGACCGATCGTTGATCGCCACCCGCCCGAAATCCTCCCGAGTCGCTCCGAATTCGTGGATGTACCGCGAGGCCCAGGCGGTGTAGCCGGTCGCGCCGAAGATCGACTCGGGCGGCGGGGTGCCTGAGCCGCTCCCGAAGGTCATACTTCGGCGGAACGGATCCTTCAGCGCCGATGCGGTGTTCCACGCCAACCGGTACGCCGCGTGATAGGCGAGGACAACGTCGCACAGCCCGGCGTGAATCGCCGCTGCGGCCGCGGCCAACTGGTTGACGAACGGGATCGGCGGGTTGGCGAAATAGGTCACGCTCGGAATACCGAGCGCGGCTTGAACATGGGTGGCGTCGGGCGATGAGCCGACGATCCCATCGACGTCGCTGGCGGTGAGCCCGGCCTGGCGCACGGCGGCGATGGATGCCTCGACGGCATACGAGGCCTGACTGCGTTCGGTGTTGCGAGCGCTGAACCCGGTCGTCGAAGCGGCCGCGATGGCAACCTGGTCCTTCAGCGGATGCCGACGGCTGATCACGACCCGACCTCGGTAGGGACGAGACGGAAGACCGGGATCGGAGAGCCGCTTCGTTCGATCCAGCCGAGCGTGACTCGTCGGCCGATGGTGATCTCGTCGTTCGGTGACTCGATGACGGTCGAGGAGACGCGCAACCCTGGTTGCTCATCGAGCTCGACGGTGACGACCGGGTGCGGCACCGAATAGTCGACACCCTCGGCGGGCGGCCCTTGATGCAGGAAGATGGCCATATGGATCGTGCCCGTGCCGGCAACCTCGGTCGGCGTCACATTCGGCGACCAGCACGCTGGACAACACGGCCTGGGTCGCTCGTGCCACGAGCCGCAGTCGTCACAACGATTGATCAGCAGGCGACGGTTCAACCAGCCGCGATACTGCGACTTGTTGTCATGGTCGAGTTGCCGCCCCGGATATCGGGCAACGAGTTCATCGTCGGATACCTCGATCACGATCGTCCTCCTCGGCTTGGTCCACGAGCAGCCACTCGCACAACCTATGCTAATCATCTACCTATTTGAACGAGAACTCGATCTCCTTCCCACAACAGATCGGCGAGACCGGACCACGTGATGACGTCGCATGAAGACCTCCGTACCGAACTGCGTGATTGGCTCGCCGACCACTTGATCGGAGAGTTCGCGGCCAACAAGGGCGTCGGAGGACCGGCAGACGACACCGCATGGGAGCTGCGACTCGAATGGGAACGACTCCTCGCCGCCGATCGCTGGCTGAACATTTCGTGGCCGGTAGAATATGGCGGACGAGGCGGCACGACGGCCCAGGAACTGGTCTTTCATATCGAGCACGCGGCCGCCGGAGCCCCGTACTGGTGCGGTGTCCAGGGTCGCGATCTCCTCGCCCCAACGCTGCTCGAGTTCGGTACCGCGGCCCAACAAGCCCGGTTTCTCCCTCCGATCGCCGCAGCCGAGGAGTTCTGGGGGCAGGGGTTCAGCGAGCCCGAAGCCGGCTCTGACCTGGGCTCGCTGCGCACCCGGGCGGAACGAGACGGCGACGACTGGGTAGTCAATGGACAGAAGATCTGGATGACGTTCGGCGGCTACGCCGACTGGCTGTACGTGCTGTGTCGCACCGACCCGACGGTGGTCAAGCATCGGGGGATCTCGATGTTACTGATCGACGCTCATCAGCCGGGCGTGGATGTCCGCCCGATTCGCAATCTGGCCGGCGGCCGGGAGTTTGCCGAGGTGTTTTTCACCGATGCCCGCACCCCCGTCGAGATGGTCGTGGGCCAGGTGAATGGCGGTTGGGGCGTAGTGATGGGTGCCCTCGGCAATGAGCGGGGCGGCGCCACGGTTCTGCCTTTCCAGGCGGCGTTCGAACGCGAGATGCGCCAGCTCACGGTGTACGCCACCGAGCGCGGGCTGGCTCGTGACCCCCTCGTTCGCCAGAAGCTCGCCCGTGCCTGGGGCGGGCTGCGGATCATGCAGCTCAACAATGACCGGATGATCCAGACCGTGCTGCAGGGCGGTCACCCGGGCCCGGAGTCGTCGATCAACAAGCTCTATTGGGCGAACTGGCACCGCGACGCCGGAGAACTCATGGTGGACATGATGGGGGCCGATGGACTGGTGGTCGGCGATGCATATGAACTGCACCGCTTCCAACACACCTTTCTCAATTCGCGCGCCGAGACCATCTATGGCGGTGCCAACGAGATTCAACGCAACATCGTCGGCGAACGCGTCCTCGGGCTGCCCAAGGAGCCTTCGCCGAAGGGCTGACCGTCGACCCTCGGTCAGGTTCGATCGGCCACGAGATCTCGGCGAAGTACCTTGCCGGTGCCGTTGCGAGGGAGTGCGGCGACCTGTTCCCAACGGGTGGGGACCTTGAAGCCGCCGAGGCGTCGGCGAGCGAACGCCCGCAGTTCCTCCCATGTCGGCAGCGGCGTGTCGGCCGCCGCGACGACGACGGCGGCGACGATTTCGCCCAAGGTTTCGTCGGGAAGGCCGAACACACATGCCTCGGCGATCGCCGGGTGTTCGGCGAGTACCGATTCGACCTCGATCGGGTAGACGTTCTCGCCACCGCGGATGATCTTGTCGCCCTTGCGGCCGCTGAGGTACAGGTATCCATCGGCGTCGAGTTGACCCAGATCGCCGGTGTGCATCCAGCCATCGGCGGACGGCATGAAGAAATGCTCGCCGCGGGCCCAGACTTCGCCGATGCCCTCGCTGTCGGGTTCGTGGATCATCAGGTCCACGCCTGGCGCGGCCCGTCCGACCGAGCCGAGCAGTGCCGGCCGCTCGGTGGCGAGTTCATGGTCCTCCATCGTCAGCGCGGTAATCGGACTGCCCTCGGTCTGGCCGAACAGGTTCAGCAGCCGAACGCCGGGGAGGGCATCCATCAGTCGCGCCATCGTCGACGGTCGAATCGGCGATGCTCCGTATTGAACGACTCGAAGACCAGGAAGTGCGAGTGCCCCGGCGTCGAGCAGCATCTCGATCATCGTCGGCACCAGCAGGGCATGGGTCATCCCCACATCGGCCAACGCTCGCCACGACTCGACGTCGAATCGAGGCAACGACAGCAATGCGGCACCAGAGGCCATAGCGACGAACAGCATTCCCAGCCCGGCGATGTGATGGAACGGCGAAGCCGAGGCGTACACCGCGCCCGGACCGAGGCCGACAAGCCCCGCGTTCACATGCACTCGCGCCGCCAATCGGCCCTGGGCATACGGGATGGCCTTCGGCCGCCCCGTCGTGCCCGACGTGTGCAGAATGGCCGCTGGTCGAGAGGGGTCGATCGTCGTCGGAAGCTGTCGCCGCGATGCGTCCAGCGTCGACAGTACCGCCAATCGAAGCCCTCATCTGGTGGCCAGTTGTCGGCCGAGTTCGACACAGGCAGGCTCGACGACGATCACCTCCGCATCGAGCGCCTCGATACAGGGACCGAGTTCGCTGGCCGTCAGGCGAGGCCCGAGCGGAGCCAATGCCCGGTCGGTGGCGGCGGCACCGACCGACAGGGCAAAGGCCATCGGCGTACTCGTCAGCAGCGCGATCACCGGGCTGCCGACCGGCGCGTCCACCGAGTCGAGGAAATCGGCGGCCCCGGCAGCGCGAGCCAGTAGCTCGCGGCCCGTCCACATTTCCGTGGCCGTGATGACCGCCGGTGCATCGGAACCGGCTCGCTGCGACACGAGTTCCAACCACGTGGTCGAAGGGGCCGGGCGGTGTGCGGCGGAGGTCGTCACGGGCGTAATCGTATAACTTATTGTTCTATGACCGGATGTGACCGAGCGATGGATCCGACCTCGTAGCGATGGATCCGAGGCCTCTTGAGTCAATCGAGGAATTCCGTACCGTCGTACGCTCATTTCTCGCGGAACATCTGCCGGATCAGTGGGCCGGTATCGGCGCGCTCGGTGCTGAGGCGGGCGAATCGTTTCTT
Source organism: Actinomycetes bacterium (assembly GCA_031371195.1). Taxonomy (GTDB): domain Bacteria; phylum Actinomycetota; class Acidimicrobiia; order Acidimicrobiales; family Ilumatobacteraceae; genus JANMJD01. Next base: position 2,494 of record JANMJD010000109.1, on the reverse strand, counting down.
GTCCAGTGGCGGCGTCGGCTCTTTGCGCACGGGATGCTCGGGATCACGTGGCCGGTGGAATATGGCGGTCAGGGTCGTTCGAAGCTCGATCAGGTGGTGCTCGTCGAGGAGTTCGCCCGCGCCGGTGTACCGACGGGGATGCCCAACGACACGTTCGGGATCAAGATGATCGGCAACACGCTGCTCAAGTGGGGAACCGAGGAGCAGAAGCGCCACTTCATCCCCCGCATCCTGTCGGGAGAGGACGTCTGGTGTCAGGGATTCTCCGAGCCAGATGCCGGGTCGGATCTTGCCCGGCTGGCGACGCGGGCAACCGCGGATGGCGACGGCTGGGTGCTCGATGGCCAGAAGATCTGGACCTCCTACGCCCACCTCGCCGATTGGATTTTCGTCCTTGCCCGCACCGATCCAGAGGCGCCCCGCCATCGGGGGATCACGTTCTTTCTGGTCCCGCTCAATCAAACGGGCGTCGAGGTGCGGCCGATCACGATGTTGAACGGCCAGCAGGAGTTCAACGAGGTGTTCTTCACCGGGGCCCGGGCGACCGAGGTGGTCGGGGCGGTCAACGGGGGCTGGGGCGTGGCGATGACTCTGCTCGGCCACGAGCGGGGCGAGGAAGCGGCGACCAATCCGGTGATGTTCCGCAACGAATTCGATCGGCTGGTCGCAATGGCTCGGGCCGCAGGACGCCTGGACGACCCGATCATCCGCCAGCGACTTGCCGACTGCCACACCCGGGTCGAGATCATGCGCTTTCTCGGGTTGCGCATCCTGACCGGCTATCTGCGCGACGGGAGTCTCGGGCCCGAGGCCTCGGTGTCGAAGCTGTACTGGAGCGAGTACCACCGCATCGTCACCGCCCTCGCTGTCGACATCCTCGGTGCCGAGGCGTTGGTGCCGACCGGGCGGTTGCCTCCCCGGGCCTTTCGCACCGACGACCCCGGCGCGCCGAATTCGTCGGCGTCGTGGGTCGGGGCGTTCTACAACTCGATCGCCGGCACGATCTACGCCGGCACATCGCAGGTGCAGCGCAACATCCTCGGTGAGACAGTGCTCGGGCTGCCGAAGGAGCCGTCGTGAGTTCAGGACCGCTCGCCGGCCTGCGCGTGCTCGATTTCACCGGACTGGGGCCCGGACCCTATTGCGCGATGCTGCTCGGTGACCTGGGTGCCGACGTGATCCGCATCGAGCGGCCCGGCTCCGGGCGATTCCGTGAACCGCACAAGTTCATTCCCCACCGCAGTCGCCGGTCGATCGTCATCGATCTGGCGCTCCCCGATGGCCTCGCCGTGGCGCTGCACCTTGTCGACGGGGCTGACGTGCTGATCGAGGGCAACCGGCCGGGGGTGATGGAACGCCTCGGTCTCGGTCCCGGTGTCTGCCTGGCGCGCAACGAACGCCTGGTGTACGCCCGGATGACCGGTTGGGGCCAGGACGGGTCGCGGGCGCAGGAGGTCGGTCACGATGTCAACTATCTCGCCACGGTCGGGGCGTTGAGCCGATTCCGTCGCGCCGGCGAGCGGCCGATGTTTCCGCTCAATCTGGCGGCCGACTACGGCGGTGGGGGAGCGATCCTCGCCTTCGGGATCACCAGCGCTCTGTTCGAGCGGGCGACGTCGGGCCGTGGTCAGGTGATTGACGGAGCGATGATCGACGGGGTCGCCGGGCAGATGGCCCTGCCGCTGGCCCACCTGGCGATGAACCGCCTGGGTCCGCCCGGGACGAACTTCAACGACAGTGGCGCCCACTACTACGAGGTCTACGAAACGGCCGATGGGCGCCATCTGGCCGTTGGCGCGCTCGAGCCGAAGTTCTATGCCGAGGCGCTCCGCGGCCTTGGGCTGGCCGATCGAACCGATCTACCGGGGCAGAACGATGCGGCGGGCTGGCCGATGATGAAGCAGCTGTTCACCGACATCATCGGTTCACGGCCACTGGCCGACTGGGTCGATGTGTTCGACGGCTGCGAGTCGTGCGTCAGTGCGGTGCTCGAACTCGACGAGGCGATCGCTGATGGTCACGCCGTCGAGCGCGGCACCTTCGTCGAGCACGACGGGCTGATCCAACCCGGGGTCGCGCCGCGCTTCTCACGGACACCCGGGTCGATCGATCGACCAGCGCCGGCGACCGGAGAACATACCGACGAAATTTTGGCTGAACTGGGCATTTCCGCAAAGGACATCGCCCGATTGCGGGCCCTCAACGTGGTCGGAGGATCGTGATGAGCAGCGATGGCCCATCGGAACGGGCGGAATTGTGGGAGCGCCAGGCGCGGCACTTCGAGTCGAAGGTCCACTTCAACCGGACGTGTGCGCTGCGGGTCACGCAATGGACGAACGAGGCCGTAGTGATGGAGTTGCCCCATGCCGAGATGCTGTGCAACTCGACCGATGGCATCCACGGCGGGGTGATCGCCGCACTATGCGACACGTGCGGCACGGCCGCGTCGTTGGCCGCGATCGGGGCCGAGGGCTTCATCGCCACGGTCGGGATG
>JANMJD010000094.1:0-3489 GCA_031371195.1 Actinomycetes bacterium | reverse complement strand
GCGTCGTGGCAGGAAGCACTCCACGATCCCTCCTATCTCGGCCTCGTCATCGGCAGGGAGCTGCTCTATCCGCCCGATGGCGACGTGGCGGCGGCCGTCGGTCGAGCCGCGGATCTGGTCACCGACGCCGTTGCCGACCGGCGATGAGCCGCTTGATGATCAGTCCCGACGATCTGCTCGTCCCTCGTGGTAGCTCGGTAACGGCGAACTTCGACGTGGTCGTCACGCCGGAGCGGGCGGGGTGGATGTACAGCGGCCTGCGGGTCGTCACGCTGGCCGCCGGGGAGTCGCTGACCATCGTGACCGGCGACGAGGAGATGGCCGTGCTGCCCCTCGGTGGCTCGTGCCGCGTCGAGATCGAGTCGGCCAGCTTCGAGTTGTCCGGGCGTGACGACGTCTTCTCCCGGGTGACCGATTGGGCATATGCCCCGATCGACGCCGAGATGCGGCTCACGACCACCACCGGTTGCGAGTTGGCGCTTCCCAGCGCGCGGGCGACGAGACGGTTCGATCCGGCTTACGGCGCGGCCGGCGACGTGGTGGTCGACCTCCGCGGGGGCGGTCCGGCGACCCGTCAGGTGACCAACTTCATGAGCCCCGACCGGTTCGACGGCGCCGATCGATTGATGTGCTGCGAGTTGCTCACCCCCGATGGCAACTGGTCGAGCTACCCGCCCCACCGTCACGACGGCGTCGGCGATTGTGCCGTCGACAACGAGGAGATCTACTACTTCCGAATCGGCTCCACGGCCCACCGCGGATACGCCCGCGAGGGGTTCGCCATGCATCGCACCTACACGGTCGAGGGTCTGCATGCCGACGTATTCGATGTCAACCTGCCGATCCACGACGGTGATGTCTTCCTCGTTCCGCAGGGGTATCACGGGCCCTGCATCGCCGCGCCCGGATACCCGCTGTACTACCTCAATGTACTCGCCGGGCCCGGGGACGCTCGCACCATGGCGTTCTGCGACGACCCCACGCACCACTGGGTGCGCGACTCGTGGAGTGATCTGCCTACCGACCCAAGATGCCCGATGACCAGCGCCGATGGAGTTGCCAACCGTGACTGATGCCGCCCAGCCCGAACCCGTCCCGCCCGGACCGGCCTCGCCCGAACCGGCGCCGCAGCCGGCCGGTCGAACCCCTCTCGGCATCGCCGTGATCGGATTCGGCTGGATGGGCCAGGCGCACAGCCGGGGCTGCCGCCGGGCCCCGTCGTACTTTCCCAGCCGGTCATACGAGCCCGAGATGGTCGTCGTCGCCGATGTCGAGGCATCGCGCCGGGCCGAGGCGCTGTCGGGGTTCGGGTATCGCGAAGCGGTCGCCGACTGGCGCGAGGCCGTTGCCCACCCCGACGTCGATGTCGTCTTCGTCACCTCGCCGAACATGCTCCATGTCGAAATGGTCGAGGCCGCCGCCGCGGCGGGCAAGCATGTGTTCTGCGAGAAGCCGGTCGGCGGCACACCCGCACAGACGGTTGTGGCCGAGCGCGCCGCCCGACTGGCCGGGGTCATCTCCGGAGTCGGCTACAACTACCGGTGGGCTCCGTTGGTGCAGTACGCCCGCCAGATGATCGCCGACGGGACGATCGGTGCGATCACCAACTACTACGGCCGGTTCTATTCGATGTACGGCTCCGACCCGATGGGCCTGCTGTCGTGGCGGTTCAAGGTCGACCAGGCCGGCCATGGCGTGTCGACCGACATCCTCAGCCACTCCGTCGACCTGGCCCACTACCTGGTCGGCCCGATCACCCGGGTGATGGGCACGATCGAGACGTTCATCACCGAACGTCCGCTGCCCACCGGAGCCGGAACGCACTACGACCGAGGTCAGCCCGGCGACCCGACCGGAACGGTGACCAACGAGGACTACGCGGCGATGATGTGCCGCTTCGCCAACGGGGCGCGCGGTACGTTCGAGACGAGCCGGTCAGTCGTCGGGCCCGAGAGCCAGAACATGTTCGAGGTGTACGGCACCAAGGGCTCGATCCGCTGGAACTTCGAGAAGATGAACGAGCTGCAGGTCTACGTGGCCGCCGACCACAAGCACACGGGCTTCACCACCGTGTACGGCGGCGACCGCTTCCCCCATCACGGGAACTTCGTGCCCGGGAGCGCCAACTCGATCGGGTTCGAGGACCTCGTCTGCATCGAGGACCACGAATATCTCGAGTCGGTGGCCCACGGTCGTCGACACGTCCCGGGGTTCGCCGAGGCCGTCGACTACGTCAGCGTGCAGGACGCCATGTTGCATTCGGCCGAGTCCGGTCGCTGGGAAGACGTCGTCTCGTTGAGGAAGGACTGAACATGGGCAGCACACAAACGGAGCGGACGACGTCCACGATGGTTTCCGAGCGGATGACCGTTGCCGAGGCGATCGTGCGGTGGCTTGTCGCCCAGAGGACGGTGATCGACGGTGTCGAGGCACCGCTGTTCCCCGGCGTGTACGGCATCTTCGGCCACGGCAACGTCACGTGCCTCGGCCATTCGTTGGAGCAACACCGCCACGAGATCCCCACGTGGCGCGGCCAGAACGAGCAGGGCATGGCGCTCGCCGGTGTGGCATATGCAAAAGCCATGCGCCGCCGTCAGATCATGGTCGCCACCTCGTCGGTCGGGCCGGGGGCGACCAACATGATCACCGCCGCAGCGGTGGCGATGGCCAATCGATTGCCATTGTTGTTGCTCGCCGGCGACACCTTCCAGAGCCGGCTCCCCGATCCGGTGCTGCAGCAGGTCGAACACTTCGGCCACCCATCGACGACGGTCAACGACGGTTTCCGGCCGGTGGTGCGCTATTGGGACCGCATTGTGCATCCCGAGCAGGTGCTCACATCGCTGCCCCAGGCCCTGGCCACGATGCTCGACCCGGGTGACTGCGGTCCGGCGTTCATCGGTCTCCCCCAGGATGTGCAGGCGATGGCGTTGGATGTGCCCCTCGCATTCCTCGCTCCCGTCGTTCACCAGGCGCCCCGGCCGCGAGCCTCGATCGACCAGTTGCAGGCCGCTGCGGCGGCCCTGAAGGCCGCCCGGCGGCCGCTGATCATTGCCGGCGGGGGAGTGCACTACTCGCTGGCCGAGTCGGAGTTGCAGGCCTTCGCCGAATCGCACGGTATTCCCGTGGTCGAGACGGTCGCCGGCAAGACCAGCCTGCGTCACGATCATCCGAACTACGCCGGTCCGATCGGCACGACGGGTTGTGAGGCGGCGAACAACCTGTGCGCCGATGCCGACGTCGTGCTCGCCATCGGCACGCGGTTGCAGGACTTCACCACCGGTTCGTGGACCGTCTTCGGCGCGGACACGATGATCATCGGGGCCAATGCGGCCCGGTTCGACGCCGTCAAGCATCGCCAGTTGGCGGTGACCGGCGATGCCCGTGAGACCCTGCGCGAACTTGGAGAGCTGCTCGACGGCTACACCGCTCCGACTGCTCGCATGGCGCAGACCGCTGCCGAAGTGGCCGGATACTGGCGATATATCG
>JANMJD010000011.1:0-25348 GCA_031371195.1 Actinomycetes bacterium | reverse complement strand
CGTTCATCGGGCGCGACGCGGTCGAGGCCGAGATCGCCGCCGGCGGTCCGCAGCGCAAACTGGTGATGTTCCGCGTCGACGTCGACGCCGAGATTCCCGCCGACGTGATCGGCGACGAGCCGGTCTGGTACGACGGGCCGAATGGCTGGGAGGTCGTCGGCTGGGTCACCTCGGGAGGGTATGCGCACTATTCCGGCGCGTCGCTGGCCTGGGGATACATCCCCGCCGCACTCGCCGTCGAAGGCGAGCACGGCTTCGAGATCGAGATTATCGGCCGCCGCCGCCCCGCCCATCTCCAGTTCGATCCCGTTCTCGACCCCGAGGGCTTGCGCATGCGGGGCTGAACGGTCACGTCAGCTCGGACCGAGCAGATCCCAACGGTTGCCGGCGATGTCCTGAAAGACGGCGACCTGTCCATATTGCTCGTGTCTCGGGGGTGAGACGAATTCGACCCCGGCCGATGACATCCGGAGGTAGGCCGAATCGAAATCGTCAACGCGTAGGAAGAATCCCACGCGGCCCGCCGTCTGTTCCCCGACCGCTCGTGATTGGCCATCACCATCGGCGCGGGCGAGCAGGATGCCGGTGACCGCGTTCGCGGGACGTACCACCACCCAGCGCTTGACCCGGCCGTCGTTGGTCAGCGATGGCGAGTCCTCGATCAGATCGAATCCGAGTACGTCGACGAAGAAGGCGATCGCCGGGTCGTACTCGTCGACGATGATCGTCACCAACTCCAGATGCACTGACGCAGCCTGGCATGTCGCGGCCCCGATTCCGAGGGCCGACCAGTGCCTCAGCGAGCGGACGCTACGGCGCGCCGGGCGACGGCGATGAAGGAGCGGATATCGGGGTGTGCACCCCGGCGCGGCCAGACCAGCGATACCGACAGAGCGGGCGCGTCGGCGATGGGGACGAAACGAACGTCGGGATGGGGGTGCAGGGTGACGGTGGACGCGGCGGTGATCCCGACGCCGACCGATGTGGCGATGGCGATCAACCAGTCGTCGATCGTCCGTTCGTCGGAACCGATCGTCGGGCGGTCGGGGCCCGGCCAGAGATCGAGTGTCGTCGTTCCCGACAGCGTGTTGACCACCAGGGTCTCGGTGGCCAGGTCGGCCAAGGCCACCTGGGCCGCGCCGGCCAGTCGGTGAGTCGACGGTAGGGCAGCCATACGCGCCTCATGATCGAGGATCTCGCTTCGAAGCGTCGGATCGTCGATCACACCGCGTACGAGGGCCACGTCGACCTCGCCCGCAGCCAGCCCCGCCAGGCGTTCGTCACTTCGGCGAGACACGATCACCCGTCCCGGACGATCGTTGCGCCACGCTCGGACGATCGCGGCGGCGTGTGTGGCGCCACTCCAGCTGTGGCCGAACCGCAGCGGGGCGACCACGGTCCCGACAGAGGCGATCGCCTGGTCGAAGGCATGAACGGCGTCTCGGGCCGCCATGGCGAAGAGCCGGCCCGCTTCGGTGACGGCCAGGTGATGGGTCGAGCGATCCACCAGCTCCACGCCGAGCCGATGCTCCAGTTGAGCCAACGCCCGCGACAGTGCCGGCTGGGAGAGATGGAGCGCGGCGGCCGCCCGGGAGATGTTGCCGTGAGCGACGATCGATGCGAAGTACCGGAGATGGCGGATCTCGATGGTCATACGCGTTGAGCATAAACACGCTGCCATCGGCATTTCACAGACATCTGCGATCGGCACATGATTCGCAGATGCACAGCATGACCGGACACCCGAGAGCGATCATCGAGAGCCGACTGCCCCACGTCGCCGTGTCGATCATCTCGGTCCAGGTCGGCGCAGCAATTGCCACCACGGTCTTCGTCCAGGTCGGCGCGGCCGGCACAGTCCTGCTGCGCCAGGCGTTCGCCGCTCTGGTGTTGCTCGTCATCGCCCGCCCGGCCGTGCGGGGGCGGTCGACGGCGGACTGGCTGCATATCGTGCTCTTCGGTCTCACCTTCGCGGCGATGAACCTCTGCTTCTACGAGGCGATCGACCGCCTGCCACTCGGCATCGCCGTCACCATCGAACTGCTCGGTCCGCTCGGACTCGCCGCCGTCCTGTCACGCTCCGCACGCCACCTGGGTTGCGTGATCCTGGCGACGATCGGAGTGCTCGTGCTCGGCCGCGGCATCGGTGGGACCGGACACGTCGACCTCACCGGTGTGCTGTTCGACCTTGCGGCGGCGGCCGGCTGGGCGACATACATCGTGCTCAACCGGCGAGTCGGCGCCCGGGTCAGCGGCACCGACGGACTAGCCCTGGCCATGGCGATCGCCGCCGTCACGATCACACCGATCGGCGTCCACGCGGGCGGCCGGGCGTTGTTGCACCCGGCGGTGCTCGGCGCCGGGTTCGCCGTGGCGATGCTGTCGGCGGCGCTGCCCTTCACCCTGGAGATGCATGCGTTGCGAGCCGTTCCCCCCGTCACCTTCGGTGTGCTGATGAGCCTGAGTCCGGCGGTTGCAGCCACCGTCGGGTGGCTCTTCCTCGGCGAACATCTCGGACTCGGCCAGGTTGTCGCCATCGGCTGCGTCGTCGCCGCCAGCGTGGCCGCCACCACCGGGTCCGGCCCTGGCGAGCGCGTGGACCCCGCCGGGGTCGACGTGACCGATCAGGACAGTCCGGCCGTTCCGGGCCGGGGCAGCATCGGATCGGCGAGTACCTCGCGGCCCCACTCGCTCATCGATTGCACCGCCGGGGTATCCGGAGCGACCGTCACCGACCACCGTTCGGGAGCCTGACGGAAGGCCACCTGGGCGTAGATCCCGCCGATCGCCAACCGCTCGTCGGCCGGGAGCTTCGACATCCGATCACCGACCCAGGCGATGAGACCGACGGCGTCGGACGGGTGCGATAACGCCAGGTCGCCGGCGCTCAACAGCGCATCGAAGAGCACCTCGTGATCGGATGTCGTACGCACCACATGCTCGACGATGTCGATCCCCTGGGCGCTGTCGAGTTGACCGAGCACCCTCAGGCACCGCTGCAGGACGGCCGGATCGGGAGTCGTCGCCGCCTGTTCGGCGAGGAAGACATCGATGACCGTTGTGACCGCGCACTCGCGGGTCAAGGGGCCTGCGGCGCGTAACGCATCGCACGCCGACCGGTACCGCACCGCGCACGGAGACGCGACGGCATCACGTAGAAGATGGATGGCGTCGCGGCGTGTCGACGGCCGGGCCCACTTCCAGATGCGATATTGGCTCCATTGGCTCGACTCGACGGCGGTCGGATCGAGCGCCTCGCGCACCTCGACCGGCGAGCCGTCGAGCGGCCACCCTCCGATCGGTGTGAAGTAGAAGGCATCTCGATTCCGCACCGAAACCGACTCCAAATGGGTTCGCATCGCCTCGGCCGTGGGCAGAATCGGGGCCAATCCGGGGTCGGTCGCCGCAATCTTCGCCACCCGTCGCCAGCGGGTGTCATCGAGCGTCAGTTCGGCGGCGCACCATAATGCGTATCGCCGCGTCGGCAGATCGGAGCCCGCATAGCTCTGCTCCGCACACATGGCGATCTCCATCTGTTTGGTGATCCATTCCTTCGCTCCTTCAAGACCTTCCTCGGCCTCGAATTCCAGCCGGCGAGAACGACGTATCGCCCGCAACCAGTACGTCTGACGGAACAACCAGGGCGGCGGTTTGGCCAGGAATGTGGCCAGTTCATTGCGCGACTTCCAATTGCGTTTGCTCTGCAACGACGCTCGATCGAGTGCTCGCACGACCTCGGACCACCGGCCTCCGCGACGGGCGAAGGCCATGACCCGCCCGGTATCGAGCGGCGAGAGCTTGGCGAGCATGCGTAGCGCGTCGTGGGTAACACCGAATGGGCCGCAGGCCAACTTCGACAACAGGTCGATGAGCTGCATTGCCGCCCGTTCATCACGGTCGCTCATCCGGCGCGGCGTATACGTTCCCTGGGAACCGATGAGATGCTGGTAGTACGCGGCGAAGGCTTCGGCGGCGAGCACCACCTGCGTCGGAAGCTGAAAGCGCGCCGTGCTGCCGAGGCCGTGGAACTCCCGAATCTGCGGCCACCAGCGTTGGGCGACGGCCCAATGATCGGGTCCGAGCCGCACCTGCTCGGCGAGTCGGGTGAGCGTCGCCGGATCGGCATAGCCCAGTTCCTCGATCTCGACCGCCAGATCGGCGAGTTTGTCGGCGGTTCCGGCGGCCATCGTGCTCAACCGAGCCAGGCTGATGCCCTTCGACTTGGCCAACGCCTGTCGACCCGTCATGCCGACAACGCCACCGGTTTGCGACAAGGATTCCAGCTGAGCCGACATCGCAAATCGCATCAACGACTGGGGCGACAACGGGCCCACGCTCGAATGGCCCTTGAAGTTCATCGAACGATGAACGTAGTGCAAAGTTTCGGAAAAGTGAATTTCTCGTGCCCGACAGTCTCAGTATTCCGCCGATCGCAATGAGCCGTCACGGTCACCGGCGCCGACTTCGACCGGCGAATGAGCTGGGCTTGAAGTTCGGCCACCCTTCACCGTCGAGACATCGACTTGGCGGGCGACACCGACCAAGGTCGTCCACGTAGGCCGATCATTCGGGAGGAGGGAAGGGACAGCCGCTCGTCGGCAACCGTCGTCATGGGGGAACGCAGTTTCATCAAGGCCATCGTCGTGTTCGTGATTGTTCACGAAACGTTCGTCGTCATCGGTATTCGGCACGCCATCGATGTGATCCAATCGATCACGCCGTAGGAGTAGCGCCAGGCCGTCGCCACCCGAGGCATCTCAGGTGGCGACGGCCTCGGTGCGATCGGAATGACGACCGGCACCGCCTCCGTTCGGGCGTGAGGGCGTGCCGAATGCCAGGCTGAGGCGATGACCACGACCTCGGCTCCGGGACCGTTCGACACGATCGAGGGCGCCGGCGTGCATGCCCCGAAGGGATTCGCCAGCGATAACAACGCCGGCGTCCATCCCGAGTTGTTGGCGGCGATCATCGCCGCCAACGAGGGCCACGTTCACGGCTACGGTGACGACGACTACACCCGGCGCGCCGAACGGCGATTCCGTGAACACTTCGGCGAACAGGCCCGGGCGTTCATGATGTTCAACGGAACCGGCGCCAACGTCGCCGGTCTCGCTGCGTTGGTCAAACCGTGGGGATCGGTGATCTGCGCCGCGGGCGCCCACGTCAATGTCGACGAGTCGAGCGCACCCGAACGGTTCATCGGCTGCCGCCTCCTCGATGTGCCGACGCCCGACGGCAAGTTGACACCCAAGTCGATCGCCCGCCACATCACCCGCGTCGGCGACGTCCACCATCCGCAGTGCGCCGCAGTCCTGATCTCACAACCGACCGAGTATGGGACGGTCTATTCGGTCGACGAAGTGCGGGCGATCGCCGATCTCGCCCACGCCCACGGGCTGGTCCTGTACATGGACGGGGCCCGCCTGCCGAACGCCGCAGCGGCCCTCGACACCTCGTTTCGTGCCTTCACCACCGACGCCGGGGTCGACGCCCTGTCGTTCGGTGGCACCAAGATCGGCATGATGCTCGGCGAGGCGGTCGTGTTCCTGCGCCCGGAACTGGCCGCCGACTTCGAGTTCATCCGCAAGCAGGCGATGCAACTCGGCTCGAAGATGCGGTTCGTCTCGTGTCAGTTCGATGCCCTGTTGTCGGGCGACCTCTGGCATCGCAACGCGACCCACGCCAATGCGATGGCGCAGCGGTTGGCCGGGGCCGTCGCCGCCATCCCGGGAGTCGCCATCACGCAGAATGTGCAGGCCAACGCCATTTTTGCCGTCATCGCCCGCCGACACATCGCCGCCCTGCAGGAACGGTTCTTCTTCTACGAATGGAACGAGGCGATCGACGAGGTCCGCTGGATGACCGCCTGGGACACGACCCCCGATGACGTCGACGCCTTTGCCGACCACGTTCGACGCACGCTCACCGGTGCCTGATCGCTCGCTCATCGCGCGTCCCGGCCAGGCGTCCCTCGTCAGGCATCACTCGTCTGGCGGCCCGCCAGTCGCCCCAGCACATTGGCGGTCACGCATTGAATCAAGGGGTCGGCGTCGAGGCCGTAGCACCAGTCGGTGGAGCCGGCGTTGAACACGGTGCCGGTGCCGCGGGTGAAGGCGGCCACGACGGCGCTCCCGTGGGCGATCTTGGCGACGTTCTCGGCCGAGGCGTTACCGAACAACCCGGCGGCGATGCCCTCCAGATCGCCCGGTCCGTCGGGATCGGCCCACAGCGCCTTGGGGATCTCGGAGTAGGTGTCTGACTGTGACAGCAAGCGGGCGGGGGACGTCGCCAGGATCTGCAGGTCGTCGGGTGCACCGTCCTCGTGGGTGGGGACCGGGAGACCCTGGTGCAGCGTGAACGCGCAGCCGTCGACCTCGTACCCGACCACGTACGAGCCGAGCCCGAGCGTGTCGCCATAGCGAAGTCCCGTGCCCTCGAACGCCCAATGGTCGGGCCGGTACACGGTGAAGGCGCCCGAGCTACGCGGCGTGCCACCGCCGATACGGGCGTAGCCACCGCGGCTGAACGTGAGGCCGATGGTCGAGGTCTCCGGTCGGCCGATCGCCGGATCCGACCAGAACGTGGTCAGCAGATGCCGATCCGCCGTACCCGCAACCGGATCCGCCGCATGGGCCGAACCCTTGTAACACACCATCGTCTGCCCGTCGTCGGCCGATCTGACCTGCCAGAACGACGTGTTGCCGGAGAAGATCGCGTGGTTGCCGCCGGCCGTCACGAACGCATCGACGGTGTCGCGCATCTCCCACGACCAGTACTCGTCGTGGCCGACGCTGATCATCAGCCGATGGTCGTCGAGCAGCCCGGGATGCCGTTCGAGATCACTGTTGACCGCCATATCGATGACGAACCCATGTGATTCGGCCCAGCGGACGAACCGACGCTCCCAGTTGTGCCACCCGCTCGACGCACACCACATCGGATACCGATGGCGTTCGAGGTAGTCGAGCAGACGGTGATGACCCTCGTCCCCGCCCGGTTCGACCGAGGCGACCCGACCGTCGTAGCCGTCGGCGTCGGCCTCAGCTCGGGTGAGGAATCCGCGCTCCATCGGCCGCTCGAACGACACCTTGGTCGCACCCAGGTAGAGGCACTTCCCCCCCCACTTGTTGTAGGCGTTGTAGGTGTTGGTGGCCAGCACGAGGACGGCGTCGGCTCGGTCCCCCGGCGAGGCCCGCACGACGAAGAACGCATGACTGACTGCCTCGGGACCATCGACACCGTCGGCCCGCAACTCCACCTCGTAGTAGCCCGATCGCCAGGCGTCGGCGACTACCAGGGAGAACGTGGTCGACCAGCCACATCCCACGGCAAACGCGTCCCCCGGCACCTGTTGGGTGACGCCAGGTATAGCCGCCCGCTGCCAGACGATCTGACGAGCCGCGCCGACACGCGCCACTGTCACCGAGAACGTCGGCACCCGTGACGAGCAACAGAACTCGACCTCATCTCCGCGGGCATAACTCTGTCGCTTCGCGTACCCCTCGACAGACAGCACCAACGTGTTGCGATCGACGATCCCCTCGCTACTCATGCCGGTTCACGATCTCCGGCTACCGGCCGAAACGCTGCTGGAGCGTCACGATCTCGGGGAGGCCGATCAGATCGGTGAACTCCGCGAACGTCGGCAGATCGGGCACGATCTTCAGGGGTGTTCCGTGCCGGCGGATGCTCGCCAACGCCTGCTGCATGGCGCGGGTGGCGGCGAGCAGCAACGAAATCGGCATGATCACCATGGCGAAGCCGAGTTCGGCGAGCCGGTCGAGGGGCAGCGGCGGGGTCTTGCCTCCCTCCGCCCAGTTGAACAGCAACGGGATGTCGGCAAGTTCACGGGCAACCAGTTCGATCTCATCGACCCCTTGCAGTGCCTCGACGAACAGCACGTCAGCGCCGGCGTCATACACGGCACGGGCACGTCCCAACGCGGCCTCGATTCCCAATGGAGCACGGGCGTCGGTGCGGGCGATGATGGTGAAGTCGGGGTTCGAGCGAGCGGCGACCGCGGCCTCGATCTTGGCGGTGAACTCCCCGGCGTCGATCACCTGCTTGCCATCCATGTGACCGCAGCGTTTGGGCATCACCTGGTCTTCGATGTGCATTCCCGCCGCCCCCGCCCGCTCGTACTCCTGAACGGTGCGGATGGCGTTGATCGGGTTGCCGTATCCGGTGTCGGCATCGGCGAGCACCGGTCGATCGGTTGCGGCGACGATTCGACGGACGTTGTCGAGCATCTCGGTCGCCGTCAGCAGTCCGATGTCGGGTCGGCCGAGTTGCGACGCCGCCGTGCCGAACCCGGTCATGTAGACCGCGTCGAAGCCGGCCTGCTCGATGAGCCGGGCGCCGAGTGCGTCGTAGCAGCCGGGAAGCAGCAGCGGCTCGTCCCGGCGCAGGAGTTCACGCAGGCGGGCCGGTCCATTGGTGCTGGGTCGCAGAAGATCAGCCACGCTCGAAGTATGGCCGCTCGGCCAGGGCCAACCTACGGCGTGATGCCGGTTCGGTCGGGTCGCCGGGTCAGCTCGATCCGCACCGCCGAGACCGCTCGCACCGTGGCGTTCTCGGACCGGTCGATGGCCGCCGCGACCCGTGCTCGCATCGCTTCATGTCGTGTCCGATCGGCCTCGGTTGCGTAGATGAACTCCCAGCGTCGGGCCTGGCGCACGATCGACGGTTTGTCGTCATCGGCGTCGATGCCCGCGGCGGCGAAGACCCGGCAGTCATAGGTGCGACACGTTCTCGGCCGATGTTCGTAGATCGAACACAACCCGTCGACGAGCATCGGACAATGGCCCTGCTCGTCGTACCCCATCAGCACATGGCCCTCCGGCATCCGCGGCGCCGGAAACAGCAACGTCGCGGGGATGTGGGCCAACGCATCGATCTCCGTGGGGTCGATGTGGATGAACTGCGAGGACGTGCAACACGCCGTACACGTCCCACATGGCACCTCGGAGTCCTGCTCACCGTCGAGAGCGGCCTGCATACCCGACAACCACGCCGCAAAGTCGCCCGCCGGGAGCGCTGAATCGATCACCGTCCCGGTCTATCACCGCCCGTCAACACGCGGATTGTTCCGTAGCCTGAGGATCATGCGCTGGTCGCGGTCTGCCCGCCGGAATACTCCCGACCCGCTGGAGATCGCCCGGATCGTGCAGGCGAACGTACGACTCTCCCACGACCTCGACGAGGATCGTTGCGCCACGCTGCTCGAGTTGACCTCGGAGTTGGTGGCATCGAAGCGGTGGGAGGCGGTTCAAGGTTTCGCATTGAACGACGAGATCCGGGCGACGATCGCCGCCAACGCGGCGATTCCGGTCCTCGCCCTGGGCGTCGAGTCGTATCGCCATGTCCACGCCATCGTGGTCCGGCCGACCGCTGCGTCATCGAGCGGGCTGCGGGCCGGCCGGGCCGGGGGCACCGTCAGCGATCACACGATGTCCGTGATCGGCGAAGCCTTTCCCAACCACGGTCCCGTGGCGATCTCGTGGGACTCCGCCCGTTACGAAAGCCGTCATCCCGCAGGTGGTCGCAACGTGGTGATCCACGAATTCGCCCACAAGATCGACATGACCGACGGCTATACCGACGGGATTCCACCTCTGCGCGGCGAGCAACTCGATCGATGGGTGACGGTGCTCGGCGACGAGTTCGAACATGTCGAGGACCGCCCCGACGACGAGGTGCTCGACCCGTACGCATGGACCAACCCGGCCGAGTTCTTCGCCGTCGCCACCGAGACGTTCTTCTGCCGTCCAACACGCCTCGCCGAGGCCAAACCGCGGCTCTACCGTGCCCTCGCCGACTTCTACCGTCAGGACCCGGTGACCACCCGGCCTCCCGAGTTGTAAGTCCGCATAGGACCGTCGACTCATATCGTCGTTTCCGCAGGTACCAGCCGGTCGACAATCGCCCTTCGCGGTCGACCAACACCATGGGTGTTGATACTGTCCCGACAATCGGACGGCGAACCGACGTCCACCATGCGGGTTGGAGATGAAGTGATGCGATCGTTGTTGCGGGCGGTGCTCGCAGTCGTAGCCATTTGTGCAGGCGTGCTCAGCGTCGGCCGAGTGGTGCCGGCCGCCGGTGCATCGGCCGTTCTCATCGTCGACGGAACGGCCGACGGTCCGCCCGCTGCGGGGAACGGGCAATGCGATCTGCGCGAAGCGATCGAGGCGGCGAATACCAACGCGATGGTCGATGCGTGTGACGGAACCGGTGGCGATGTCGCCGACGTCATCGACATCAACCCGGCTGGATGCCCGTGCACGATCATGCTGACGGCCGGGGAACTGACGGTCAGCGAGGCGCTCACCATCCACGGTCCCGGCGCCGACCTGTTGGCCATCGACGGCAACGGCCTCACCCGCGTCCTGCGGGTCTCGGGAAGCGCTGGTCTGGCGATGAGCGGCGTGACGATTCAACACGGGTTCGACGCGAATGGCCCGGCCGGCATCTTCCTCGAGTCCGGGGCGATCGGCGACTTCGAGGCGATCGCCGTGGTCGACAACGTCGTCGGCCCGAACAACGTCCAGGTCATCGGCATCAACCAGGTCCCGAATGCCGCCCTGGTGGACGCCGTCAACGACACGTGCATCGGCTGTGACGGCGCCGGAATCCTTGTCAACGCCGAGTCGACGCTGGCCCTGACAAATTCGCTCGTGGCCCGCAATCAGATCATCGGCGACGGGAGTTCGGGCGGCGGCATCTACGCCAGCTTCTCGGCCATCACCGGTCTCGTCAACGTGACGATCAGTGGAAACAGCGCGAGCGACGGTGCCGGCATGAACGTGGGTGGCTCGGCAACGTTCAACAACGTCACCGTCGCCGACAACACCGCCAACGCGGGCGGAGGAGTGTTGGTCGTCGGAACGCTCGATCTGGGCAACACGCTACTTTCGGGCAACCTGGCCGCCACCGGACCGGACTGCATGGCCGCGGGCGATGGCGGGGTGATCAACTCGCTCAACTTCAACCTGTTCGGGTCGACCACCGACTGCGTGATCACCGGCCTCGGCCTCAACGACCAGACCGACGTCGACCCTGCGCTCACCCCGCTGGCGAACAACGGTGGCCCGACCGCGACGATGGCGATCGCGCCGGGCAGCGCCGCGCTCGACGCCGCCGACAACGAGACGTGCCAACCCGACGATCAGCGCACGATCACCCGCCCTCAGGATGGCGACCTGGTCGGCGGTGCCCAATGCGACATCGGCGCCTACGAGTATGTCCCGCCCGTGGAGCCCGAGCCGACGACGACGGTCGCCACGACGACCACCGTGGCCCCCACGACTACCGCAGCGTCGACGACCACGACAGCGGCCGCCACGACGGTGGCGACCGCCCCGGCGACTGCGGTGCTCGTGGAGCAGGTCCTTCCCCCGACCGGTGCATCCGACGGAAGCCGGGACGCGCTCGTCGTCGCGGTCGTCCTCTGCATCGCTGGACTGGCCCTCCATCGAACAACCCGCCGAAACTCGCCGGCCTGAGCCTCGACGAGTTCGTCGATCAACCGGTGGATGGGCCGGCGGGCAACGTGGGTCGGTGAGGCGGGAGTTCGACGCCGCGGCGACCACGGCTGCCCGCCAAAGCGAAGCCCTGCGTAACCTGGTGCACCGTGTGGCTGGCCGCTGATCTTGCGTTCTGGATCGCCGGGATTCTGGGTGCGGGCTGGCTCATTGTCCGTCGCCGTGTGGGGCCGTGGCCGGACCGCCTCACCCCACTGACCAGGGAATCGGCGCTGTTGTTCGCCTTCTACGGGGTGTGGCGGAGCATCGGCGAGGTGACCGTGATGAGTACCGACGGCGCCCGTGACCGCGCCCGCTCCATCTGGAGGGCGGAGCGCTGGCTCCACCTGCCCAACGAGTTGACGATGCAGCGTTGGACGCTGCACAGCACGCCGTTGGTCAAGTTCTTCAACGGCTACTACATCGTGTGTCACGTCTTCCCGCTCGGCATCTTCCTCGTGTGGCTCTACGTCCGCCACCGCGCTGATTTCTCCCACTGGCGAAACCAACTCGCCTTCGTCTCGATCGTGTGCCAGGTCATCCAGTACATCCCGGTTGCTCCCCCGCGGCTGTTCGCCGACTACGGATTCATCGATACGGGGGCGAAATACGGGCCACGGGTGTACGACGCCGTCGGTGAGGGCACGGCCGGTCAGTTGGCGGCGATGCCGTCGATGCACGTCGCCTGGGCGATGGTGGTCGGTATCGCGGCCGTGCAGGTCGGCCGTAGCCGGTGGCGCTGGATCGGGGCCGTCCACGCGTTGTTCACTGTGCTGGCAGTGACCGTCACCGGCTACCACTGGCTGGCGGATGGCATCGTCGCCACTGCTGTACTCGTGCTGGGCATGGGCATCGCTCGCTGGTGGAACAGCCTCCGACGGCCCTGCGAACCACCCGATGACCACGTCGCGGCCGCCGCACTCGACGACGCCTCAACATTGGCGGCGTGAACCCTACGCAGACACCGGGCGCGCCGGGTTGACCGGCACGATCGTCCCGTTAACCCGCACGGTGCGTAGTCTGCTCGGGTGCGCATCGTCGTCGATGGTCAACCGGTCGAGTACCAGCCCGCCGACACGATCGCCCTGGCTGTGCTGCGCGCCGGAGATCACCCGTCGCACGGCGGCACGCTCTGTCTCGCCGGCGACTGCGGCAACTGCGTGGCGGTGGTCGACGGCACGGCCTGGGTACGGACCTGCCAAACGATCGCCCGCCCGGGCACCGTCGTAGAGCGCCACCCGCTCGTCGGCCAGCCGACTACCACCACTAACCCGGCGGCAGTGTCGGTGCGCGTCCGCCATGCTCACGCCGAGGTGGCTGTGATCGGCGCAGGCACCAGCGGGCACGCCGCCGCGGCGGGCGCACGTGGCTCGGGCCGGCACACCGTTCTGCTCGACGCGGCTCAGGGCGAGGAGGTAGTGGCCGTCTATCCCGGTCCGCTCGTCATCGTGCGCACCGAGGGCGCCATGCTCCACCTCCACGCCGACGAGGTGGTCATCGCCACCGGCGCATCCGAGCTGCAACCGGTGTGCCCCGGCAATCGGTTGCGCGGCATCTACACCCAGCGCGCCGCCGCCATCGCCCGCGCCGCCGGCGTAGAACTGGGACAGGCGTTGACCGTCGATCTCGACGGACTGGTCCGCATCGAGGGTTCCGACGGGCGAGTCACGGGTTTCGTCACCCGCGGCGCCGACGGCGAACGACATCACCCGTGCGACACGGTCGTCATCGCCACCCGACTCGCCCCCCGTGATCTGCTCGCCCGGATGACCGACGATCCGGCCGTGGGCACGGTCGGCGCCGCAGCCCATCCGTACGCCCTCCCCCCGGTGCCCGTCGAAGGCGTCGTGTGCACCTGCGGGTTCACCACCGTCGAGGACCTCGACGGGGCCTGGGGCCGCGGTTTCCAGGAGCTGGAACTGCTCAAGCGGGCGACGTTGTGCGGCACCGGCACATGTCAGGGCAGCGTTTGCCAACCCCACCTGCGCGCCTACGTCACCGCCAAGTCGGGCACCATCCCCAAGCCGTTCACCGGGCGTCCGGCCGCCCGCCAGGTCACCCTCGGCGAGGCCGCCGCCAACGTCCATTCCGACGTGTTCCGCTACACCGCGCTCCACGACGAGCACCTCGCCCTCGGGGCGACGATGGACCGCTTCGGAGCCTGGTGGCGGCCCTGGCACTACGGCGATCACGTCGCCGAGTACTGGGCGGTACGCGAGGGTGTGTCGATCGGCGATGTGTCCACGTTGGGCAAGATGGTCGTCTCGGGGCCTGATGCCGTCGAGGCGCTCGAACGCCTGTATCCGACCACCGTCGCCGACATCCGCCCCGGTCGTAGCCGATATGTGCTGTTACTCAACGAACGTGGCCACATCTTCGACGACGGAATGATCCTACGCGAGTCCGATACCCGGTTCGTGCTCACATTCACCTCTGGTGGAGCGGCGAACGCCGAGATGTGGTTCCGCGACTGGATCGAGACATGGGGACTCGACGTCCACATCCTCGACCGCACGATGTCACTCGGGGCGATCAATGTGACCGGTCAGCTGGCGGGAGCGTTGCTCCAGCAGTTGGGTGTCGACGAGCCGCCCAAGTTCCTGCAACACCGCCACGCCGATGTCGCCGGGGTGCCATGTCACATCATGCGACTCTCGTTCACCGGCGAGGCGTCGTTCGAACTGCATCACCCGATCGATATGTCCGTCGAGTTGTGGCGGGCGCTGATGGACGCGGGTCGGCCGATGGGAATCCGGCCCCATGGGCTGCAGGCGTTGTTCGGCCTGCGGCTCGAGAAGGGCCACGTGATCATCGGCATGGACACCGATATGGACACCACACCGCGTCGCGTGAACATGGACTGGGCGGTGAAGATGAACAAGCCGTTCTTCCTCGGCCAGGACGCGCTGGTCCGTACCAATGCGCTTCCCAACCGTCGGACCCTCGTCGCCCTCACCGTCGACGGAGCGGCCCCGACCGAGGGCTCCCCCATCTGGTGCGGCGACGACATCGTCGGCCAGGCCACGACGACCTTCGCCTCACCGCTGCTCGGGCATTCGGTCATGCTCGGGTGGTTGCGCCACGGCGAGCCGCCCGGACCGCTGACCGTCGACGGTCGGTCGGCCGCGATTGCCCAGGTGCCGTTCTACGACCCGGAGGGTCATCGTGCCCGGATGTAGCCCACTGCCTGGACTCCGTGTCGTGGCGCAACCGACCGCGATCGACGCGCTCGCCGCCGCGCACCCGTCGTCGATGCGTTTCGCCCCCGACGATCTCTTCCTCCCCGGGTTGCGACCCGACCAGCTTTCGGTCGACGACATGCACGCCATCATCGAAGCCGAGGCCGGGCTGAGCGCGGCGTGCTTCACCTCGGCTCAGTTCGACGAGCTCGTCGCTCCGCACATCGAGTGGCCGCTCCCGCGCGACCGGCCCACATTCACCCAGGGGATGGTCGCGGCCGTGCCCTGCAAGCTTCAGTTCACGTCCGACGGTGTCACGCTGATCACCAATACGGTTCAGGTCCGCGACCTCGACGAGCGCCTCGGATTGAGCAGGAGGTGAGCGCATCATGAACGAGTTCGTCGAGTCCCTGCTGTCGTTGACGTGGCATGAGCCGAAACCGGCGTACGACGTGGTGATCATCGGCGGCGGAGGCCACGGTCTGGCGACGGCCTACTACTTGGCCACCCGGTACGGGATCACCAACGTGGCCGTGGTCGAGCAGAACTACATCGGTTCGGGCAACTCGGGCCGCAACACGACGATCATCCGCGCCAACTACGGCGTGCCCGAGGCGATCCGCTTCTACCAGCACAGCATGGACCTCTACGCCGGGCTGGAAGACGAGACCGGCTGCGACATCATGCACAACGCCAAGGGCCTGATGTGGTTCGCGTCCTCAGAATCGGGTTTGCGCACCGAACGGGCCCGGGCATTGCTCAACACTGCCTGCGGCACCCGGACCGAACTGATCGGGCCGGCCGACCTCAAGGCGCTCTGCCCCCAACTCGACCTGACCGGTGGAGGTCGCTACCCGGTCGTCGGCGGCTCGTACCATCCCGGCGGCGCCTCGGCCCGCCACGACCGGGTCGTGTGGGCCTACGCCCAGGGGGCGATGCAGGCCGGGGTCCACGTACTCCAGAACACCCCCGTAACGGGCCTGGTCCGCACGGGCGACGGCCGCGTGACGGGAGTCGTCACTCCGAACGGCACCATCTCGGCCGGCACCGTCGTGTCCGCGGTCGGTGGGTGGGCGACGACCGTGGCCGGGTGGGCCGGGCTACGGCTGCCGGTGCGGACGTATCCGCTCCAGGCCTATGTCACCAACGGCTTCGCGCAGGAACTCGGCCCGATCGTCAGCTCGTCGGAACTGCGCACCTACGTCTCGCAGACGGCGAGGGGGCAGATGTTGATGGGTGCCGAGTTCGAGCCGCAACCGACCTACTCGCGCCAGTCCTCGTTCCAGAACCTGCAATCGGTCGCCTCGAAGATGATCAAACATCTGCCGTTCATGGCCAACCTGCGGCTGTTGCGCCAATGGACGGGAATCTGCGACGTGTCGTCGGATTTCTCGCCGATCATGGGCTTCACCGGCGTCGACGGCTTCCTGATCACCACCGGCTGGGGAACATGGGGCTTCAAGGGCATCCCCGCCGGTGGCGAATCGATGGCCGGGGTGATCGCCACCGGGGAAACGCCGCCGCTGATCAGCGCTTTCGGACTCGACCGTTTCGCCGCCGATCACGTGCTCGCCGACGCCGGATCGACGGGAACCCGCTGATGTCGGTGTACACCTGCCCCAACTGCGGCCCCCGTTCGACCGAGGAGTACACCTTCGGCGGCGAGATGCCCCGCATCCCCGACGAGATCACCGATCCCGCCGAGCGGAATGTTCACTACGTCTGGCTCTACGACAACCCCGATGGCCCGACCGTCGAACGCTGGTTCCACACCGCCGGCTGCCGCCGCTGGTTCACCCTCCACCGCGACACCCATACCGACCGAGTCATCGCCGACTGACGCTCCCTGAACGCGCCGCGCGGAGGTGCATCATCGCCCGTCGCCGGCGTCGATCGTCTCACGGATGATGTCGGCGTGGCCGGCGTGACGAGCGGTCTCCTCGATCATGTGCAACGCGACCCACCGAACATTTTCATCGGCCATCTCCCGCCACGCGCACGGCGCATCGAGATCGAAACTTCCCACGATCTCGTTGGAGGCGGCGATCTGTTCCCGGTAATCGGCGATGACAGTGTCGATGGTGTCCTCATCGTCGAGCTGGAACGTCGCGTCGACCTCGTCCGGACGCACCTCGGGCCACTCGCCCGGGAACGTTCGGCCGGCGACGATGACCTGGAACCATCTCCGCTCCCAGATTGCCGAGTGCTTGATCAAGCTCAGCAGCGCGAGCGAACTCGCGGTCGGCGTCATCCGCACCTGGATCTCGGTGAGGCCTTCGAGCTTGCCGATCAACGCCTCGCGTTGATAGTCGAGGAACTCACGGAGGCCGGCCCGTTCCGCCCCTTCAGACGCTCCGGATCCCGTCATGTCGGCCACCCTAACGGCCTCCTACCCGCCGATTCACCCCCTGCATCACCTGGCCGGCGGTGACGCGGCGCATCGCCGAGACCAGCCTGGCGACATGGGCAGCGGTTCCTGCAATGCCGATGTCGCGCAGGCCGGTCTCGTTCTCGGCGGTCGCCACCCGGGTGAGTTCCCGGACCTTCGACCACGACAACAGTCCGCCGGTGAAGGCGGCCGAAATGACGGGCAGGTTCAGCAAAACGCGAGCGACGCGGAGTCGTTCCGTCGCGGCGGTGGCCGAGATGTTCGGTTGGGACCCCGCTCAAATCCATGTCCCGATCATCGCAAAGGGGTGTGTCGTAGTTGATGTACGTGGGCCTCGGCCGCCGTAGGCACTCAACAAATGTCGGATGCGGCGGCGAAACGCCTACAGGATCCGGCGTTCAGCCTGGGAGGTTGCGGCTGAGTGGCATGGTGATGCGGAGGCGGGCACCGCCCTCGGGGCGGTTCGAGGCCTCGATGATGCCGCCGTGGGCGGTGACGATGGCCTTGACGATGGCCAGGCCCATGCCGGCGTCGCCCCGGCGGTCACCGCGTTGATAGCGCTCGAACACCCTGGGCAGAATCTGCGGGTCGAAGCCCGGGCCGTTGTCGAGCACGTCGACCACAGCCTGGCGGTCGACCACGGCGGCGACGATCTCCACGTGCTCGGCCCGCCGGATGGCGTTGCGGACCAGGTTGTCAAGCGCCTGGCGCAGCAGGGCCATGTCGGCGTCGACGACAACCGGATCGGCCGGATGGGCGACCACTTCCCCCGACTCCGGACGGATCGACGACGCCACCTCCTCGGCAAGCAGGTCGAGCCGCAACGGCGCCAGACGCGGTATGGCCTGACCCGATTCGAACCGAACAAGGTCGAGCATCTCGTTCACCCCGGCCGAGGCCCGCTCGGCCGCGGAACGGATCTCCGACAGCGAGCGCACATATTCCTCCGACGAGCGCGGCTTGGCCAGCGCCTGGCTGCCCGATGCCAGGATCACGGCCAGCGGTGTGCGCATTTCGTGGGCGGCGTCGGCCAGGAAACCCTGCTGGTCGCGGACCGCTTGACGCGCCGGATTCAGCGCCAACCCTGCGACGTACCACCCGAGCCCGACGCTGGCGACCACGATCCCCACTGCCAGCAGGATCGTGCGAAGTCGCAGGTCATCGAGGCGATCGTCCCGATCAGCAGTGCTCACGACGGTGATCCAGCCCTCGTCCGCGTACTTCGGGACGACGTAGCCGACGTACCGCTCGTCGGTATCGAGTTGCACCTCACGGAACGACGGGCTGCCCTCCGACTCCTTCAGCCAGCGGTCGAGCGGCAACCCGGCGATCGGGTCGCTCAACGAGCGGGAGTCCTGGAAGGCCGAATCCGCAACGATGCTGACATACCACGCGGGAAACTCCACCCGCTCGTTCGCCCCCCGCAGTTCGGCCACCTGGACGTCCTGCATCTGCAGCTCCAAGGACCGTTCGACATCGTCGGTGATCCGGGCACGCTGGGCGGTGTTCCACAGCATCAACGGCGAGAGCGCCATCAAACTGCAGATCACGCCGAACAGCACGGCAAGTTTGCGCCGTAGCGAACCAAGCCTCATTCGGGCGGACCACCCACCCGGTAGCCGACGCCGCGCACCGTCTCGACGGGCGCCGGGTTGCCGGGGAGATCGAGCTTGCGGCGCAGATTGGCGACATGCACGTCGACCACGTTCGACAATCCGTCGTAGTTGGCGTCCCATACCGCCTCGAGCAGGTCTGTACGGCTGACCACCTGACCCTGGCGGTCCATCAGATAGTGCAGCAGGGCGAATTCACGCGCCGTCAGCGGCACCATCACCCCGGCCCGGCGCACGGTGTGAGCAGCCGGATCCAACGTGATATCGGCTGCGGTGAGCAGCGGCGCACGAGCATCCTGCGGGCGGCGCAGCAGTGCCCGGGTACGGGCGGCCAACTCGGGGAAGTCGAACGGTTTGGTGAGGTAGTCGTCCGCACCGGCATCGAGTCCGACGACCTTGTCGCCGAGCGAATCGCGGGCGGTCAACAGCAGGATGCGCGCCGGATTGCCGCTGCCGCGCAGCTCACGACACAACGACAACCCGTCGCCGTCGGGGAGGCCGAGATCGAGCACGACGAGATGGTAGGGGTTGATGGCCACCGCTCGGCGGGCCGACGCCAGCGTCCGTTCCAGGTCGACTGCGTGGCCCTCCTCGACCAGTCCGCGCTGAACGACCGTTCCCAACGACACGTCATCCTCCACCAGCAACACACGCATCGCATCATGCTTGCAGGTCGTTCATGAAGCCCGGATGAAGCGCACCCTCACGACGTGTTCATGTTCGACTCCATACGATGCGGAGATGGCAGACGACGCCGCCCTCATCGCCCACCTGCTCCGGCGCCTGACCTTTGGTCCCCACCCCGGTCAGGTCGACGAACTCGCGCCGCTCGGTGTACCGGCGGCGATCGAGCAGCTGCTGACCAGTGCCGCACTCACACCCGATGAGCCCCAGTTGGGCACCGGTGACGACTACACGATCCTGCGCCAGTGGTGGCGCCGGCTGCTCGCCGCCCCCGAGGCCGGCCTCCACGAGAAGATGGTCTGGTTCTGGCACGGCCACCTGACCTCGAGCCTGTCGAAATGCGAACCGGCCCTGATGCTGATCCAGCATCGGCTGTACCGCAAGCATGCGCTCGGCAACATGCGCGCATTCCTCCAGGAAATCACCGTTGATCCGGCCATGCTGGAGTGGCTCGACGGCAGCGGATCAACGGCGACTGCACCCAACGAGAACTACTCGCGTGAATTGATGGAGCTGTTCGCGCTGGGTCTCGGCAACTACAGCGAGGCCGACGTGCGGGCCGGCTCGATCGCCCTCGCCGGGTGGACCGTGGACCACGACGGCGGCATCCGAACCTCGTTCGACGAGTCGCAGGCCCCGACCGAGCCGGTGGACTTTCTCGGCCGGTCGGTGGCCGGAGCCGCCGAGGTGGTCGACGCCGTTTGCGATCACGAGGCGTTTGCGCCGTGGATCGCCGGCAAGGTCTACGAGTTCCTGGTCGGCGACCCACCGGCCGACGATCGCCGGGCGGAGTTGGCCGCCGGGTTCCGCGATGGTGGCCTCGAGATCCGACCGCTGGTCGAGGCGATCGTGCGTCATCCGTCATTCCTGGAGACGCGCCTCAACCGGCCGCGCAGCGGAATCGAGTGGTTCATCGCTGCTCAAAGCTTCTTCGACGCCGAGTTCGACGAGTGGCGGCTGTACGAACTGGGTCAGGTGCCGTTCGAGCCGCCCAATGTCGCCGGCTGGCCCGGCAACGAACGCTGGGTATCGGCCGGCGCCGTCATGGTCAAGGCGGCCGCCGCCTGGGACTATTCGGGCGACTCGCCGACCTTCGAGACCGACGATCCGGTCGCCGAGGTCCTGGCCAAGGCATCGATCCACGAGGTCTCCGATGAGACCCTCGCCGTTCTCCGCGAGGCCGCCGCCGCAGTCGAGGGGCGCCGGGAGAAGTCGTCGCTGCTCCATGCCCTGGTGCCCTGCACTCCCGAGTTCAACCTGGCCTGACCAGCCGCGATCCGCCACGATCCGACCCGATCCGATGAAGGAACCACGATGAGCAACAGCTTCACCCGCCGAGACTTCCTGCGCTGGGCGAGCGCCGGAGCCGGTGCAGCCGCCGTCGGCGGTGGTATCTGGATCACCGGGCGCAACGCCGGCACCGGCGACGTCAAGTCGGCCGCCGTCGTCCGCGAACCCCGGGGAAAGGTCGCCAACGGGTCGGGCGACGTGGCGTCGACCGATGCGGAAGGTCGGACCACCGAGCCGAGCTCCGCCGCCGCGCCCCCTACCGCCGACCCGGCGGCCCGCCGCTTGGTGGTCATCGAGATGGACGGCGGCAACGACGGGCTGTCGATGGTCGTGCCGTACGGCGTCGGGGGCTACTACGACCGGCGGGCCCGGACGTCGATCGCCGCCGGCGATGTGCTGACGATCGACGACCGATTCGGGCTGCACCCGAACCTCGGTCGGCTGCACAGTCGCGGAGGACTGGCGATCGTCCAGGGCGTCGGCAGCTTCTCGCCCGACCTGTCCCACTTCGACATGCAGGATCGCTGGTGGAGCGGCGATCCCAACGGCCGCGGCACCTACGACACCGGGGTCCTCGGCCGTTTGGCCGATCTCATCGGTGACCCGGCGGCCGCCGCAGTGGCCGTCTCGCACGGCCAGGCCAACCATCCGATCATCCGCTCACGCACCGCTCCGACAATGTCGATTCCCGGTTCCGGCGGCGGATATCTGGCCGGCGCCAACTCCGACGAGGGCATGCGGTACGTGTTCCAGCAGGCATTCGGCCGCTTCGCCTCGGTCGGCGGCGATGGATGGCTCGGCCGCCTGCGAATCAGCGACGGTCGGGCCGCGTCGCTCGCCACCAGGCTGGTCGCCGCCGAACAGGCTGCGCAGGCGGCGAGCGACTCCGGTGAGGAGGCGGTCGAGTATCCGGGAACGACGCTTGGTGAGGGGCTCCGGCTCGCCGCCCAGCTGTTCTCGTCCGACGGGCTGACGCGCATCATCCACGTTCCGATGAACGAGAACTTCGACACCCACGACAATCACCTCGACCCGTACAGCCAGATCATGAACTCATTCGACGAGGCGCTGGAGGCGTTCCGCATCGACCTCGATCGGCGCGGACTCGCCGACAGCGTGTTGATCATGACGACCAGCGAGTTCGGCCGACGGCTGAGTGACAACGGCTCGAACGGCCTCGATCACGGCACCGCCTCGACCACGATGCTGATCGGACCGGTGAACTCGGGTCTCTACGGCCAACTGCCGTCGTTCGACGACCTCGACGACACCGACAACCTCAAGGCCACCGTCGGCTTCGACCAGTACTACGCCACCGTGTTCGAGAAGTGGTTCGGCGTGCCGAGTTCCGAGATGTTCAAAGGTGGCGTCGCACTGCTCGACGGCCCGCTCTGAACCGCCTCATGGTCCGACGTCGATCACGATCTTGCCGACGTTGGCATTGGTCTCCATAAAGGCATGCGCCTCGGCGATGCGGTCGAGCGGGTAACGCGAGTCGATCACAGGTCGCAGCGCCCCCGTGTCGAACAGCGGCAGCATTTCTGTCGCGAATCGCCTGGTCAAAGCAATCTTCTCCTCGATCGGGCGGGCTCGCAGCACGGTGCCGATCAGGTTGAGGCGCTTGAACATCATCACTCCCAGATTCACCGGGACATTGCCGCCGCCCATCGTGCCGACCTGCACGATGCGGCCCTTGAGCGCGGCGGCCTGGATGTTGCGCTCGACGTAGTCACCGCCGATCACGTCGAGGATCACATCGGCACCGGCGCCACCCGACGCCTCGCGCATCACCGCGACGAAGTCCTGCGAGCTGTAGTCGATGGCGACATCGGCACCGAGAGACCGACAGGCCTCGACCTTGCCGGCCGAGCAGGTCACCGCGATGCGGGCGCCGATCGCCTTGGCGATCTGGATGCCGGCCGTCCCCACGCCCGACGCTCCGGCGTGGACCAGCGCCCATCGCCCGCTCGTCAATCCACCCTGGACGACCAAGGCATCCCAGGCCGTCAGGAAGACCTCGGGGATCGCCGCCGCATCAGCCACGCCGACCGGTGACGGGACAGTCATCAGTTGACGCTCATGGATGGCGACCCGCTCGGCGTAACAGCCACCGGCATCGATCCCCATCACCTCGTCACCGATCTTCCACAGCGTCGCCCGCTCCCCGACGGCGACGACCGTGCCGGCCATCTCCAGCCCGGGGATCTCATGGGACGCGGGCCGCGGATTGGCATACATCCCCATCCGCTGGAGCAGGTCGGCGCGGTTCAGCGCCGTCGAGCGCACGGCGACGACGACATCCTCGGGGCCCGGCGACGGATCGGGAACGTCCTCGATCGTCAACACTTCGGGACCACCATGAGAACGCAGAACCACAGCACGCATGCCCATCAGTGTTCCAGATCCACCGGAACCCGTCCGGCTCGGTCGCCGCCGGCCGGATCTCGTCGCTGGGCCTTGGGCCGACCGTCGCCAGCTGACAGACTCGCTCACCGTGAGTGCCACGTGGGAGCAAGCCATCGCCCGGGTCTGCGGACCGGGATCACCATTCGAGGTCGCCGAGGCCGAGGTGCTCGGACAACCGAGCCGAGTGTTCCGCCACGCCCCCGACACCTTGCGCGATCTGTTCGGTGGCGCTCGGACCCGTGGTGACGCCACCTTCCTGGTCTACGAGGACGAGCGGTGGTCGTTCGCCGAGGTCATGGCCCATGTCGATGCCCTCGGTGATGCACTGGTCCATCGCTATGGCGTCGTGGCCGGTGACCGGGTGGCGATCGCCATGCGCAACTATCCCGAGTGGGTGGTCAGCTTCGCGGCGATCGTGTCGGTGGGGGCGATCTCGGTATCGCTCAACTCGCTGTGGACCGCCGACGAACTCGCCTTCGCCATCGGCGACGCCACGCCGACGGTGTTGATCGCCGACGCCGAGCGCGTTTCCCGATCGACCGCAGCCTGCGCGGCCCACCGCACCCGCATCGTCGCCGTACGGTGCGATCCTCCCGACGGCTGCGACGCCTGGAACGATGTCGTCGTCCCGAGAGCAGCGCTGCCCGACGTCACCATCGCACCCGACGATGATGCCACCATCCTGTACACGTCGGGGACCACGGGACGCCCCAAGGGTGCCGTCTCCACCCATCGGGCCGTGGTCAGCGGGGTGATGGGCTTCGCCGCTCGCGCCGCGGTCCAGTCGGCACGGGCCGACGCGCCCAGCCCGGATTCACCGCCGAGTGACCCACCGGCGTTCATCCTCATCGTCCCGTTGTTCCACGTCACCGGGTGCGTCCCCGTGATGATGAGCTGCTTCGCCGGCGGGTTCAAGCTGGTGATGATGTACCGATGGGACGTCGACAAGGCCCTGGAACTGATCGAACGGGAGCGGATCACCACCCTCGTCGGCGTGCCGACCCAGAGCTGGGATCTGGTCAACTCACCCCGCTTCGCCGACTTCGACACCTCCAGCCTGCTGTCGGTCGGCGGAGGCGGAGCGCCGGCTCCCCCGGCGCTGGTCGGCAAGGTGGCCCGCAGCTTCCGCAACGGCGCCCCCCAACTCGGCTACGGGATGACCGAGACCAACGCCTACGGCCCGAACCACTCCGGCGCCGACTACATCGCCCACCCGACGTCGACCGGGCGGGTGCTGCCTATCATGCAGATAGAGATCCGTGACCCAGACGATCGGCCCGTGGCGATCGGCGAGCGGGGCGAGATCTGGTTCAAGGGACCGAACTTGATCCGCGGGTACTGGAACCGCCCCGACGCAACGGCCGAGACGATCGTCGACGGCTGGTTGCGCAGCGGCGACATCGGCCGGATCGACACCGAGGGATTTGTGTACATCGAGGACCGCGCCAAGGACATGATCCTGCGCGGTGGCGAGAACGTCTACGGCGCCGAGGTCGAGGCGGCGATCTACGAACATCCTGCCGTGCACGAGGCCGCTGTCTACGGCGTGCCCGACGACCGACTCGGCGAGGAGGTCGGGGTGACCGTGTATCTGAACACCGGACAGGCGCTCGACGAGGACGGGTTGCGGGCGTTTCTCGCTCCGAAGATCGCCGCCTTCAAGATTCCTCGCTATGTCGAGTTCGCCGGCGAACCACTGCCCCGCAATGCGGCGGGCAAGTTCCTCAAACGCCAGCTCCGCGACGCGTTCGTGGCATCACGCAGCTGAGCCGACGATCGGAGCGGCCAGCACCCGGACCACGCCGGCGATCGGATCGACCTCGACCTGGGCACCGTCGGGAATGTCGGTCAGTGCGTCACGGGCGCCGACGACCGCCGGAATCCCCAGCTCACGGGCGATGACGGCAGCATGACTGAGTGGGCCGCCCGCCGCAGTGACCACCGCCCCGGCGAGTGACAACACCAGGTTGTAGGCCGGCGTGGTGCATGGCACGACCAGTACATCGCCCGGATCGAGCCGATCGAGTGCCTCCTCAGGGGTGTCGGCCCGACACGCCCGGCCCCGATAGACGACGGTCCCGACACCGGCGCCGCTGAGCCCGCTCTCCGTCGGCTTGCCGTCCATGCCCATCTGCTCGACGACGATCTGCACCATCCCCACCAGGGTCGGCAGCACGCCCGGCAGGATCTCAATCGGCGGGGCCGCCTCGGCGGGGCCGAGCAACAACGGGGCGTCGACCTGCCGCTGCTCCCAGCGCCCTCGCC
>JANMJD010000009.1:0-13061 GCA_031371195.1 Actinomycetes bacterium | reverse complement strand
AGAGGGGTCTGCATGGCGCTCATCGAGATCGAACGTCCTGGTGAATCGGCGGCGAAACACTGGATGAAGGCGGCGGCGTGTCGTGGCCTGACCGTGTTGTTCTTCCCACCGTCGGCCGAACGTCCGCAGGCCAGGGATCG
Source organism: Actinomycetes bacterium (assembly GCA_031371195.1). Classification (GTDB taxonomy): domain Bacteria; phylum Actinomycetota; class Acidimicrobiia; order Acidimicrobiales; family Ilumatobacteraceae; genus JANMJD01. The sequence goes on along the minus strand of JANMJD010000009.1, from coordinate 12,921 downwards.
TCGTGAGGCCAGCGCCCGGCAGGTTTGCGCCAGCTGTCCGATCCTCGGCGAGTGCCGCGACTACGCCCGACAGAACCATGAGTACGGGTTCTGGGGCGGCGAGTCCGAGGACGAGCGCCACGCCGCCGGCTATCGCCTGATCGCCCCGATCGGCACGCGCGCCCGGCCCGAGTCGCTCGCCAGCTGATGCCGCCGGCGGCCGGGCGGACCGGCTGCGACGATTGAATCCGATCGCCGACGGGCCGCCTACGCTCGGTTCCATGCTCGACCGCGACGAACTCCTGCCGCTCGCCCGGCGGGTCATGGCCCACGTTCACGCGGGAACCACCGATCAAGCCGACGGCATCGTGCGCGTGCCGACCGACCACTACGTCGACGAGCACCGGTGGCAGCGCGAGATCGACGGAATCTTCAAACGCCGGCCGCTCGGCCTGGCGCTGTCGTGTGAACTGCCTCACCCCGGGGCGTACAAGGCACTCGATGTCCTTGGTGTCCCGGTCGTGATCACCCGGGGCAGCGACTCGATCGTCCGGGCCTTTCTCAACGTCTGCCGCCATCGGGGGGCGCTGGTCGTCAACGGGTGCGGCTCGGCGCGCCGGTTCGCCTGTCCCTATCACGCATGGACGTACAACGACCGCGGGGCGCTGGTCGGGGTCTACGGCGAGTCGACCTTCGGCGAGTTCGACCGGACCGAACGAGGCCTGGTCGAGCTGCCCTGTGCCGAGAGGGCCGGGTTTGTTTTCGTCGTGCTGACCCCCGGGCTCGCCATCGATCTCGACGAGTGGCTCGGTGGATACGGCACCGAACTCGATGGTCTCGATCTCGCCGATTGGCACCTCACCGGTCAGCGGCGGGTCGAGGGAGCAAGTTGGAAGGTGTGCTACGACGGCTATCTCGAGGGCTATCTCGAGGGCTATCACTTCCAGTCGCTGCATCGGACCACGTTGTTCCCCCAGACGATGAGCAACCTGATGGTCGTCGATGCCTGGGGCCCCCACCAACGGGTGATATTCGCCAAGCATTCGATCGCCGAATGGGCCGGCCGGCCCGAGGAGCAGTGGGAGCTTCCCACGGAGCATTTCGGGCCGGTGTACACCATCTTCCCCCACATCTCGATCGCCGGCGCCTGGGGCGACCGTTGCCTGGTCAGCCAGCTGTTCCCCGGCCCAACCCCCGACCGTTCGTACACCGTTCAGTCGTTCCTGAGCCGTACACCACTCGTGACCGACGACGACCGGGCCAAGGCCGATGCCTATGCCGAGTTCCTCTACCGCGTCGTGCGCGACGAGGACTACGCCACCGGGATCGGCATCCAGCAGGGACTGACCGCCACGCCCGGGCGCGATGTCGTCTTCGGACGAAACGAGCTCACGCTGCAGCGCTTCCACACCTCGGTCGACGAGTTGCTCGGCGAGTGACGCCGGATCACCGATGACCGACCAGCCCGACGCAGTACTCCAACAGGTGTGGGCCGACTACGGCGATAGCCGCAAGGTCGTCGGCATCACCGAGGTCAGCGCAATGGTGTCGACCAACCGGGTGTATCGCCTCGATCTCGACGACGGCAATCACGTGTACGCCAAGGTCAGTTCGTACGGCTCGTACTTTCTCTTCGCCGAGGATCACGACCGTATCCACCGGCTGGTCGAAGAACTGCGCGGCACTCGCTTCGACGGGCTCCTCGCCGACGTGCTCACCCGCGACGGACGAATCTACACATGGTATGACCAGCGCCAGTGGGCCGTTCTCTACCGTGGCCTGGAGCGCCGGCGCAGCCTTCCCCGCATCCTCGACGACGCGGAAATCGAGCGGTTGGCCCGGGAGATCGCCGAGTTCCACCTCGCCTGCACCGAACTCGCCCCCCGACTGCCGCTGACGTCGAAGTCGATCAAGTCCGACGCCATCCACCTGCTCGATCTGCTCGAGAGCCCGTTCGCACCGCGCAACTTCGATCTGCCGGCCGAACACATCGGCGTCCTGCGGCGCCATACGCACGCTTTTCTGACGCGTCTCGACGAGATGCACTACGACTACTGGACCAAGATACCGGTGCTGATCGATTGGAATCTCGGGAACTTCTCGGTGACCGGTGAGGGTGCGAACTTCCGTCTGTTCTCCCGCTGGGACTACGACTGGTTCCGCATCGAGCCACGACTGCTCGACTTCTACTTCCTATCGCGTGTCTCGAGCCGCACGGGTGACCGCACGCAGTTCACGTACGGCTCGCATACGATGACCGAACCGCGCTTCCAGCGGTTCATTCGGGCATATCACCAGGTCATGCCCCTGAGCGTCGACGACATCCGGTTCCTCCCCGAGGTGTATCGCTTCTTCATCCTCAACTACGTGATCCGCGAAGGGGCGAGATTCTTCCGCCCGGACTACTGCTCCACATTCCGTCGCCAGGCGGTGACCCACCACCTTCCGGCCTTGGAACGCCTCGACATCACTCCCCTGCTCAAGATCGTCGACTGAGCGCCGCGCGGCACATTCCGAGGGTCCGCCGACCTTGACCACAGCCGCCCCGTTGAGCGGCGCAATAGGGTTCGGAGTCATGAGCCTCGAACCGCGGGTGTGTGTCGTCGGCAGCGCAAACCTCGACCTGGTCGCCCGAACCGAGCGGATTCCGTCACCGGGCGAGACCGTTCTCGGCTACGCCTACTTCGAAGCCGCCGGAGGCAAGGGCCTCAATCAGGCGGTGGCCGCCGCTCGTTCGGGGGCCGCCGTCGCCTTCGTCGCCGCAGTCGGGAGCGACACCGCCGCCGATTCGCTGGTCGACATCGCCGAGGCCGACGGTATCTCGACTGCGTCGATCAAGCGGGTTCCCGGGCCGACGGGCCGGGCGATGATCACCGTCGGCGACGACGGCCAGAACTCGATCGTCGTCATACCCGGTGCCAACGGGCTGGTCGACCCGGCCCACGTACAGGTGCACGGGCCGACGGTCGCCCGTGCCCAGGTCGTGCTGGCCCAGTTGGAAGTGCCGATCACCGCGGTCATCGCCGCATTCGAAGTGGCCCGGGCCGTCGGCGCGACGACCGTGCTCAATCCGGCCCCCGCCGTTGAACTCCCCGACGAGCTACTCGCCCTCGTCGACTTGCTGATTCCCAACGAGCATGAGGCCGAACGGATGGGTGGCGTCGACCGACTCCGGCGACTCGGCATTCACACGGTGATCGTGACCGAGGGACGGCGCGGGTGCCGGGTGTTCGACGCCTCCGGTGAGCGTCGTGTCGAGGCGTTCGCCGTCGAGGTGGTCGACACCACGGGCGCCGGTGACTCGTTCTGCGGAGCGCTGTGTGCCCGGCTGGCCGCCGGTGATGCGATCGACGCGGCGCTGACCGGGGCGAACGCAGCAGGCGCGCTGGCGACGACGGTCGTCGGGGCAGTGCCGTCGATCCCCCATTCAGCGGCGATCAGCGACCTGATCCGCCTCGACGGACGCGGCGCGCCACCAACCTGAGTCGTCCGACGGCGAGCCTCAACGCCGGACTGTCAGCGCAACCCATCCGTCCATCCGTTCCACGGACACGACCGCGAAGCCGTCCATCGCGGCGACGACATGGTCGAAGCGTCCGTCGAGCAGACCGCTGAGGATCAATGTCCCGTCCGCGGCGACCACACGCACCAGGTCGGCGGCCAACTCGATGAGTGCGGGGGCCAGGATATTGGCGACGACCAGGTCGAACACACCTTCGACCTCGGCCAGCGGGGTGCACGACACATCGAGCATTTCGCCAACGCCGTTGGCCACGGCGTTGACGGTGGTGATCTCCGGTGAAGCCGGCGAGATGTCGATCGCCACCGCCCGCCCCGCTCCGAAGAGACACCCGGCGATCGCCAACACCCCGCTCCCGCAGCCCACATCGAGCAGCCGTGCCACCGGGCGCCGGTCGAGGACATCGAGCATGGCCCGCATCGACGACACCGTGGTCGGATGGTCGCCCAGGCCGAACGTCGGGCCCGGCTCGATGCGCAGCACCCGCTGCCCGGGACCGGCGGCGACGTCGCCGAGCCACGCCGGGGCAACGATCAACCGCCCATCGACGAGCACCGGCCGTTCGAACTCCCGCCAGGTGTCGGCAACGGCGGTGTCGACATCGACCAGCCGCCAATTCCACCGATCCGGCAACTCGACGGCCCTCGCCTCGATTCCGATGCGGTCCTCACCGAGCGCCGTCCACAGCTCGATCCGCCCGGGCGGCCCGCTGCGCTCCTCGACGGCGACCACCCCCCAGCCCCAGAGCACGTCCGAGGCGACCTCGACGTCGTCGGAGCAGACATCGAGGACGAAGGCCAACATCAGGTGTCGATGCGGCGCAACTGGGTGCGGAACATCTTGCCCTTCTCCACATACGAGGCTCCGGCCATGGCGATGATTTCCGGACGGGCCCGGCCCTCCTTGATCACCGCCGGCGCACCCACGGCAATCGCTCCCGGCGGCACGAAGGTGTCGTTGAGCACGACCGAGTTCGCCGCCACGATCGAGCCGGTCGAGACGACCACCCGGTGGAGCACGACTGCGGCGTTGCCGACCAACGCGCCGTTTTCGATCGTGCATGCCTCGAGATGGACGATGTGGCCGATCGTGCAGTCGTCACCGACCCGGGTGAAGTCGTGCGGCGTCGTGTGGATCACGCTGCCGTCCTGAATCGAGGTGCGCTCGCCGATGATGATCGAGCCGCCGTCTCCCCGCAGAACAGCACAGGGCCACACGGTGCTGAAGGCGCCGATCGTCACGTCACCGATGATCACGGCGTCGGGATGGATGTATGCATCGGGATGGATGTTCGGGATGCTGTCGCCGAGCGCGTAGATGGGCACCTTGCGAAGCTACCGGGAGGCGACCCCGTAGCCGGATTCGGCCGGGCCTCCGGAGCGAAATCCCGACGTCGACGAATCGCGGCTGTTGGGCGGGCACTTCCAACGGATACGGTTGAGACCCATGTCCCGCAGGATCGAGATCGAGTTGACGAGCGCGCGCCCCGACGGCGTCCTCACCTGGCGCGCCGCCGGCGCCCGCGAGCCCCGGGGAACGGTCGACCCGTCGGTCCTCCCCGATGGGATCAAGGTCGGCGACGTACTGAAGGTCGACGCCGATATCGAGGTCGACGGGATCACGATCCTCGGCGTCGCCGGTCTGGCCCGGGCGCGCAAGGAACCCACCCGTATCGAGCTGGTCACCAACGACCGCCCGTTCGAGCCGGTCACCCAGACGCTCGCCCGGCGCGAGCGCGGAGATCGTGATCGCGGCGACCGGGGCGACCGGCCCCGTCGGGATCGACCGGCGCGCGACAGTGCCGGGCGCGACGGCGCCCGCCCCGATCGCCCCCGTGGCGACCGACCGGTACACGACGGCGATCGGCCGGCCCGCCGTGACGATCGCCCGGCCCGCGACGGCGCAGGCCCGCGTCGCGATCGTCCCGCGCGCCCCCGTTTCGAGCCTGTCCCCGAGCTGCCGCAGCGACCGCGGGCCACACGGCTCAAGCCCGGCCGGGCCCATCGCAGCGCCGTGCTGGACGACCTGCCCGAGGCGCAGCGGGCGATCGCCGAGAAGGCCCTGCAGGGCGGCATCCCCGCAGTGCGGATGGCCGTCCAGGAACAGAACACCCAGCTCAAGGCGCAAGGCAAGGAAGAGATCCCGGCTGCCGGTCTGCTGAAGATGGCCGAAGAGCTGCTCCCCCGCCTGCGAGTCGCGGAATGGCTCGACCGTGCCGATGCCGCCAAGGCCGACATCGATCGCCTCGACCTACGCGACCTGCGCTCGGTCGTCGCCGCATCGGACGACCCGATGATCACCCGTGACGAGACGAGCCGGGAACTGGCCAACGAGCTGAAGGCTGCGCTGATCAGCCGCCAGGACCAGGCGTCGGCCGAGTGGATCGACGACATCGGCATGGCCGTCGACTTCGGCCGCGTGATCCGCGCCCTCAAGCTGTCCTCCGAGCCGCCCAAGGCCGGCATGCGCTTCCCTGCCGACCTGGCCGCCAAGCTGTCGCCGGCGGCCACGGCGGCGCTGGCGTCCGACGCTCTGCCCGAGCGTTGGTCGGCTGTGCTCGAAGCGGCGGCGTTCTCCCCGATCCGCGCCCAGGTCACTCCGGTCGCCGGGCCGGCGACGACGAACGACGAGCTGACGGCCACCATGACCCGCCTGGCTTCCCTGCTGCCCCAGATCGCTGCGCTCTTCGGGATCACCCCGGTTCCGGGTGCTCAGTCGCCCAAGCCATTGCGCGCCCCGCGCAAGCCCGAGCCACGCAAGCCGGGTACATCCCCGGCCGGACGTCCCGACGGCGGTCGGCCGCCCCGACCGACGCCCGCTGCGGCCCCGGCCACGGCAGCCAGCGCTCCGCTCGAGGTGACGTCCGCGGATTCCGCCGCCACGCCTGACGAGACAGCGCCCATGGCTGCTGAACCGACGACGGTGGAAGCGGTCGAACCGATCCTGCCCGACGAGATCACGCCCGACGAGATCACGCCCGACTCGGTTGTCGAACCCATCGAAGAAGCCGCCGACTCGGTGGTCGATTCGATCGAGCAGGCGCCGGACGATGTCGTCACCGTTGCCGATGCCGCAGCCGACGACATCGTGACGATCGATGCTCCGTCCGGCGATGCTCCGTCCGACGATGCCCCGTCCGAGGGCGCTGCCGACCTCGAATCGTGAATCCGGGCGGCCCGCGGGGTCGGCCGTCCGAAGTCCCTGCGAGGTCGTCCGCCCCAAGTCATGGCGTGAACGGCGACACTCGGGGGGCGCGCCGTCCCGCTGACGTTCGGCTGACCGGCGTTCGGTAGATTCGGACGCCATGTCAGAGATCGTGCAGTACGAAGTCGACGGCCGCGTCGCGATCATCACGCTCAACCGTCCCGAGGCACGCAACGCCGTCAACGGCGACGTGGCCAACGGCATTGAGGCTGCGGTCGACCAAATGGAAGCCGACCCCGACGTGTGGGTCGGCATTCTACGGGCGAACACCGAGGGCCAGGCGCGCCCGGTGTTCTGTGCCGGCGCCGACCTGAAGGCGATCAACTCGGGAAACGCCTCGGGGCTGAACACCCCCCGTGGCGGGTTCGGCGGGTTCGTCTACCGGGAGCGACGCAAGCCGATCATCGTCGCCATCGACGGCCTGGCGACGGCAGGGGGCTGCGAGATCATGCTGGCCGCCGACCTCGTCGTCGCCACGACCCGCTCGTCGTTCGGGCTGGCCGAGGTGAAGCGCAACCTCATCGCCGGAGCAGGCGGCCTGTTCCGGCTTCCCCGGGCGATCGGTCAGGCTGCGGCCATGGAAGCCATCCTCACCGGTGAACCGATTCCCGCCGAACGCGCCTACCAACTCGGGCTGATCTCCCGCCTCGTCGGCCCGGGCGAGGCCTTCGACGAGGCCAAGCGGCTGGCAGCCCAGATCACGGCGAACGCCCCACTGGCGGTGTGGGCCAGCCGCAAGGTGGTCCTCGCATCGGCCTACGAGGACGACGAGACCCTGAAGAAGCTCACCAACGCCGAGTTCGCCCAGGTGCTCGCATCCACCGACACCAAGGAAGGCCTGACCGCCTTCATCGAGAAGCGCACTCCGAAATGGACCGGCGCGTAGGGGCCCTCGACAGACGATCCGTGGCGGACCGCCGGCTAACCGTCGGACGGCAGCACGCCCGCCTCGATCAGAAAATCGACCAGCCCGGGCACTATGCCCCGATGGCCGGCGACCTCGGCGAGGGCACACCAGGTGATGTCGGCCGCGTCGTCGCCGGCTACAGCCCGACCCGGATCGTCGACGCTGACGGCGAAGTCGTGGATCACGAAGTGCCAGTCCGCATCGATCCGCTCCACAAACCCAAGGTGGCGGGGATGATGCCCGCGCAGTCCGGTCTCCTCGGCCAACTCACGTATCACCGCCGACGCCAGGGTCTCGCCGTACTCCACCCGGCCGCCGGGGATGCTCCACATGCCAACGCCGGCGCCACGACCCCGACGAACCAGCAGTAGCCGCTGATCACGCACGACGACGGCCCCGACGCACACCTCGACGCGGCTGGGTGGCGGCTGATCCACCATCGCCCCTAGGTGGAACGCTCGGTGGCCGGAGAGTCGCTCGACCGTTCCTCGCTGGACCGGTCGGCCAGTGGCATCCCGACGGTGAGCAGGCGGGCCTTCATGCCGAACCGCTCGAACATGTTCTTCGTCTCGCGGTCGCCGGGGAGGGCGCACGACTCGATCCGGGCCGAGCCGGCGCTCCGAGCAGCCTCGATGGCATCGTCGAGCAACTCCTCGCCCAGGCTGAGTTCACGTGCCTCGGGAGTGACATAGATCCAATCCACCACCGCGACGGCTGCCAGGACGGTGTGGCACCACCCGACGACCACCTCGTCGATCAGGGCCACAGTGGTGCGCTCGTCGGCACCCTGCGGCAATGCCGGGTGCTCCGGGTTCTCGGCGAGCCACTCGGGGCCGCCCCGCTGCTCGACCAGCCCCGTGCGGGCCTCGACCTGCAGGGCGGCGATCGCCGGCCAGTCGACTGCGGTGGCCGGGCGGACGGCCGTTATCACGAGACGCTGCCCCGGAGACGGGCAACCTGACCCAGAACGGTCCGCCGGCCCCGGTGAGCGGCCTCGTAGCGGCCGATCCGCTCCAGGTCTTCATCGGGTAGCCCGTCGAGGCAATCAACGATCTGGGAGGCCGCCAGCGTGTCGTAGCCGGTGATGGCCAGCGAGCCGGCGTCGACCGGTGGGACCGACATTTCCGGGGGCGGGATCACCGGGCTGCTCCCCGGCCCGGTATCGGGTGCCGGGACGGACATCGTCAGCCCGCGATCGGCGCTGTCGAACCCGGCCCCTGTCCGGTCCACTGAGGCGGCCGACGGCGGATCGAGCCGGCGATTCGCATCGTCGTCGATCGACGGCCGGGCGAACTCCTGCAACCGACGTTCGACGAGCTGTCGGCCCTGACGCACGGCGAATTCACCGACGAGGCGGGCCAACCGGATCTGGTTGTCGACGCGCTGCCGACCGGCGTCGATGACGCCCGGATACATGCGCTTGGCCTCGACCATCAGCCCGATGGGCGCATAGACGAACAGCTCCAGCAGCTGTCGGCACGGGTCATCGTCGGTGGAAGCCATCACGGGCCGAGCTAGGTGAAAATCGGACAGGTGTCGTCGTCCATCGGACACCCGGGGGCCTTGGCCCGCACGAGCAGGAAGCACGACGAGCACAGCTGCTCATCGGGTCGCTTCGGTTGCAGCCGGTCGCCGGGTTCGGCACGTGGGTCGTCGACTTCGGCTCCATCCTCGTCCTCGTCGAGTTCGCTCTCGTTGGCGATCAGACGATCCTTGAGGATCGTGTCGAGATCCGCCTCGACATCGTCGGGCGTGATCATGTCGTCGTCGTCGTCCTCCTCCTCGGAGTCCTTCTCCTTGGCGACCGCAGGACGGCGCGTGGGCGCCTCGACCAGATCATCGGCGAGGTCGTCCTCGCCCTCTTCGTCACCGCCGAACTCGTCGTCCTCGACCAGTTCGTCCTCGAAGACGTCCTCTTCGACCAAGGCCTCCTCGTCAAGTTCCTCGGGATCGACGTCCTCCTCGATCAGCTCGGGCTCGAACTCTTCTTCCGCATCCATCTCATGAAGTTCTTCGTCTTCATCAGCCATCGTGACGATCCTTCCTTGACCCGGCGCAGGGCGGGGCTCAGCCGACGCGGGGCGGGATCATACGGGCAGTCGGCGGCATCGGTCCCGTCACCCCTTGTGACAGCAGTCACTTGCCCCTCTGAAGACGCCGAACCTCGGCCCGTCTCTCGGAATCCAGACGCTCCAACTCGGGCTCGGCGGTGTTCACATGGGTCATCGCTGCGGCGATCGCCCGGTGCCCGGCCTGATCGGCGATCAGGCGGTGCATTTCGATGGCGATCCGCCGATATGACGGGTGGCCCTGGGGCGATGAGCGCAGTTCGAGCATGTGCACCGCCTCACGAGCATTGAACTGCATGACGTAGCGCACCCGGTATGCCATCGAGATCGCGTACGACGCCTGGGCGGGATAGATGGGCGCCAGCATGTCGTACAACGAGGCGGCACGGTCCATCGCCTCGTCGAACATCGCGGTCTGACCCGCCTCTTCGACGAGTTCGGGCCGGATGAAGCCGTGATGCGGGGTCAATGTCTGCCACTCGATGGTCAACAGGCGGTGGCGCTGCAGGTCCCGGAACGCGCCGTAGTCGGAGAGCACGTCGAAGCGGTAGTCCGTGCGCTCGAACGCCCGGCCGGGCTTGTGGCGCCGGTTGCCCCGCTCCCCCACATAGGCCGTGATCAGGGCGACGCGCTCATCGGCCGAGAGGCGACGCACCCGATCGAGCAGCTGTGCCTCGGACATCGCCGAATGGGCGTAGCAGATGGCCGCCAGCAGCTTGTCCTCGCCGTCAGGGTCCCAATCGGTGAGGACCACGGCGGGCGCCGGCTCGACGGGCACATCGCCGAGCAACGACTCGACGAGGTCGTGCGTGGAGTCACGAGTGGACGTGAGGTAGTCGGTCCACGCCTCGCCCCGCCCCGGGGCATCGACGCGCCGCAGAAAGCTCGGAATCACCTTCCGCAGCTCGATCAGCATCATGTCGGCGTACCGGCGGGCTTCGGGCAACCCGTGGCCTCTCATGCGCAGCAGCATCGCCTCGTAGGCCTGTCCGCTGCCGTAGATGCCCACGTTCGACAACGACGCAGCCGGAAGCACGCCGCGGGCGGCATCAAGGGCCTTGGCCCGCGTCGCCTGACGGTAGACGAACTCGGAATCGCCCGGCTGGTGGGCGATCGTGGCACGCACATGAGCGGTCACCTGGCGGACCAACGTGGCATACGTGTCGAACATGCGGTCCATGTCACCGACGTAGCGGGTACCGAACCGCGACGAGAGCACGTCGGGATCGCGGTGATACCGGTAGCGGCCGCCGAGTCGGGCGTCGTAGTTGATGTAGCGGGTCGATTGTTCGAGGTAGCTCATCAGGCGACCCCACTCCAGCACCTTGGTCAACAGGTTCGACGCCTGTTCGCAGGCCAGATGGACGGCACCGAGCTGAGCGACCGAATCGTCGCCGTACTCGACGAACACCTTCTCGTACAGTTCCTCGGCCCGCTCGACGCCGATCGTCGCATCGAGTCCCTGGTCGGCGGAGATGTCGAGCTCGCCGACGAACTCGTCGAGGAACAACCGGCGCAGACTCTTGGGGCTGCGGCTGTAGCGGGCGAACAGCGCCCCCTTGACCACTTCCGGCAGGTTGACGAGAGCGAACACCGGTCCGTCGAGGTTGGTGAAGTACCGCCTGAGAACATCGGCTTCGGCGGCCGTGAACTCCTCGGGGACGTACACGGTCATGACGGATCATGCTACGGCCCGGCGGACCACGGGCGCCGGACCGGTGAACGCCGCTGACCTGCGTGTACGCGACTTGGGCTACAGCACGCTGCGGTCGGGACCGACGCCGGCGAAGGCTTCCGCCACCGAGCTGCGCAGCTTCGCATCGGTCCACAGGTCGATGACCGTCATCGCCATCGACTTGGCCGAATCGACCACCGCCCGGTCCCCTTCCTCGCGCCCCGCCCACTTGGCGAAGTCGACGGTATGGATCGGCACCCCGGCGGGGGCGACCTGCACCATTGGATGGATCGACGGAACGAGGTACGACACGTTGCCCATGTCGGTCGAGCCGACCACCCGACGGCCGGTCGCCGCGGGGTCCTGCGGATGGCGTCCGACGCGCTCGGCGTTGGCCACATACGAAGCGACCATCGGGCCGTTGTCGCGTACATCGGCGTAGGGGTAGTCATCCCACTCGTGCTCGACGGTGCAGCCGCACGCCATCGCCCCGGCGTCGTTGCAGGCCAGCACCCGCTCCTTGAGCGGCGCCAGGCTGGCGAACGTCGGCGAACGGACATACCACAGCAGCGCCGCCTCGGCCGGGACGATGTTCGGTTTTCCCCCGCCGTTGGTGAAGCAGCCGTGGATCCTCTCGCTGTCGAGGATGTGTTGTCGCAGCGCCGCCACGTTCATGTAGCTGAGCACGGCGGCGTCGAGGGCATTGCGGCCCTCGTGCGGTGCTGCGGCGGCGTGGGCGGCGCGGCCGTGGAAGGTCGAGGCCAGCTGCTGCACGGCGATGGCGTCCATGCGGATGAGGTCGGCGTCGGCGGGATGGACCATCATCGCCGCGTCGAGATCGTCGAAGGCTCCGTTGCGGGCCATCATGATCTTGCCGCCGCCGCCCTCCTCGGCCGGCGTGCCCATCAGGACTACGGTGCCCCCGACCTCCCGGGCGATGCCGGCCACGGCAAGTCCGGCCCCGAGGCCCGCCGAGGCGATCACGTTGTGGCCGCAGGCGTGCCCGATCCCCGGTAGGGCGTCGTATTCGCACAGGACGGCGATCCGGGGCCCCTCGTCACCGGCAGAGGCCGTGAAAGCCGTCGGCTGGCCGTAGGCGCCCCGTTCGACCCCCAGGCCCCGCCCCTCGATCACCTCGGTCAGCAGGCCGTGGGCGAAGTGCTCGTCGTTGGAGAGTTCGGGGCGGGCATGGATCTGATGCGACACGTCGATCAAGGTCGCCGCCAGCCGATCGACCTCGTCGCACACCTGCTGCTTCAACCGCTCAACGTCCATGGTCCGCAGAGTACCCACCCACGGAACCGCCAGCCGTCAGCGAGGAATCAGCGCGAGCGTAAAGCGCCGCCAGGCGTAGCGAGCACGAGGGAGCGGCCAAAGCGAGCCGTCAGGCGAGCGGGGGCCAGTCCCGAGAAATCAGCGCGGCGAGCGGGGGCCAGTCCCGAGAAATCAGCGCGGCAGGACGCGGATACCGAGGTCGGTGAGCTGCTTGGCGTCGACCGGGGTGGGAGCGTTGGTCATCGGGTCGGTGCCGCTCTGGGTCTTGGGGAAGGCGATCACCTCGCGGATG
>JANMJD010000095.1:0-4233 GCA_031371195.1 Actinomycetes bacterium | reverse complement strand
TGGAACGGCGAGCACATCGACTCGGTGTCGGTCGTGATGGCCGAGCAGTTCGGTATCGAAGGTCGGGCGGGCTTTTTCGACAGCAACGGAACGCTGCGCGACGTCGTGCAGAATCACGTCCTCCAGGTCGTGGCGGCACTGGCCATGGAACCCCCGGGGGCTGCGTCGTCGGACGAAGTCGCCGGGCGGCGCGCCACGGTTCTTGGTGACGTGCAAGGCCTGGCGGTGGATGATGTCGTGTTCGGGCAGTACGAGGGATACCTCGACGTCGATGGCGTGTCCCCCGGGTCGATGACCGAGACGTTCGTTCGGGCCCGCCTCCGGATCGGCAACGACCGATGGTCCGGCGTGACGTGGAATATCATGGCAGGCAAGGGGCTGGCCGAGACGAAGTCGGAGATCGTCGTCACCTTCAAGGCGGCGAGCGCTCCGATGTTCATCTCGCAGGATTGTGCACCCGAGCCCAACCGGCTGTGCATCTCGATGGCACCGGCCGAATCGGTGATGCTGACACTGCAGGCGAGAAGCGCATCCGCCCCGCTCGGAACGGCCAAGACGGCCTTGGTGTCCGCCGACAGCTACCGACCCGAGGAACGCGTCGGCCCGTACACGCGCATTTTCGACGACGCCCGTCGCGGTGACCACACCCAGTTCGCCAGTCGAGCAGAAGTCGAGCAGTGCTGGCGGGTGGTGAACGACGTGCTTCAGCGGTTGGAACCCCCCGTCGTGTATGCACGTGGCTCGTGGGGCCCGGAGCCGGGCGACGACCACATGACGCCCGACACCCCGGTCCCCGGCGTCGATGGGCTTATCGAGGGCGACCGCCCGTGAACGGTGAAGCCGCGTCCTCCACCCGGTATTGCGTCGCCGATCTGCGAAGTGACGGTGACGTCGACCCGGCGGGGCTACGGGCGGTCGTCGTCGGAATATGGCAATGGGTGGTCGCCGCCCAGTTCGCTGAACCGCTCGTTGAGGGCGACCGAGAGCATGTCGTGATCGGAATCCGTGGGTTGGAGCGCCCGATAGAGAATCGCCTCCACTTCGAGTTCGGTCCTCATCCCGCCGAGCGCGAAGTATCGCCACCACAGGTCCGACACGGACAGACCGAGTCCCCGACGGGCTCGTTCGATCAGATCGATCTCGATGGTCATGGACGCTCGGTGTCGGGGCGCAGCGAGGCGACCACGTCGGCGGCATGGACCACCACAGCGACACCCGACGCCCGTGCGGCCCGGAACAGCGACCCGATCGCCTCGTCGGCGCCGACACGATTGCGGGCCATTATCACACCCTGCGCCTGATGGATGAGTTGACGAGCCGCCAACGCCGTCGCGAATCGTTCGTTGTTCTGGTCGTCCGAGCGGTCGGGACCGGCGCTCGTCAGGATCTGCGATGCCTGTTCTGCGAACAACGCAGCCAGTTGTTGTTCGCGTTCACCGAAGGCGTTTTGCGTCGCCGAGTACATGTTCAAGGCACCCAGGGCACCTCCGTCGGCTTTCAGCGGCGACGACAGGATGCTGTGAATGCCTTGTCCGAGTGCGAGCGGTACGAATGTCGGCCATCTCGTCTCGTCCGCCAGTGATTCGATGTAAAACCATCGTCCTTCGGTCTTTGCGTCGAGGCATGGTCCTTCGCCGGTCTCATACTGGTGACGGTCCATGGTCAACACGGCGTCGTTGCTCGCTGCGACGGTCATCAGCTGCCCGTGGCGCTCGAGTGTCACACTGACACCGTCCGCATTGGTGACGGTCGCATCAGCAAGCGCTGTGACCAGTCGAAGCGCCGCGTCGACCACGTCGGTATGTGATCTCGGGGGAGATGTCGGGGGCGGAAGAACTGCTCCCAAGTCGGGCGACGGCCGTGTAGAGCGGTCGAGTTCGGAGTCCCGGAGTTCGGGTTCCGCGGCTGCGAGCTGCGAAGACTCCACCACCAGGAGATCGCCGGCGTCGGTGATGTCGAGCATGTGTTGAGTGATCGATGATCCGGCCCGGATGGTGATTTCTCCGCCGGTGGGAACGAGGCGGCGGGCAACGGCTGCGAAAACCGCCGCACCTCGGGCATCGACGAACTCCGACTGAGCCAGGTCGATGACGATCTGTTGCCGACCGCTATCGATCAGGGAGTGCAGCACCCCGGCGAGACTCGACGCCGAGATCATGTCGATATCCCCGGTCACCGCCACCGTCGCCATCGGTGTTGCGACATCGAACGAGATGTGGAGCACAAGAACGTCGGTCTGCTCGTTATCCATTTGTCGCGCCTCCTGACGGTGTGACGAGCTCGAACCAGACCGTCTTGCCGGTTTCGGATCGATCGCATCCCCACCGGCTCGCCATCGACTGAACGAGCAGCAAGCCGCGCCCCGACGGGTAGTCAAGAGCCCTGGCTTCGATCCTGGGGATGCCCGCGCCGGCGTCGGCAACCTCGACGCGGATTCGGTCGGGAAGCGCAGCGAGGGCCAGGCCGACTATGGAGGCCGGGTGGTGTGGTCCGCCGTGGAGCACAGCATTCGTGACGAGTTCGCTCACCAGCAATGCAACCGTCTCGCACACGATGGCGTCGTACCCGGCCAGAAACTCGCACGCAAAGCGACGCGCCACCCTCACGCTGTGAGCGGTAGGGGCCAGCTCTAACACGGGATCGGGCCCTCCTTCATGACGCGCAGCGGTAGAAGGGGGTCATACCCACCGGCGCTGAAAACGAAGCATCCAGAAGCCCGGTTTCCGCGAGATATTTTCATCGCACCGAACTACTCGGCGCTCGCTTCGCTGGCCGCGTCGTCGCCGTCGATGGTCGTCGAACCGTCGACGACCGCTTTGGCGACATCCGTGAGTCGCTGGTTGTTGCTTCGCGCATGGGAACGCAAACGAGAGAACGCTCCGTCCATGTCGACACCTCGACGCGCTGCGATCATCCCTTTCGCTTGTTCGATGACGATCCGACTCTCCAAGGCGTGCTGCAACTGGCGTTCGCGCACCGCTGACTCGCGGATCGTCTGATCCTGAACGATGGCGATGCCGGCAACCTGCGCAAGACCCTCGGCCAGCACGATGTCATCGTGAGAAAGCGCCACTGGTTCAGTCATGAACAAGTTCAAGCAGCCCATCGTGAGCGTCCTCAGCCGCATCGGGATCGCACAAACTGACGGATACCCGTTCGCGACGCTCACCCCCGCGAACTCCGGCCACGGCGAACCTGCGCCAAGGTCAGCGTTCACAACAAGACGGCCGGTGCGGTAACAGTCCAAGCAAGGACCCTGATCGTTTTGTAACTGCAGCAGTTCAAGCAGCTGCGCCCGCTCGTTCGACGCCCCGATCACCCGCAGCGTTCCCTCGCCATCGGCAAGAAGAATCCCCGCGGCCGCAGCTCCGATCAGCTCGACGCACCGCGTCGTCAACACCGTGAGCACGTCGATGACATCGAAATCGTCGACCAGCGCATTCACCAGCTCGACAAACGCCGCCGTCGCCCGCGCTCGACGGCTGAGTTGTTCAACACTGACCTCATCTCCCATCGCCGGCCGCCTACTGCTGAACGTCTGGTCCCGCGGCTGCGAACCGCAACCGGAGGGCGACGACTTCGGTCGCGACGTCCAGTACCGATATACCGTGAGCGGTGCCGTAGTCGCGAATCCGTACCAGAGCGTCATCCGGGGGCACGCCCAGATGCACGGCCACCATCCCGGACGCCTGGTAGATCTCGGCCCGATACACAAAAGGCTCATCAAGTCGCGGTGACGATGGTTCGCCGATTGCCAAACTCGTCAACGTGTCCGTCAGCACTCGGGCGACGGCCACGCTGTCGTCCTGCTGCGTTCCGCTCAGCTCGCCTTCCTGGGCCCGGTACAACGTCAACACACCCACACTGACGGTCCTATTGATCAAGGGATATGCCGACACCGCTCGGATCCCCCGCGCCCGGGCGAGCGACACGAACGGCGGCCAACGCATCGCCACTGGACCATCGAGGCTTGGCGCGTGAACCGACCGACCCGAACGATACGCGTCGCGGCAGGGGCCCTGTTGCGCCTCGAACTGCAGATTCTCCAACCCGGCGATATTGGAGTCGGACACACAGACAGGACCTGGACGTGCCCCGCTCATCAGGGTGATTCCGGCACCTGTAACCTCGAGTACCTCAACACAGCAGCACACAACCGCGCCGTCGGCGACTTCGCCGTCTCACGGGCGAACGCCACCGCGATCCGCAGCGACTGGTCGCTGGTCACCCCCG
>JANMJD010000470.1:0-4008 GCA_031371195.1 Actinomycetes bacterium | reverse complement strand
CTAAAACGGCGGCGACGCCGTGCGAGCACTCTCCAGGCTTCGCGAGAGCCTTCAAACACTCCCTTTCTTCGGCACCGGAAAGGCTGTCTGGCTCCAAAACTGCAGTTTCCTCGGCGATGATCGCACCGCCGGTTCGCAAGCCGTGACTGAAGCCCTGGGTGACCTCGCGATCGGTGGTGAGCGACCGTTCGTAGGCCTGTGTCGTCGCCTCCTCGGATTCGGCCGTCTGTTGGAACGTATAGCCGACCGATGCGCCGAACCGCTCGTAGTAGCCCGGAACCTTCTCGGCCCCGTCGCCAATACCGAGTTCCAAGTGGGCCTCGGCGGTGACGGTGTCCTGGCGGGTGAACGACTTCGTGTCACTGCTCGTCAGCGTCGACGAGATCTGCTTGGTGTCGAGATCGCGGCGCTCCCGGTTGTTCGTCTCGGCGAAGCGCACGTCGAGCCGCATCGCTACGGCGCCGACATCGATTTCCGGGCGAGGCAGGTCGGACACCCGGGGGTTGCGGTTCCCGGCGATCTCGTCGGCGTCGTTGATCTGGTCGCCGTCGGTGTCGGCGAACAGCGGTGAGGTGTGGAAGAACGTGAATTCGAGAAAGTCGTCGAGTGTGTCGTTGTCGGTGTCCTGCGAGAGTCCGTTGGAGTAGATCTCGTTGAACTCGGCGTAGTCGCCGAGTTGGTCGTCGTCGCTGTCCTTCGACCGCGGATCGAAGCGGAGGTTCGCCTCCTGGGCGTCGTTGAGACCGTCGCCGTCGGTGTCGGCCACCGCCGGGTCCGAAGTGACGCCGCGGGTCGTGATCGTGCCGTCGACGAGGTGCACCGTCACCAGCCAACCGCGCATCTCGAGGTTGTCGGTCAGGCCATCGCCGTCACCGTCCACGCCGACCGGTGGCGGCGTACCCCGGAATGTCGCCGACGTCGGATCGATCAGCACGCCGCCCGCCGTGACCTTCTGAGCGAGGGCGTTGCCGGCGAGGTCGGTGGCGCTGACGGCGGTCACCCGGTAGATCAGCTCGTTCTGCGACAGCGTCGTCAGCTTCACGACCGACGCGTTGCCGTTGTAGAACTCGGCCCTGGTCACCTGTAGCGTCCCGGCCTGCGGGTTGACGTTCTCTGGGTGATGACGAAGTTCTCCCTCGCCGCCGTCGTCGCCGCCATCGGCTCACTGAAGGCGACGATCAGCGAAGTGCTGCTCAACGACGCCGCCCCGACCCCCGGTGTAGCCGTGGTGTCCGCCGCGGCCGCGGCCGGCCCGACCCGCCCGGCCGTCCCGTTGAAACCCACGGCTCCGGTTGTCACCTCCGCGGCACCCTCCGTGCTTGCGTTGGGACCGGGCTTGTCGGTGCCACCGAGCCGGCCGGCTGTCCCGACCCCGACCGGCGTCAGTGAGTACGCGGTTGCCTCCTGCGTGGCCGTCGTCAACTCGACGACGCGTTGGTCGACACCGACGAAGGACGCCCGCAGGACGAGCAGCGTGGCGCTCGGGTCATCGGTCCGAGCCACGTGGTACGCAGCCGGATCGAGCGCCGCGTCCGACATCGGCTCGTCGGAGGTCACGAGGAGGGTGTTCGGCCCCGTCGACACCACCAGGGTTGATCCCCCACTCGCCGCGGCGCCCGCTCGCACCGCGGTCGGTGCCGTGACCAGGATCCCCACCATCAACGAAGCCACTGCCAGTAGCGGACGAACAAGCCGTTTCATCACACACCCCCCGGAAGCACCCCTTGCTTCCCCTACGCAGGACCATACGGATCGGCCTTGACAACATCAAGAGATAATGTCGTCCAAGTGTCCACAGTCACACGTTACGTGGTGATCCACGTCACACTTCTTCCGTGGTTCGACACCCAGCGCGCGATTCGCAGGTCACTTCGCGCAATCGGGGGCGGTGCTCGCAGCCGTGTGTCCTCGGCGGAGGGTGGCCGAACCCACTCGGGGACGTCCCCTCAACCTGATTGAGAGGTCTCAGACGTCCACATCACTCGCCGTAGCCGGGATCGCTGGGCCAGTTGGGTTGGAAGAGGTGCCATTGTTCGGGCGCACGGCGGATGAGATATTCGAGATCGCGGGCCAGGAGTTGGGTCACCCGCGCCACATCGGCGCGCAGCCCGCCGTGGCGGGTGGCGTCGACGGGGCGCATGATCAGACCGAGATGGCCGGTGGTGCGGTCGGTGTAGTACACCGCGGTCGGCAGGATCGGCACGTTGTTGCGGATTCCGAGCATCGCCGGGCCGGCGGGCAGGGTGGTCCGCTCGCCGAAGAACTCGACCTCGATCCCCCCACCATGGATGTCGCGGTCGCACAGCAGCGCCAGCACGTGGCCGTCCTTCAGCGCCTTGGAACATTCGAATGCTGCGGTGGGGCCGAGCGGGATGACGTTCATCCCGAGCTTGCGACGCAGGTCGACGAACCACTCGAAGACCTCCTTGTTGCCCAGCGGTTCGACGACGACCGACATCTTGTACCCGCGCTCGATGAACCATCGTCCGGCCCACTCCCAGCCACCCAGATGCGGCAGGGCGATGATCGCTCCCGACCCCGAATCGAGCACCGGGACGAGGTGCTCGTCGACGCCGTCACCCGTCATCCCCCGACGTACCGCGCTCGCCGTCATGCCCGGCAGCCGGAAGCTTTCGACGTAGTAGCGGGCATACGACTCGAACGCCTGTTGCACCTTGCGGTTCAGCGCCAGGCGCCCGAGTTGCGGGTTCACTCGACGCTGGTGGCGTTCGACCATCGAGCGCTTTGAGCGCATCGTCTGGGTCATCGAGGCACCGACGAAGGCGGCCATGCCCTGACCCACTCCGGCGGGCGTCAGTTGCGAGATCAGCGCACCGAGCTTGTAGCTCGACACGGTCAGCGCGTCGGTGAGCCGTTGCGCTTGATCAGGCGCTTCGGGAGCGGGCGCGCTCACTGGCGGTGGCGTGGGCGACGGACCCGAACCTGAGCCATCCGCTCCGACCGGGCGACGCGGCGCGATGCCCGGCGGGACCGGCGCAGTTCGATTCGAGCGGCCGTCACCGGAGCGACGGCGGCCTGCTTCCACACCTTGACGAACCGCTGGATGGCGGTGATCGTGGTCAGCACCAGCATCAGCCACAGGATCGGGACGAGCACCACCGAGAACAGCAGGCCGATGCACAGCAGGATGATCCGCTCCGCTCGTTCCATCAAGCCGCCCTTGGCGTTCAACCCGAGCGACTCGGCCTTGGCCCGCTGGTACGAGATCACCGACGACACCGCCATCACGGCATACGGCAAGACCGCCCAGTGGGGCCCCTTCTTGTCGCCCAGATACCAGGCGAGACCGCCGAAGAGGAAGGCATCGGTGACCCGGTCCATCACCGAATCGAAGTAGGCGCCGCGCTGACTGGAGGAGTTGGTCGCCTTGGCCAACGCTCCATCGAGCAGATCGGGAAGGGCGGCGAGGATCACCAGGACGAGACCCCAGATCAATTGACCACGGGCCACGAGAATGGCCGAGCCGACGGCGATGACCAGGCCCGCGATCGTCAAATGGTCGGGCGAGAGGCCGGTCTTTCGCAGGGCCTGACCGAGCGGTTTGACGGCCCGTTCGACCGGGGCACGGAATCGTCCGTCGAACATTCAGCCCAGCCTACCGACCGGTACAGCGGTCCTGTGGCTCTGGCTACGATCA
Organism: Actinomycetes bacterium; assembly: GCA_031371195.1. Taxonomy (GTDB): domain Bacteria; phylum Actinomycetota; class Acidimicrobiia; order Acidimicrobiales; family Ilumatobacteraceae; genus JANMJD01. The sequence continues at coordinate 350 of JANMJD010000470.1, read as the reverse complement.
CCGGTGGGGACATTCCCTGGGTACTCGAGGGCGACTTCGAGCGCTCCGCCCAGAAACCCTGCACTGAAGGGGTACAGATGAGTCTGTCGACCGACCTGATCCGCAACGTCGTGTTGCTCGGCCATAGCGGGTCGGGTAAGACCAGCGTGGCCGAGGCGCTCCTCGCCCGCGCCGGCGCGATCAGACGCCTCGGCAAGGTCGACGACGGCTCCTCCTCGTGCGACACCGAGCCCGAGGAGATCAAACGGAAGATCTCGATGTCGCTCGCCCTCGCTCCATTCGAGTGGTCGCACGCCTCGGGTGTCACGTATCGGGTGAACGTGATCGACACCCCCGGCTATGCCGACTTC
>JANMJD010000458.1:0-18341 GCA_031371195.1 Actinomycetes bacterium | reverse complement strand
CTCATCTCTGAAGGAGCGGGGTTTGTCAAGAGGGGTCTTGCCGTAGGCAAGTCCGATGTAGGTACGCGTTGATCTGGGAGCGCTCGTGGTCGACGTGCTCCTGGTGGTCTGGTGGTTGGTGGGTTTGCCGTCACCAGGTGTGGCCTGGGGTGGTGCTCGCCGGGTGCCCCGGGGTGTCGCTCATCTCTGCGCCCCGCAACGCGGAGTTGGGGGCTTGGTGTGGGTTCGGCAGCGGTCGGGTGGACGCAATCAGACAAACGACCACGCCACCGAGGTGGGGGTCAGAGCAGTTGGCGCGTTCGCATCCCGACCGGGATCTTGGGACATCAACCGACGACGTTGTCGTGGTCGAAGTCGATGATGGCGACCGGTTCAGCACAGTTCGGGCAGAGCCCGCCATGGCCGATTCGTCGGCAGAAAACCGAACAGTCCGGGCAGTATTGGATCCCGAGGTAGCGGGTGTCGCACTCCGGGCATTCGTACACGGTACGCGGCTTGGCGGGCCGGGCTGGTGGGACCGTCATCATGGGTGGGGCTGGTTGGTGGCGGCGGTGCCATGCGGTTTTGCGGCATTCGTCGCTGCAGTAGCGGCGACGACCGACCGGCGGGAACGGTCGGTCACAGACCGGGCAGGGCGTCGTCGCGGTATCGTCGCGTAACGGGCGGATCGGGATGTCCATGGTCATGCTGCTTCGGTGATCGCGAGACGATCGAGACAACGGATGTGACCATCGCGTAGCCCGTAGTAGGCGAGGGTGATGATCTTGCGGGCAACGGCGACTTTGGCGATCGAACGACTGTTGCGTCGTTCGGCGAGTCGTTCCCTGCGTTGGTGGAGCACGGTGTCCTTGCGGAGTTTCTGGGCGGCTTCGATCGCCGCCCAGCGGATCAGTTTGTTGCCTTGTTTGGTGATCGGCCCCCGCCTGATCGTTGTGTCGGACTCCCGATGCCGGGGAGTCAACCCGCACCACGAGGCCAGATGACCAGCAGATTCGAAGCGGGTGACGTCACCGATCTCGGCGGTGAGGATCGCCGCGATGACCGGTCCGACCCCATCGATCTGTTGGATCGCCCGATACCCGGCATGATCCCGGTACATGTGGGCGATCGACGCGGTGAGCTCCTCGATTTCGTGGGTGTACGCGTCGATGAGCACGATGAGCGACTCGATGCGTTGCCCGTACGCCGACCGGAATCGGGTGTCGGTGGTGCACAACTGGTGGAGGAGTTGTCGGCCGCCGACGCCGAACAGATCGGTCATCGGGACATGCACCCCGACCTTGGCGAGCACCGCATGGACTTGGGCTTTGAGCCCTGTGCGTAACCCGACGAGCTTGGCCCGGTAACGGACCAACTCGCGTTCCTCACGGACCTTCGGCGGGGAAATCCATGCTTCGGGCAACATGTTGGCCCGCATCAGATCACCCAGCAACTGGCAGTCTTTCTGGTCGTTCTTGACCCGCCGCCCGCCGTACGCGCCGACCTTGGACGGGGCGACAAGATGCACGTTCGCGCCGGCGGCTTGCATCGCGTCGACAGCCCAATACCAGCCGTACGCGGCTTCGATCGCGACGTCGGGTGCTTCGCCGGCCTTGAGGACCTCGGCAACCAGCGTCTCGGGATCGTTCGCCAAACGAACCCAACCCTGGACCTCGCCCTCGGCGGTCATGTGCATCACCACCGACCGATGGCGGTGCAGATCAATCGGAACATAATGTGGCACTCGGGGCCTCCCTCGTCGTGGGTTGGTGTGAGAACCCCAAGCCTTCCAGCTCGGTCTCACGGGGAGCGGAGGCCCCGCTCCTTCATCACATCAGACAGCCGTGCCCCTCGACGTATGCCGCCATCTCCAACGCGGTCGCGTACAGGTCCACCGCGGGGGCACCGCCGGACGGAGCACGCATGTCGAACCGAACCATGAACACGGATCAGACCTCCGGTAGCTGTCGTCCCAACAGTAGCGAGCACACGGTATACGGCCCTCTACGTATACTTGATGCATGGTGCAGCGGGTTCTGAAATCGGGCAAGCACGCACCACGCGACGGCGAGACCGGTGCCGACGCGGTCGCCCGATACGTCCGGCGGCTGGTCTTCGAGGGCACGCTCACCGAAGGCCAGCGGCTGCCACAGGATGACATCGCCAGCGCCATCGGGGTCAGCCGCATCCCGGTCCGCGAAGCCATCATCATCCTCGAGCGCGAGGGCTGGGTACATGTCATTTCTCACCGCGGTGCGTTCGTCAATGCGTTGGATGAGCAGGCCGTCCTCGATCGGTTCGCCCTCTACGGCCGCTTCTACGGCTTCGCCGCTCGGCGAGCGATCGAACGGATGAACCCACCGGCACTTGAATTGCTGGCCGCGCTCGCCGACCAGATCGACAAGGCGGCGAATCCCACAACCTTCGAACGCGCCAACGCCCATTACCTGAGCACCTTGGTCCATCTTGCCGGGTCGAACCGCCTGATCGCCGTACTCCGCTCGACGGTTCAGATCGTTCCTGGGAACTTCTTCGCGACAGTCCCGAACACGATGACGATTCAGAAGGCCGGCATCGCCGAACTGCAGATCGCGCTCGAAGCCGGTGATGGCGGAGCGGCCGAGCGGACTTTCACCACTGTCGAGCACCGTCACGCGCTCGAAGTCATTGCGATGATGAACGAACGTCGCCGCGTACCTGGTCCGGCGTAGTCGGCGAACGAACCCGGCTGCTCCGGCCATCGACAAGCGCCACGGCAATGCCGGGCGGGTAGTTTCGGACTCTTCATGAACCACGGCGCTCAGGGCAGCCGGGAGGAGCACACGATGGACGACGTCCCGTCGAACGTAGACACGCTGCTGAGCACGATGACCTTGGAGGAGAAGGCCGGCCAGCTGACGCAATTCTTCTACTTCAAACTGCCGGCTGACGCGGCGACCGCTGCGGAGCTCGACATGTCGCAACAGCCCATCATGGTGGAGGCAATGCTTCAGCGTGGCGGCGCCGGCTCGCTGCTGTTCGTCACGGATCCGGCCGAAACCAACCGGCTCCAGCGAATGGCGATCGAAGGAAATCGCCTTGGTATCCCGCTGCTGTTCGGATTCGATGTCATCCACGGTCTGCGTACGATTCTTCCCGTACCGATTGCGATGGCCGCATCGTGGGACCCACTGACGATCGAGCTCGGACAGACCGTCGCCGCTCGTGAAGCCCGCGCCGTGGGTATTCACTGGACGTTCGCTCCGATGGTGGACATCGCCCGCGATCCGCGTTGGGGTCGGATCATCGAGGGTGGCGGGGAGGACCCGTACCTGGCCTCGGCGGTCGCCGCCGCGCAGGTGCGCGGCTTCCAAGGTGGCGGGCTCGGCACACCGGAACACCTGATCTCCGGTCCCAAACATTTCGCCGGCTACGGTGCCGCGCTCGGCGGGCGCGACTACGACGAGGCGAACCTGTCGGATTCGGAGCTGTGGAACGTCTACTTCCCGCCGTTCAAGGCGGCGGTGGATGCCGGGGCCGGCAACATCATGACGGCCTACATGGACCTGAACGGTATCCCCGCAACGGGCAACCGTTGGTTGTTCACCGAGGTGCTGCGCGATACGTGGGGCTTCGACGGCTTTGTGGTGAGCGACGCCAACGCGGTCCGGAACCTCGTGACCCACGGCTTCGCGACCGACCTCGCGGATGCCGCGGCGCGCTCCATCAACGCCGGCACCGATATGGAGATGGCAATCTTCGACCCGGCCTACGCGCACCTGCCCAGTGCCGTCACGGCCGGGGCCGCCGACGTGGCGAACCTGGACGCGAGTGTGCGCCGCATCTTGGAAGCCAAGCTGCGGATGGGTCTGTTCGACGATCCGTTCGTCGATGAACAACGGGCGCCAGATGTGCTCGGCGATCCAGCCCACCGCGAGGTGGCCCGCACCACGGCGGAACGATCCGCGGTCCTGCTCCGCAATGAAGGCCGATTGCTGCCGGTCGACACCGCAGCGCTCGGCTCGATCGCGGTGATCGGGCCCTTGGCCGACTCCAAGCGCGACACCCTCGGTCCGTGGGTGTTCGATTTCGACCTCGACGAGACCGTGACGGTGCTGGAGGGAATTCGAGCCAAGGTCGGCGACGGGGTTCGTGTCGAGTACGCCCGCGGGATTTCGGTCGTGAACCGTGTCTACCCATCGATGTTCGACATGTTCGGCGGGAACGCGCCGGCCGACCCCGACGGTTTCGACGAATCCGTCGAGTTCCCCCGTGCTGTCGAGATCGCACAGGCCGCGGACGTTGCCGTCGTCGTCGTCGGCGAATGGCAGAACATGATCGGTGAGGCTGCGTCGCGATCCTCGCTCGAACTACCGGGACGCCAACTCGAACTGATCCAGGCAGTCGTTGCGACGGGAACGCCGGTGGTGTTGCTCGTCATGAACGGGCGGCCGCTCGATCTGCGTTGGCCGGCGGAGCATGTGCCCGCGATCCTCGACATCTGGTATCCGGGCAGCCAAGGCGGCACAGCGATTGCGAACCTGCTCTTCGGCGACATCTCGCCGGGCGGCAAGCTCCCGTTCACCTGGCCGCGCACCGTCGGCCAGGTACCGATGACCTACTCGCACACCCGGTCGCACGAACCCGACAACCAGGGCCGTCGCTATTGGGATGAAGAGAGTACGCCACTCTATGCATTCGGTCACGGGCTGAGCTACGGCCGGTTCGAATACTCGAACCTCACCGTCGAACCAGCGATCACCGATACCGGCGGCGCCGTCACCGTGTCGGTCGAGGTCACCAACACCGCCGACAGCGATGCCGACGAGGTCGTACAGCTCTACATCCACCAACGCCACGGAACGGCGTCCCGGCCAACGCGAGAACTCAAAGGCTTCGAGCGAATCTCCCTGGCCGCCGGAGCCACCCGCGTGGTCCGTCTTCCGATCGGGCCGACCGAACGCCAGTACTGGAACGCAGCCGCCAAAGCCTGGGTCACCGACGCATCGGTCTTCGACGTCTGGGTCGGTGGCGACTCGACTGCGTCGCTGACCACAAGGTTCGAGATCGTTCCAACACACGTTGACTGACCGCGCTGGCGGTCGGCACTTTGTTGCCATCGAGAAATGCATGGACAAGTCGCCCTCGGCTCCCGCATGCTGCACCCACCCAGATCCTCCGGAGGAAACGATGCGTTTCGGTATTTTCATGGCCCCGTTCCACCCGCCGGCCGGGCAGGACCCGATTTCCGCGGTACAGCGGGATCTGGAGGTCGTGCAGTTGCTCGACCGGCTTGGGTACGAGGAGGCGTGGATCGGTGAGCATCACTCGGCGGGTACCGAGATCATCCCTGACCCGATGATTTTCATCGCCTTCGCCGCCCCGCAGACCCGCCACATCAAGCTGGGCACCGGGGTGTTGTCGCTGCCGTATCACAACCCGCTGCTGGTGGCGGACCGGGCGTTCTTCCTCGACCAACTGCTGCGTGGCAGGTTCATGCTCGGCCTCGGCCCAGGCGCCCTGCCGGGTGACGCGGCGATGCTCGGCATCTCGATCGAGGAGCAACGCGGCGCGCTCGAACAGGACACCGAGGTGTTGATGCACCTGTTGCGCAGCGACGAGCCGATCACCATCGAGACACCGCGTTACAAGCTGGTCAACGCCAAGTCGCAGTACGGGCCTACGACCGACTTCGATATCGCGGTGGCGGCGATCGCCTCGCCGACCGGGCCGCGTGTCGCCGGCCGCCATGGCCTCGGTCTGCTTTCGATCGGGGCGACAACGACCGACGGTTTCGATCTGCTCGCCCATCACTGGGATGTGATGGAGCAGCGGGCCGCCCAGTTCGGGACGGTCGCGGACCGCGACAAGTGGCGTCTCGTCGGTCCGATGCATATCGCCGAGACCCGCGAACAGGCGATCGAGGACGTCAAGTACGGGCTTGACGACTGGTGTGAGTACACCCAGAAGGTGCTGGCCGTGCCGCACTTCCGTGCTGCCGGTGAGACGTTCGAGGAGCGGGTGGCGTGGGTGAACGAGACCGGTCTCGGGGTGATCGGTACTCCCGATGACGCTATCCAGCAGATCGAGCGACTCGAGAAGCAGTCGAACGGTGGGTTCGGCGCGTACCTGATGGTCCACCACGAATGGGCTCGTCCGGCCGCGGTCAACCGCCACTACGAACTGTTCGCCCAACATGTGAAGCCGAGATTCCAGCGCCTGGCGCGTAAGACCATCGCGGCCGAGCAGCGCGCCATCGCCGAATGGGAGGAACTCGGCGACCGCGTCGAACGCGCCGTCGCCGCGGCCACCGAACGCCACGCCGCAGAACGCCAGTAGCGAGCCCGCCGACGACCCCTCAGCGCATCTCCGACTTTGCCTCGTGCTCGCCAAACCAGCGATGAGCACCATCGGACCATTCACGCCGCCGTTCTCGGAACAGTTCGGTTGCGGCGAGGCCGGCCCAATTCGGTGGAAGCAGCCGAAGTGGCAGTTCGGGGTCGATGAACGGAAACCGCCGCCAGTCGTGCACGAGTTCAACCATTGCTGCGAACGTCGTCGCATCATCGATCGGTCGCCGCCACGCGAATTGTGCGATGAACTCGTTGTACGACCCGGCGAGGGCGTCGAGGTCCCACGCCCGAGCAGCGAGCTGGGCATCTTCTGTCGCCGTCGCAGTGCGGGAACGCCAGACGAGGAACTCATCGCCGAATCCAAGGTCGGCGATGATCGCCCGAAGTGCCGGTTCGCGTTCGGCGTTCGGCGAGACGGCCAGGCTGGCGCTCAGCTCACCAAAGCCTTCGAACGCGAGGCGGGTGCGAAGCTTCAGCCTGAGTGCACGTCGCGTCTCTGGCACCGGGCAGTGCGCCACAAGCCATTCTCCGTCCCAGTCGCCGCTGTGGGCGCCGAAGTCGTAGATGCGACGTGCCCCGGCGCGGAGCAACTCGGTCCCAGATGGGGTGAGGTGCCACCGGACCTGGCGTCCGTGCCGCCGTGGCTCGATCCGACCTTGTTCACCCAGCCGGGCCAAGGCCTGTCGGGCGTTCTTCTCCGCAATGTCGCACAGACCACACGCAGCAACCAACGTCGACGTCCATGCAGCACCGTCGTGTGGAAGCACAAACTCGCCGAGCACGGAGTACAGCAGTGCTCGGGCTCCGGAGGTCCGCTCCGTAGCCCCTCCGCTCATCTGCGCAGGCTAGCGCGGTCGCTCAGCCGAGTCTCGGCGTGATCGCGATCGAGCACGCCACCCCCGCCAACCTCGACGCCCTCATCGCGATGCAGCCTCGGGAACCCGCAGCGGACGCCCACGACCCACTGCGATCGCTCTGGTGCGAGCCGCCGGCTCCGGGCCGTCACGACTTGCGAGTTCGGCGTGGCGGCTCAGGCGACGGGGACGCCGGAGAGTTGGGCGGCGGTCGCGGCCGCCCACGCCTTGCGGCTGACGGTCGCCGGTCGGAGCCGGTCGAGGAGTCGTCGAGCACCCCGCTGCCCGGCGATTAGTTTGTCGTCGAACGCCGCCCACACGGTGTCGTGGCTGCGGATCAGCTCGAGCGTCGAGTCCAGCGGGTGGTCGAGCTTCTGCAATGCGTCGAGACGGTACGCGCAGATGTTCCATGCGGCGTACGAGCCGACGGCCCGCGCAGCCGTGGTGACGGTGACGGCCCACTGATACTCGAAGGCGACCACGCGATCGGGTTCGGCAAGCGTTGACAGGACCTCGGACATCTCGTCGAAGACGAGTCCCAATCGGCGACCGGCCAGCCCGCCGCCGACCGCGCCGTCGAGCCGCGTCAGTTCCGCACCAAGCGTCCGGGCGACCTGCGACGCTTCGTAGTTGCCGGCGCGGTTCCGATGCAGGCTGATCACCTGATGATCGTCGACCACTACCCGATCCTTGGCAAGCGACGGCGCGGGCGCGTACACCCAGGTGTCGACTTGATCCGTGACGGCGCGAAGGGCGTGTTCGAGCGGCGTTCGTTGATCGCCGTCGACCACGAGCAGCACGTGGTGACCCGCCGGACGCAAGGCGGCGGCGAACAGCTCGGTCGGGTCGACACGCAAGGCATGCGCCAAGCCGGCGACCACGTCGACCGTGGGAGTTGGTCCTCGCCGCCCGCCCGGTCCTCCGGGGTGTTCGAGGGCGACGACATAGGGCTGGGAGATGCCGGCGAGCTTGGCCACGTCGCGCGTGGAGAACCCGAGCCGGCGGCGACGCTCGACGAGCGCCCGGGCGAACGCCGGGCCATCGAACTCGGCTGCTCGTTGCATCGGACCACCCTGTCTCGCTCCGCTTCGGACGGCGATAACTATAGTGATCGGATGCGTGCAGCCTCTGTCAGTTGCCGTCGCGGCCCGGTGGCCCGATGGTGAGCCCCGACTTCCTCCGGTTCGACTCGTTGAGCCTGCACGCCGGCCAGCGTCCCGATCCGGTGACGGGCGCCCGAGCCGTGCCCATCTATTTCACGACGTCGTACGCCTTCAACGACACCGACGATGCCGCCGCGTTGTTCAACCTCGAGGCGCCGGGCCACATCTACAGCCGGATCTCAAACCCGACCGTGGCGGTCCTCGAGGAGCGCATCGCGGCGCTCGAAGGCGGGGTCGGCGCGGTGTGCGCCGCCAGCGGTACCGCAGCTCTGCATCTCGCCGTCGCCACCTTGCTGAGCGCCGGCGACCACATCGTGGCCTCCAAGAACCTGTACGGCGGTTCGTACAACATGATGAACCTGACCCTGCCCCGGTTCGGTATCACCACGACCTTCGTCGACCCGCGTGACCCCGCGGCCTTCGCCGAGGCGATTCAGCCGAACACGCGGCTGGTCTTCGGCGAAACGCTCGGCAATCCGGGCATCGAAGTGCTCGACGTCGCCGCCATCGCCGATGTGGCCCACGCCCACGGGCTGCCGTTAATGGTCGACTCGACCTTCGCCACGCCGTACCTCCTCCGCCCGATCGAACACGGCGCCGACATCGTGATGCACTCGGTGACCAAGTTCCTCGGCGGTCACGGTACGGCACTCGGTGGGGTGATCGTCGACGGCGGCCGATTCGACTGGACGGCAAGCGGCAAGTTCCCGACGCTGACCGAGCCCTACGCCGGCTATCACGGCATCGTCTTCGCCGAGGAGTTCGGCCCGGCTGCCCTCGGCATGCGGGCCCGCGCAGAAGGGCTGCGCGATTTCGGGGCGTGCATGAGCCCGCACAACGCTTTCGCTCTCCTCCAGGGGATTGAAACGCTTCCGTTGCGGATGGCGCGCCATGTCGACAACACCGATCGGGTGCTGGCCATGCTGCAGTCGAACGACGCAGTCACCTGGGTGAAGCACCCACGGGTGGCGTCGCATCCCGACTTCGAACTGGCCAAGCGCCTTTATCCCAAGGGGGCCGGTTCGATCCTCAGCTTCGGCGTCAAGGGCGGCCGATCGGCAGGCCGCAAGTTCATCGAAGCAGTGCAACTCGCCACGCATCTGGCCAACGTCGGCGACGCCAAGACGTTGGTGATCCATCCCGGCTCGACGACTCACGGGCAATTGAGCGCGGCGCAACTGGAAGCGGCGGGGATCTCCGAAGACCTGGTCCGACTGTCGGTGGGCCTGGAAGATCCCGACGACATCATCGACGACCTCGCCCGAGCGTTGAAGGCGAGCCAGCGATGATCGTGACCGTGGACGGCTTCGATGCGCACGCGTCGACCGGTGGCGTGGCCCTTTCCGGCGACGACCCTGTGGTGCTGATGATTCACGGCGCCGGGATGGACTCGACCGTATGGCAGCTGCAAACCCGCTACCTCGCCCACCGAGGCCTGCGGGCCGTGGCCGTCAGCCTGCCCGGTCACGGCCGCTCCGGGGGTGCGGCATTGACCTCGGTCGAAGCGATGGCCCACTGGGTCGCCCGATTCGCGGACGCGGCCAGGCTCTTCGCTGCCCATGTGGTCGGACATTCGATGGGGACGTTCATCGCCCTCGAACTAGCGGCTCACCATCCCGGGCTGGCCACATCGATAACGCTGTTCGGTACGGCGACCGAGATGCCGGTGCACCCCGATCTGCTCGCCGCCGCCGAACACGACGTGCCCCGCGCTGCGGCGCTGATGGCAGCGTGGGGTCATGCTCAGCCGGCCCACGTCGGGGTCAATCCGACCCCCGGGCTGTGGATGCTCGGCGGTGCCCGGGCACTGGTCGAGAACAGCGCCGCCCGGGTGCTCGCCACCGATCTCAACGCCTGCGTCGCCTACCGCAGCGCCGTCGCCACCGCCGCCGCGGTGACCTGCCCGGCGAAGGTCGTCATCGGGCTCGGCGACAAGATGACCCCGCCCAAGGGCGGCCGGGCGCTCGCCGCAGCGCTGCCCCAGGCCTCGGTCTTGGAACTCGACGCGACGGGTCACATGATGATGATCGAAAACCCGACGGCGACGAAACGGGCGATCCTCCAGTCGGTCAACGCTTCACGCTGACTAGGGCGCGGCCCACACAGGCTGAGTTCGCCGCTCCGGTCGGGTTAACCGCCCGGGCCAGAAAGTCAGGCCGGACGTCACACAGCAACGGCCTGCCAGGTGCCGTCGCGGCCAAGGAACTCACGTGGCTCGCCCGGCTCGGACCGATAGAACGTCGGGCTGCCCGCATCGACGAGCACCTGCAGCATTGCCGGGAGTTCCCCTCCCTCGGCGCGAAGCTTGGCAACGAACCGGTCGGCACCCACGGCATCGATCATCTCGAACGGGCCGTGCACCCAGTTGAAACCCCAGCGGATGGCGTTGTCGATGTTGACGATGTCGTCGGCGATCTCGGGCACCAGGCCCGCCGCGTAGCGCAACGTGCCCCCGAAGACCTGCCAGGCGAGTCGACCCTGGTCGGACTCATCGAACATGATCTCGCCCGGCGCACCGAGCGCCGACCCGTCGAGACCCGACAGATCGGCGTCGAGAGCAGGGCGCCACTGCTCGGCCACCAGGTCAAACGTCTCGGCCAGCTTCGCCCCGTCCTGCGACTTGGAGATCCGCCCGAACCCGCCGAGCGTGCGCGCCTTGCGGCCGAGCTGACCGCGCTCGAGCATCGCCTGTTCCGCCGCCGGCAGACTCGTGTACCGGCGGCCAATATCGCTGGTCGGCAGGTTGACGGCGAGGTTCTTACCCACGAGGTCCATCACGTCAAGGCCGATGAGATCGATCAGCCCGTACAGCCCGGTCGGCGGCAGGCCGACCGGCTTGCCGAGCACGGCGTTTATCGTTTCCTGCGACATCCCAGCGGCAAGGAACCCCTTGGCGAGATGCAGACCACTGAGCATGAAGTAGCAACCAATGCGGTTGCCGATGAAGTTGACGGTGTCCTTTGCATAGACCACGCCTTTGCCGAGTCGCGACTCGCCGAACGCAGCGAACGCCTCGGTGACCTCTGTGCTCGTCTGTTCCCCCGGCACCAGTTCGAACAACCGCATGACGCGCACGGGGTTGAAGAAGTGCGTGATTGCCATGTCGCGCTGAAAGCGGTCGGGCATGTCGGCGGCGATGTCGCGCAGCGGGATACCCGAGGTGTTCGAGCTCACGACCGAACCATCGCGGCGGAGTCGCTCGACCTCGACAAACAGCCGTCGCTTGGTTTCCAGGTCCTCAACGATCGCTTCGCACACCCAGTCGTAGTCGGCGATCCGAGCGACATCATCGAATGTTCCGATCTCGACCAGGTTGCGATCGGCCTCGGCGACCGACGGCAGCGCCCGCTCAACGGCTTCGAGCGAGACATCGAGCATCAGGACCCGGCACCCGGCAGCGGCACTCGCCGCCGCAATGCCCGAACCCATCGTCCCGCAGCCCAGCACGGCCACCGAATCAATCCGACGCTGCATCATTCATCTCCTGCTCGTGGATCGGTCCCGTCCGTCAGGCCCGAGACGATCACCATAGTGATCGGCCGTGAGCATCCCGGCCCTGGCCATCAGCCGCCGAACCCGGTCAACCCCCTGCACCAGCAGGGTCGAGGCGCCCGGCGTGCAGGGCCACACGGTCTACAGCCACATGCTGCTGCCGACCAGCTTTCGAGGAGTGGAAGCCGACTACTGGCACCTTCGTTCCGCTGTCCAAGCGTGGGACGTGGGCTGCGAGCGCCAGGTCGAACTCGTCGGCCCCGACGCCGCGCGGGCTGATTGCGTGCCCTTCTATCGGGAGCGTGACGGCCGTCGCGTGCCGGTAAGGCGGCCCTCCCAAATGGGGAGTTGATCAGGACGCCAGCCCAGAGTCGTCAATGTCGAGGCCGGTGACTTCGAATACGAGGTCCGCTTCTCGGGCTTGATGCTGGCGGAACTGGCGCGTGAGGACTGCAAGGCGATCTCTGATTTCGTCAGGATTGATCTCGATCATGGGGTCGAGTTCGATCTGCTCGCGTAGCGACGCGACTGCGATGGTGAGGTCGAGCAGTTCTTGGCGCAGGCTCTGAATCGGCGCGAGGTGACTGGGATTGGAGAGTGCGATCTCATCTAGGAGACCGAACGGGACGCCGTCCGTGCGCAGTTGAGTCACGAGGGCGGTGTGCAGCGCGTCGACCGCGATCGTCACTCGGTGGAGCCACGTGCGGTGTCGTCTGGGCGCTGGTGCCGTGAGGGCGTATTCGAGGACGTGGAGGGCGTGCAGCGCAACGCTTCGTTCTTCTCGAACGTCGGCTGCGAGCGCATCGAGCGCCGATTTGGTGCTCGATGCAGGATCGGACATGTCCACCTCGGGCGCCTTTGGTACTACCGGACGAAACGTCGTCTCGGTCGATGGGGAAACGATCCGCCGTCACTTCCAGCCAGCAGACGCAAGACGTCTCGTCGCGTGCGCCGGAGCATTCGATCGGGCTGACAGAGCGTTCGCGGCTTTCGGGCCGTCTGCCTGGTTCGAGCCGATGTGGTGACCGTGCGTGGAATTTCAGCTGTGAGGGTCGACATCTTCATTTGCCCCTTTCAGGTTTAGTTCCTCGTGATCGCCGTGGGGCCTGCGCCATCGTGTCCTGTCGCAGCGCCTGAAGGGTCGTGCTGCTCTTGTGGGTGTACGTAGCGTCGAACTCCTCGGACATCGGCCAGGCCGGCGCGATCTCGGATCTTGTCGAGTACGGTGCCGCTCGATTCGTGCGTGCTGATGTGAAATCGTCGGAGCGCGTTCGCCGTCACTCGCTCCGTCTTGTTGTCGGTTCTGAGTTGTCTGATCAGATGGTCCGCCCCGAAGCGGGTGAGGCGAGTGGGACGTTCCGATGTCATTGATCTCTCGCTGACGAAGACCGGCCCTGTCCGTCGTGTCCCGACGCAGCGCCGGACAGCCTTGGCGCTGTCGGGATCGAGAACGATGCGCTTCGATTCGCCGCGTCGACGAAGGATGATCGTGGTCCCCGAAGAGTGACGGGATACGTCGTCGATGTTCAACGCGAGCGCTTCTCCGATCTTGAGTCCGTCGGACACGAGCAAGGCGACGAGTGCATCGAGGCGATGATCGAGCCCAGCTGCCGAGGCGCGGTAACCGGCGACTGCCCCTGGCGACAATTGGATCGTTGGACTCGGATCTCCAGTGAGAACCTTCGGCCGGTCGACACCGACTGCGGGATTGCTGGAGGCCAGACGGTGATCAACGGCGTAGTCGTAGAACGATGACAGCGCCGACCACCGGCGACGAATCGTCGAGTCGCTATCTCCGGCCGCGTCGCGTGACAATTGAAACGCGACCAGTGTCGACGTATCTGCGGTCAACGGGATCGCTCCCTGACGCACACACCAACGACCGAACACATCAAGATCCGAGCGATACGCGGCGCGAGTGTTCGGCGAGGGCTGAGTGCTCAGCCACCCCTCGATGGTCGAACGCTGCAGAGCGGTCGCGCCCTTCGTCGAATCCTTCACTGCCATACGCGAATGATGCCAACCTTGGACGCTGCTGTCAACATAATCACTTCTGTGAAACCTCTTGACACTCAACATAACCGCTTCTATTATGTTGAGTGTTCTGGAAGAGGACCAGAACCCCAATAATCACAGAAGGAGTGTTGACATGATGATCCAGACCGACCCGTTCCGCGACCTCGACACGCTCTTCAGTCGGCTGTCGGGTCGGCAGCAGAACGCCGGTGGCGTGATGCCGATGGACGCCTTCCGACGCGGCAGCGACGTGTGGGTGCACATCGATCTGCCCGGCGTGAAAGCCGAAAGCCTCGACATCACGGTCGAACGCAACGTGCTGACCGTTGCTGCCGAACGAAACTGGCAGCGCCAAGAGAACGACCAGCCCTACTTCGCCGAGCGCTACCGCGGCAGCTTCCGACGCCAGATCCAACTCGGTGACGGACTCGATCTGTCGAACCTCGAAGCCGATCTCCACGACGGGGTCCTCACCGTTCGCATCCCCGTCGCCGAGCAGGCCAAGCCGCGCAAGGTCGAGATCGGGCAGCATCGCAGCGCCGCGCCTGACGCGATCGAGGCGACGACCGCCAACGCTTCGTAGAACGCTCGCCCAATCCGCCGGCGCTCGCTGCCGTTGGCGGGTCATCGGACCAGCGCGGAGTAGCCCTCGTTCCGTCGACCGCGAGCGTCACGACCACCCGGATCAAGAGGTTTGCGCCGACGCGACTACTGTCGCGCACGGTCGAGCTCAAAGAAATCTCATGACTGACATCATCTCCCAGCCCTTTCAACGCCCGGCTTCAATCATGGCCCAGCGACGTGGCCCTTCGTCCGAGGACCTCATGGTCAGCGGTGTCCTGGTGCTGTCGGATAAGGATGAGCGTGCCGCCGGTAAGCAGCTGAAAGGCGAGCCGGTCTACGTGACATCGCAGTCCCCACTCATG
The DNA here is from genome assembly GCA_031371195.1 of Actinomycetes bacterium. Lineage (GTDB taxonomy): Bacteria > Actinomycetota > Acidimicrobiia > Acidimicrobiales > Ilumatobacteraceae > JANMJD01. The sequence goes on along the minus strand of JANMJD010000458.1, from coordinate 3,579 downwards.
CAGGTAGTGCCGACTTCGCTCAGCACGACGAGGTTGACGTGGCCGGCGGCGGTGTCGAAACCCTCGCCGATACCGCCCACCTCCGATCGTCTCGTTGGGCAGCGCTGCGCAACGCAGCCGGGACGGAGCGACTGCCCGCACCTGCCCAGCGACGCCATCATCTACCTGCAAGACAGTCGGCGAGGCGGCCCTGTTTCAGCGTGGTCCGCAACGGAGCCACGCTGCCGGTGCACGACTACACGACGTCGACGCACATCGGTGGGACGATGATCGCAGACGTCCGCGACATCGAGAGTGAGCTGTGACACGTACCGTTGCTCCTCACGTCGTGCTTACCCGTCGCGGGTTGTGGCTGAGTCGGGCAGCAGCCCATCACGAGCCGTCCGCCACCTCATACGTCCGACGCCGGCAGCTGATGGTCGAGGCCGATGAGCGGTGCGAGCGGGTCGCCCTTGTTCCTCAGTCGCTCGCCGATCGTCGCAATGGTCCATTGATCGGGGCGCAGGTCTGGGTCGTCCAGCTCGTCCCAAGTGATGGGCACAGAGACCGGGGCACCGTGGCGCGGTCGGTCGTGCCGTTCAACATCGCTTGCGGTCACTGTTTCATATGTGACCAGGGGTTGCAATCCCAGTGTGAGACAACCCAGGTGCGCGATCAGGGTTGCGGGGCCGCGTTGTTTGGCTACACGAAGCTGTATGGGCAGGTTCCGGGTGGCCAGGCTGAACTGCTCCGTTTCCCGCACGCTGACTACGGCCCGATCAAGGTGCCGGACGGTCCGCCTGACGATCGTCTCCTTTACCTGTCGGATGTGTTGCCGACCGCTTGGCAGGCCGTGCAGTACGCCGCGGTGCCCAAGGGGGGAAGCCTCGTCGTGCTCGGTCTGGGCCCGATCGGCCAGATGGCATGTCGGGTGGCGATACAGACCGGTGTCGAGAACGTGATTGGGATCGACCTGGTCCCTGAACGGTTGGCGAGGACCGCAGGTTGCGGCGTCGATGTCTTGAACTGGGAGAGTTTCGACGACCCGGCAGCGTTGATCGAGGCGGTCAGGTCGCGCACCAACGGTCGTGGTCCGGACGCAGTCATCGACGCCGTCGGGATGGAGGCCGAGGGGTCGCCGGTCGACAAGCAGATCAAGTTACGTACGGGACAGGCGAATGTCCGGCGTTGGGTCGACGACATCATGCCCCTCCTCGTCGACGACAACCCGCTGGGTGTCGACACATTTGCAACTCACCATATGCCGTTGACTGAGGCGCCGGAGGCGTATTCGATGTTTCAGGTCAGGCGCGATGGTGCGATCAAAGTCGTCTGTCGACCGTGAGAATGTGGTTTGCGTGACTGCCCAACCTGACGCGATCGTGATCGGCGCAGGACCCAACGGGCTCGTTGCCGCCAACGTGCTGGGCGAGGCGGGCTGGACGGTGCGAGTGCTGGAAGCCAACAACGAACCCGGCGGAGCAGTCAGGACGGCCGATGTCACCGCTCCCGGCTTTCACAATGACCTGTTCAGCGCGTTCTACCCGATGACTGCGGCATCGCCAGTGATCGCCGACCTCGAACTTGGTCGGTTTGGTCTCGTCTGGAGTCACGCGCCAACGGTTCTCGCCCACCCTCGGCATCATGGGCCGGCGGCTCTCTTGAGTAGGGAACTCGACACGACTTGCGCTTCTGTAGAACGGGCGGCGGTAGGGGACGGCCGCCGCTATCGAGACATGTACGACCGGTGGTCCAAGATCTCCTCTCCGCTCATGGGATCGCTGCTGCGACCGTTCCCGCCGGTGCGCAATGCGGCTCGACTAGTCCGGACGACCGGCGTGAGCGGCGCACTCGAGCTCGCCCGACTGTCGTTGATGTCGGTTCGGCGGATGGCAGAAGAACACTTCGATGGCGAGTCAGCCGCGCTGCTGCTCACCGGAAACGCACTTCATGCCGACTTCACTCCCGACACATCGGGTGGTGCGCTGCTCGGTTGGATGCTCGTGTGTCTTGGTCAACAATATGGATTTCCTGTGCCCGTCGGCGGGGCCGGATCGATCACTGCGGCCCTCGTCCGTCGGGCCCAGACGTTCGGCGTCGATGTGCAGTGCGGGCGGACGGTGACCGGCGTTGCCGTGTCGGGAGGCCGGGTGGAAGGGGTGACGACGCACGACGGCGATTTCATTCGGTGCCGGGTCGTTCTGGCTGACTGCGATGTGACCACCTTGATGCGAGACATGGTCGGACTGGATGAACTCCCGAGCCGTTACGTGCGAGGCGTCAACCGTTTTCAACGGGCCCCGTCGACATTCAAGATCGACTGGGCGGTCTCGACTGCGGTCCCGTGGTCCGACCCGGACGTCGCCGGTGCGGGAACGGTTCATATCGCCGACGGACTCGACGAGATGACGCTGACGGCTGCGCAGATCGCGATGCAACAAGTCCCCGACCGACCATTCCTCCTGGTAGGACAAATGACGACCGCTGACCCGACGCGGTCTCCGCCGGGAACGGAGTCGCTGTGGGCCTACACCCACGTCCCCCAGCACCCCATCCGTGACGCCGGGAACGACGGAATCAGCGGCCGATGGTCCGCCGCCGACGTCGATGCCTTCGCGACGCGGATCGAACAACGTATCGAGGATCACGCTCCGGGCTTTACATCGCGCATTATCGGTCGCCACGTGATGAGCCCCCGCGACCTCCAACGGCAAAATCGGAACCTGGTCGGCGGCGACATCAGTGGGGGAACCTCCCAACTCCATCAGCAACTTCTCTTTCGCCCTTTGAACGGTTTTGCCCGAGCCGAAACTCCGATCAAGAACCTGTACCTGGCGTCCGCCTCCGCTCACCCAGGCGGAGCGGTTCATGGAGCGTGCGGAGCAAATGCCGCCCGCGCCGCCATCCTGCACAATCCGCGACAACGAGTGATGACGGCCGTGGGACGCATAGCTGCCGGCCGAGCATCCAACGCGGGTCGTCCGGTCCGATGACGCCGAGACGAATCAGGGGATCGACAATCGTTGTCGTCGGAGCGACCAGCGGGGTCGGACGGGCAACTGCGCTATCGCTTGCAGCTGTCGGGGCGAACTTGGTCGTCGTCGCCCGGACCGCGGACCACGTCAAGGCCGTCGCCTGCGAGTGTGGCCAGTTAGGTGCAGCCATTCTCGGCATCGCCGCCGACATCACTGACCCGAACGACGTGGACCGCATCGTGTGCACAACAGTCGAGCGCTTCGGTCACATCGACACGTGGATCAACGCGCCCGGCCGAGCATCGGTACCGTCGCGGACGTACGACAATGCCCCCGCCGACAGCGTCAACGGGCTCTACAAGATCGAGCTCATCCGCCGGCACGGGCCGTGGCGCAATGCCGATCACCTCGAACTCGAGACCCTCGCCTACGTCGAATGGTGGAACCATCGCCGGCTCCATGGCGAGCTCGGTGACGTCCCACCCGCCGAACACGAACCGCTTGTCCTCAAGGCCCGCCCCAGTCACAGCCGTTATGCGTAACCGCCACGTGCACCACAGGCGCGGATACCTGTTGCACAACCGTTCAGAAGTCGCCTCTATGCAACATCGCGCGACAGTTCGCG
>JANMJD010000451.1:0-14325 GCA_031371195.1 Actinomycetes bacterium | reverse complement strand
CATGGAGGACGTACCACCGCAACAACGTTTCCGAGCCGATCTCGACCCCGCCGAGCAGCACGAAGCGCACCTGGGACCCGAACACGGGCGTATAGCCCATCATGTTCGTGCCGACGGTCACGGCCCAGAGGGCCAGCTGATCCCACGGGAGCAGGTAACCGGTGAAGGACAGCAGCAGGGTGAGCTTGAGGAGCATGACGCCGATCACCCAGTTGAACTCGCGCGGGGCCTTGTACGCCCCGTGGTAGAAAACGCGTGCCATATGAAGGAATACGGAGATGACCATCAGATGGGCGCCCCATCGATGCATATTTCTCACAAGTAAACCGAACGTCACCGATGTCTGCAGGCTCTGGATGTCCTGCCAGGCCGCGGCGGTCGTCGGCCGGTAGAAGAACATCAGGAAGATGCCGGTGACGGTGAGCAAGATGAACAGGAAGAAGCTCAACCCGCCCAGGCACAGCGTGTAGCTGACCTTCACGGCATGGCGCTTCACCTTCACCGGGTGCAGGTGGTAGAGCACCGAGTTCATGATCACGTACGAACGGTTACGCGGGCTGTCGGTGTAGCCCTTGCGGAAGATCGACCCCGGACGGAAGATCGATCCCCATGCCTGGCCGCCTTGGATGCCGGCGGTCTTGGCGGCGATCTTGTCCTTCAGCGTGGGGCGAGGTGTGCCTTCGATTTTCGTTGCCACGTTCCGTCTCTCCTCAGAGCCTCATGCCGTAGGCATAGCCGTGGTTGTTGGTACGAGTGTGTGCGTCGCCCATCTTGTCGGGCGCGCCCACCTTGGCCATGATGATCACGCCCGTGGGGCAGCGGTCGACGCAGAGTGCGCACCGGGTGCATACGTCGTCGTCGATGATGAACAGCACCTTGTCGCTCGGATCGGTTCCGGGCAGCTCGGTACCGGTCGCCTCGGCGATGGCGTCGGGATTGACCATGTGGATGCATTTCCACGGGCAGATGTCGACACAGCCTTCGCACATGATGCATTCGGTCTGGTCGATATGGATGAACTGCTTGGGCTTGACGGCCTTGGTCAGGTAGTCGGCGTCGACTTCGACGAGTTGGTACTCCGTCGACCACTCCGGCATCGGAGGGTTGGCATCGGTGCGGGCCATGGCTCAGGCCTTCCGCACGAGCGGACGGCCGTAGGTGGACGTGGCGATCTCGGTGGACGGCTTGGCGGCGCCGCGCTTCTGCCACCAGCCCCACATCTTGACCTGCAGGCCGAGGAAGAAGATGTAGATACCGGCGACGATCATGTCGCCGATCTGCAGATAGTTGATCTCGAAGGGGAACTGCCCGCCCTTGGACTGCGCCTTGAAGATGTCGCCCCAACCGTAGAACGGCTTGTCGGCGCGCCAGCCGAGGCCGTTCTGCACGTGGGTGAGCCACTGGTGGGGCACCACGCCGTAGGCGAGGAACATCACGAAGAAGGCGTAGACCGACCCGATGGTCGACTCGCCCCACGAGAACGGCATGCCGGGCTTGCGGCGGTTGCCATAGGGGACGATGGCCAACGTCAGCAGCATGGTGATGATGAACGAGGCGAGGAACGCCTGGTTCATGCCGGGCCACTTGAGCGGATCCCAGTCGGAGATGTTGTTGATGGCCAGCACCCGGCTCGCCCTTTCGCGCGTTGTGACTGCTTCGTCGTGGTCGGTGGCGAACCCCGTCGATCACCTCGATCGGCGCGGTTCGTGAAACTGCTCACGAACACTAGCCCTGGGACCATCCCATCGGGCCAACCCGACTCGGCAGAATACCGGAGCACGACTGACTGAACAGAAGTGTTGTACCACCATGCGAGGTCGAAAACCGGGGCTCGTGCGCTAGTGATACGCGGTGTGTCACCTGACCATGATTTCTGTCGGCCGCCCGTCGGCGCTCTAGGCTCAGCCTGTGAAAGTTTTTGCCCGGGGGTCGCGCCCCTGCACCCCATCGTCGTCGCGCTCGTTGGCGTGCGTGCGGCCGACCTGTGATGAGCTGAACTCATGACGGAGATCCCCGAGCACCTGCTCAAGCGCTCGCGCGAACGTCGTGGCGCGCTCGGCGAGGGTGGCGACGCCGCCGCTCCGGCCAGCACCCCTGCGTCGACGCCGGCGACCACGACGCCGGCAACCCCGGCCGTGCCTGCCCCCAAGGCGGCGCCCGTCGTCCCGAAGGTCAAGCCCGACCCGCCCTACGTGGCTGCGGCCAAGGCCCGCAAGAAGATGCCGTTCTGGGCGATGGGCGCGCTCAGCCTGCTCCCCGTGTGGGGATTCATGTATCTGCGCGCCCTGCAACCCGAGGTCAAGACGGTCCAGGGTCCCCTTGCCTCGGGCGCCTCGGTCTACAACGTCTGCTCCGGCTGCCACGGTGGCGGCGGCGAAGGCGGTTCAGGACGCAAGCTGTCCGAAGGCGAAGTTCTCAAGACGTTCCCGAAGATCGAGGATCAACTCAATCTCGTGGCCGTCGGCAGCGAGGCCTACGCGAAGGCCGGCGTGCCCTACGGCGATCCGGCTCGCGAGGGCGGCGCCCGCGTCGGTGGGTACAACGGCGCCTACATGCCGGCGCGCGGCGGCAACTCGGAGCTGACCGATGCCCAGATCCTGGCCGTCGTGTGCCACGAGCGGTACACGTTGGGCGGGGCCGACCCCACCAGCGACACCTACTCGGCCGAGTTCGCCAAGTGGTGCGCGCCCGACGCCGAGAACTACGCCAAGGTGGTCTCGGGCGAGCTGACGTTCGAATCCTCCGAACTCGGCGTGGGCATCACCGCCCGGGCATCGGTCCCCAAGGGCTGATGCCGGTCGGGTCGAGGCGACTCGTCCCTGGTCAAGCGATGCCTGGCGCCGGTGCTCAGCGCCGGCGCCGGGTCGCTTTTTCGGCATAGACGGCGGCGTCGGCCCATTGGGCGGCGATGCCGACGGTTGGGGCCGGGGGGCATGACGCCGTGCCCAACGAGGCCTTGAGGATCGCCCCGTCGACGATCGGCGTACGGTCGATGGCCCGGCGCAGCAACTGGGCCAGTTCCTCGGGGCCGGGGACGCCGTCGTCACCGACGATCAGCACGGCGAACTCGTCGCCGCCGATGCGGGCAACGATCGCGTCGGCGGGCACCGCGCCGAGCAGGGCTCGACCGGCGGCGGCGATCAGCCCGTCACCGGCCGCGTGACCCAGCGTGTCGTTGGTCAGCTTGAGGTCGTCGAGATCGAGTAGGGCCATCGTCGCCCGTCGGCCCGGCGAGTCGGCGACGTAGCGCTCGGCCGTCTCCAATGCCTCCTGCCAGGCCCGGCGATTGCCGACGGTCGACAGGACGTCGGTGCGCGCCTCTTCCTCGGCCTCGACCACGGCCTCACCGAGTGAGAGCGTTCGTTTCACTTGGACGCGTCGGTCGTAGGCGAGCAGGCGGGTGAGCAATACCGGGCACGACAGCAGCACGAAGCCGGCCATCTGGTGCCCATCCGCCGCCAGCACCGCCGAGAGACCGAGCGGCGCCAGCAACGCGTCGGTGGCAAAGGTCCAGGCCATCGGACCGATCAGCTCGCGCAGATCCACCCCCAGCGCCCACGCCCGGATCATGCCGACCACCGCATCGATGGCGAACTGCGCACCCAAGGCGACCAGATAGATGCGCCAATCACGCAGATCGGCCCCGCCCCGGTTCCACAGCACCATCACCGGGCCGATGCAGTGCCAGCCCCGCAGCGTGCGGACCATCAGCGTGCGCCACAACGGTCCCGGTTCGCGGTCGCGCCCCGCCGGGGTGATCAGCAGGCCCATCAGCACGGTCATCGGCACCAGCGGACGAGGAACGAGGAACAGCATGCCGACGAGCACCGGCTCGGTCGGCACTGCACTACCCGCGGACGACTCGAACTCGGTGTGCTGGGCCAGCACATAGAGGCCTACCAGCACGACCAGGGTGACCAGATCGGTACCCTGGATGGTCCGTGCGCCGGCGCTGATCGCCAATGTGACGGCGCCATAGGCACCGCCGAGCAACAGTGCGGTCACACCGTCACGAGTCGTGACCTCCCCGCCCCCCCGGTACCAACCGGCGGCGAGTTCCTCGGCCTCGGGATGATCGGTGCGCCGGCGACCCGCTACTTGGCGCTCCACGGATCGACCATGACATCATCGATCAGCCAGACCGCCGGATTGTTGACGGGGGCGATCTCGATCGTCACCGTCTGTTGCCCGTTGACGTCGAGCAGATTCGGGATACCGATACGCGGCGACGGAGCCCAGCCCGGCGCGTCACCGGCGAGCGTGTAGGTGTTGGTCGCCGTCCCGATGGGATTCGAGGAGGTCACCCGAATCGACAGCGCCGAGCCGGCGACCCCGGGCCGGCGAACGAAGAGGCGAATGGAATCCTCGTCGGTGCCGACGCAGAAGCTGCGGGAGCGCACCGAGCTGGCGGGGAGCAACTGCATCGAGGAGTAATCGGTGACACCGTTGACCCGCCACGGTTCGTTCTCGGCGACGGTCCAGGCCGAGCCACTCACCGTCCACGACGAGGTGCCATATTCGAAGGTACCCGAGGGTGCGACGAAGTAGTTGTTGGCGTCACCCCACGGGACGAAGGGCTGACTCATCAGGCGGGCGCCGCACGCCTTGACGAGGGTGCCCGCAGCGTTCGAGATGGTGGCCGTACCGACAGTCAGCACCCCGATCACGACTGCTGCCGAGACGGCCAACCGTCTTGGCGCCTGCCCTCCGAATTGCATGACATCTCCCCCTCCGTGGCAATCACTGCGCTCTAACGAATCTATCGAATCCGGCCTGATGAAAAACATCGCTGAGCGGTTACCAAGACAAGAGCACGATTCTATCCGGAAGGAAAGGGTGTCGTTCGCCCTATTCTTCACACAAGGAGAGTCTTACCCACTACACGTAGCGCCGCCGTTCATCGTATCCTACGTCTTTGACGCCGCGGACCACCGAGAAGTCGCGAGACGCGCGATCGGAATTGATCGGAAACGGGCGTTTTCGGGTCAATTGCGATAACTACCCGACGCATACGCCTACTTACCCGTTGCTCGATGTCAGCCCAGTTGGGTGGGAGCGGCGAGCAGGGCGACCACGTCACGGCAGAACTCGGCCGCCGGTGCCCCATCCAACACGCGATGATCCCAGGTCAGGCTGAGCGTCAACCTCTTCGTGGTCACCACCACCCCGTCGCGCAGGACCAGGTCGTCACGCAGCCGACCCACTCCGAGGATGGCGGCATTCGGCGGGTTGATCACCGGTGTGAAGGCGTCGACGCCGAACATCCCGAGGGCCGTGACCGAGAAGGTTCCGCCCTCGAACTCGGTCATCGCCAGGGTGCCGGAGCGCGCGCCGGTTGCCAGCCGGGTCGTCTCGGTGCTCAGGTCGGCGAGGCTCAGGCGATCGGCATGCCGCACGACGGGAACCATCAGACCGTCATCAAGGGCCACCGCGAGGCCGACATGGATATCGGGCAGCACGGCGATCCCCTCGGTCGTCACCTGGGCGTTGGCCATCGGATGGTTGCGCAGGGCGCGGGCCACGGCAGCGATGACGTAATCGGTGAACCCGGGGACCACGCCGTCCGCCTTGCGAGCGGATCGATCGGCGACGACGGCATCCATCGCCGCATCCATCGTCAGGGTCAGTTGGGCCATCGTCTGCAGCGATCCCTGCATCCGCTTGGCGATCGTTCCCCGCATCCCCGAGAGGCGCACGACGCGGGTCGGCGTCTGGCTCGCCGGGGGTGGCTCGACGGCCGCGGAGTTCGACGCCGGCGGCGCGGTGGGTGCGGGCAGGGCGCGGGGCGCGGGAGGGGCCAGTCGGGCGCGGACGTAGCGGGCCACGCCGTCGCGGGTGATCCGGCCATCGAGCGGGTCGGGAGCCACGCCGGCCAGATCGATGCCGAGCAGATCGGCCAACTGTCGAGCGGCCGCCGTGGCGATCGAGGCCGAGCCGGTGACGCGCGGTCCAGTGGTCGCCGGGGCGGAGGCCGTGCCACGTCGCACCACCGGAACCGGCTGCAGGGCCGCCGCTTCGACATCCTCGGAGACGACCCGGCCTCCGGGCCCGGTCCCCACGACGCTGTACACATCGACCTTGCGCTCGGCTGCTACCCGGCGGGCGTTCGGGGAGATGAAGCGACGGCGGTCGTCGGGCGGTGGCACCGCCGCGGCCGACGCAGTCCCGGTGGCCTCCGGCGCGGCGATGGATGCCGGTTCGACGACCGCCGCGGCGACCGAGCGAGGGGTCGGAGCGGCTTCGCCCGCCGCCAGCAGCACACCTATCACTGCGCCGCACCGGAACGTATCGCCGACCTGGCCGTACTGATGCAACGTCCCGTCGGCCGAAACGACCACCTCGGTCTCGACCTTGTCGGTCTCGATCCGCATCACGGCCGTGCCGTCGGTGACCGTCGCACCGTCGGCCACGAGCCATTCCAGAATCGTGCCCTCCTCCATGGTCAGGCCAAGCTTGGGCATCTGGAACTCAGTGGCCATCGGTGCTCTCCGTGTCGTCTTGGTGCTGGTCAGATCGTGTATCTCTGGTTTCGGGCGCCGCCGAGTTGTCGGCCGCCACGTCGAAACAGCGCGCCGCGGCGGCCATGGTGAGCACCCGCTCGACGTCGATGAGGAGCGGTCCCGATGGCTCCACACTCACCCACGCCCGCTGGCCGGCTGCAAGGCGGCGGTCCCGCTCCCCGTCGAAGGCGAGCACGCCTGGTCCGATCATCTCGATGCGCCGGCCAAACGGCAGTGCAACCACGTCGGCGAGACCGACTACCGTGAACGTGCCCGGCGCGATGGGCAACCGCAGCCGCCGGCCGCCGGTACCCGGTCGGACCATCACCCCGCCATCCTCCCAACGGCCGACGGGGTGAGCCCGACCGGCCAGCGCCGACAGGCCGGTGCCCAACGGCGTGGCGAAGGCGGCAACCACCAGGCGGATCGTCGAGGTGTCCATCACAGCGCGCGCCCCGACGAAGGTCGTGTCGATCAGGGCGACTTCGACGAGCGCCAGATCGTCCTCGTCGGGTTCGTTGCGGTGGGCAGCGGTGCGACCCGAGGTGGCGGGAAGCCCTTCGATGCGCACCGAAACCCGCTTGGCCCGTCGGCCGACCTCGGCCAACTCGACGACCCCGGCGGCGACGAGGCCCGCGGCACATCCGGCGGCCGTGGCATCGAGCGGCGAAGGGAACACGTTGTTCGTACCGGTGGAGATGGCGATCAGCGGCACATCGGGCCAACCGGTCGCCACGTCGCGACAGGTACCGTCGCCGCCCAGGGCGATCACGGCTCCGACCTCTCGCTTCCACATCGCCGCCGCCGCGCGGACCGTGTCGCGCCGGGTACCGGTGATCGGCTCGTCGAGTACCTCGATGACCGCGTCGACCGTCAAGCCGGCCACGGCCCGACGGGCCAGGTGATGCGGGTCGGCCGCGAGGATCACGCGCCGAGCACCGGATTCGGCGGCGGCGATCACCGCTCGTCGGACGATGCCGATCTTGGCCGTGTCCGGGGTGTGACTCGCCTGAGCGGACAGCCGGCGGATGTCCTTGCCGGCCAACGGGTTGACGATCACCCCGACTGTGGCCTGATGGACGCCGCCGAACGACGATTCCCCCCTTGATGGGAGCACCAACGCGGGCGTCGATGGTTCGAGCGGCGACTCCATCGGCGTGGCGATCAGGCCCCGGCCAGGGGGCGGGCGACGACAGCCCTGATCGCCGCGGCGATCGACACCGCGTCGGGGACGTACAGCGCCTCGAGCGTGGGGCTGAACGGCACCGGGGAGAACGGCGCGCCCACCCGGCCGACCGGCGCGTCGAGATAATCGAACGCCTCCTCCTGGATCTGCGAGGCGATCTCGGCGCCGAGCCCACCGAAGCGCACCGCCTCGTGGACGACAACGGCCCGGTTGGTCGTACGGACCGAATCGACGACGGTCTCGATGTCGAAGGGTTGCAGCGTGCGTGGGTCGACGATCTCGCACTCGATGCCCTCACCTGCCAATTGATCCGCCGCGATGACCGCTTCGGCCACCATTCGCCCATATGCGACGACCGTCACACTCGTTCCTCGGCGCACAATTGCCGCTTTACCGAGGGGAATCTCGTACAACTCCTCGGGAACGATCGATGTCGTTCCCAACAGGCGCTTGTGCTTGACCATGATCGTCGGATTGTCCTCGACGATGCAGGCCCGCATCAATCCCTTCATGTCGTATGCATTCGAGGGATACACCACCTTCAGACCCGGAATGTGGCACAGGATCGCCTCCAGGCTTTGGCTGTGCTGCGCCGCGGCGGACAGCCCGGCGCCCCCGGTCGTGGTGATCGTCAGCGGCAACCTGGCGGTGCCGCCGAACATGTACTTGAGCTTGGCCGCCTGGTTGACGATCTGATCCATCGCCACACAGATGAAGTCCATGAACATCAGATCGACGATCGGACGCAGCCCGGTGGCCGCCGCGCCGATGCCGAGGCCGATGATCGCCTGCTCGCTGATCGGCGTGTCCACGACTCGATCGGGCCCGAACAGTTTCTGCAACCCGCCGAAGGTGCCGAACACGCCGCCGAACGCACCGATGTCCTCGCCAGCGCAGAACACATCGGGGTCGGCCTCCATCGACTGGCGGACCGCCTCGTTGAATGCCATCACATACCCGAGCTTGCGGCCTTCGGTTGGCCGGCTCGATTCAGCAGGGAGCTTGCCGCCTTCGGTTGGCCGGCTCGATTCAGCAGGGAGCTTGCGGCCTTCGGTTGGCCGGCTCGATTCAGCCGTACTCATGAGGCGCTCCGCAGGGTGTAGACATCGGCCAGGACCTGGTCGGGGGTGGGAACGGGGCTTTCGTCGGCGAAAGTGATCGCCGCTTCGATGTCGGCGCGCAGTTGCTCCCACACCGCTTCAATCTGCTCGGCCGAGGCCGTACCGGCCTCGATCAGGCGTTCCTCGTAGGTGAAGATCGGGTCGCGTTTCTTCCATTCGGCGACCTCGTCGTCGGAGCGGTAACTCAGACCGAGGTTGCGGATGCCGTGATGGTTGTAGTACCGGTAGGTCTTGGCCTCGATCAGCGACGGTCCCTCGCCCCGCCGGGCCCGGGCGACGGCCTCGGAGGCCGCCTCGTGAACGGCGATCACGTCCATGCCGTCGACGATCACCCCGGGCATGCCGTAACCGGCGGCGCGGTCGACGATGTCGGTGATCGCCATTGTCTTGTCACGAGCGGTGAACTCGCCGTACTCGTTGTTCTCGCAGGCGAACACGATCGGCAGATGCAGGGCACAGGCCATGTTGGCGGCCTCGTGGAACGCCCCGATGTTGGTTGCGCCATCACCGAAGAAGGCCACCGCCACCTGGCCGCGACCCCGGTACTTGTTGGCGAACGCCGCGCCGACGGCGATCGGCGAACCGGCACCCACAATACCGTTGGCGCCGAGCATGCCCAGCGAGAGATCACTGATGTGCATCGAGCCGCCCTTGCCTTTGCAGTACCCGGTGGACTTGCCCATCAACTCGGCCATCATCCGGTTGAAGTCGCCCCCCTTGGCGACGAGGTGGCCGTGACCGCGATGGGTGGAGGTGATGTGGTCGTCGTCGTTCAACGCAGTGCACACACCCGAAGCCACCGCCTCCTCGCCGACATAGAGGTGGAGGAAGCCGGGCAGCCGGGCAGCCTCGGCGAGCCGGCCGGCGGCCTCCTCGAACAGCCGGATGCGCACCATGCGGCGGTGAAGGTCCATCTGGACCTCGGTGGACAACTCCACGTCGTCTCCTCTTCTCGTCTCTTCGTCCGGTCGATGCATTCGCCCGGTGGTTGTTCGTCCGGAATCCGCTCAGGCGGTGGCGCCGCGCGCCCAGCCGAGGGAGCGGCGGAGCAATTCGTAGTAAGCGGGTTTCTCCCACGAGCATCGTTCGATGCGCGGGTAGTAGTCGATGCGGGGGGCCATGTCGTAGTGGCCCCGGCAATGACCGAGCGTGTTGTACAGCACGGCTCCCTCCCCCAGCGGGCGCAGGTACATCACCAGACGGGTCGGGTCGCCCGCGGTCCAGTCGGATTCGACGAAGCCGCGGGCGGTGCCGTGAAATGTCGTGTGCAGCAGCGGATGCAGCGCCCCCCGGTCGGCGTGCTCCGACAGGTACAGCTCGTCGTCGGTATCGAACGGTTCGAGGCCGGCGACGAGCCAGTGATCGGGGTCGCTGATCTCGACGGTGTAGGGCTGGATCGGCGGATGGGCGACGAATTGGCTACCGAGCGTGTCGGCCCACAGCGGGAAGATCCGCGGCGCGTCCACGCCGTCGGGTCCACCGAGATCGAGCGCCGAGTTGGTTCCATGCAACGCCACCCAACGTCCGCCCGCTTCGACCCAGGCGCGAATGGCGCGTTGGGCTTGTTCCGACGGCCTGACGTCACAGGTGTAGCTGACGAGGATCGCCCCCGAACAAATGCCGCTGGTGTCCTCGTAGTCGGGCTGCACCCGGACGCGGAAGTCGTCGTGATCGGCGAGCAGCTTGAGCAGCTCAAGGCGAGCGAAGTCGATGTCGTGAAACTTCCCCCCCGCCACGAGCGTGACGTCGATGCGCCGGGTCTCGGCCATCGTCAGTAGTTGACGCGCTTCAGGAAGCCACCGTCGACGGTGAGGTTGACGCCGTTGACGTGCTTCGAGCGAGGGCTGGCGAGGAACGCCACGACGTCGGCGACGTCTTGGGCGGTGCCCAGCTGACCGCCGGGATGGTTCTTCTCGCTGGCGGCGAAGAAGTCGGGCATCGCCCCTTTGATGCGGTCCCAGTCGCCGCCCTCGATGAAGATCGGGCCGGGCTGCACGACGTTGCAGCGGATGCCCTTGGCCCCGAGCACCTGGGCCTGGCCGAGGGTGTAGTTGGTCACCGCCGCCTTGAATGCCGAGTAGCTGCCCGATCCCGAGGCGAAGTGCTCGACCACGGCTGTGGTGCCGATCGAGATCAGCGACCCGCCGCCGTCGGCGAGGGCCGGCGAGGCGACGTCAAGCCCGTGCAGCAGCGACATCAGGTCGATGTCGAAGTTGTTCTTCCACGCCTCGAGCTTCTTGGCGCCCTTCGACGAGGTGTTGTGCACATAGACGTCGAGGCCGCCGAGCTGTTCGATCGACGACGCGACCCAGGCGCGGAATCCTTCGGCATCGCCGGCATCGACCGCCGAGCCGACGACCGTGCCCTTGGCCGACATCTCCTCGACGGCCTGGGCCACGCCATCGGCATTTCGGGCACAGATGGCCACCGATGCGCCCTCGTCGAGCAACGTCTCGGCGATCGCCCGGCCGATGCCCTTGGTGGCACCGGTGACCAGCGCCCTCTTGCCTGCAAGTCCGAGATCCAACGTGTGCTCCTTGGGTGCGACGGCGGGTACCAGCGGTACCGGATGCGTCATTTCTGACGCGTTAGGCCGATCGTATGCCGAACGGGCGATCACACAAGATTTTGTCCCCGAATCCTCGGTATGAATACCGGTGGCCGGAGTCGTGGTCTCTCGGTCTACACGACCTACGACCAGGCTGAACCCGGGGGGCGGGGTATGCCGACTCCGGGAGGTTCAGATGCGTACTTCTCGAGGATCGAACCAGTCGGTTTGCGGTTCGTGAGTCCGGCCGGCATCCGTGGTCGAGGCGTGGCGTCCGCCACTCGGCGTGGATTCGAGGCGTCGACGGCGTAGTGTCGACATCGGCCCATGGTTGGGCCGGGCTCGTTCGTGCGCTGCACGCCTTCGGGCCATCCCCGTGGCCAGCGTTTGCCCGGGGAACCCGAGAGCTTCGGAGAATCCCATGGTGGAGCGCCGCTTCACGTCCACGTCCCCCTCAAATCGGCACGCCCCGGCACGCCCCGGTCCCGCCGACGGCAGTTCTTCACGCCGTTCGCCGCGCCAGTCCGACAATCGCACGTCCGAGCAGCGCTCGGCCGATGCCCGCCGCAACGACCGGCCGGCCGAAGTCCGCTTCACCGAGCCCGTGTACTCGGGCCCGAGCGGTTTCGACGGCTTCGGCATCCCGCCGCGGATCGTCGCCGCCCTCGGTGACGCCGGCATCCTCGAGCCGTTCCCGATCCAGCGGGCCACGCTGCCCGACGCCATCGCCGGCAAGGACATCCTCGGACGCGGTCGCACCGGCTCGGGCAAGACCCTCGGCTTCGTGCTGCCGATCCTCGCCCGCCTGTCCACCACGGGCACGCCGCGGGTCTCGGGTCGCCCCCGCGCCCTGATCCTGGCACCGACCCGCGAACTGGCCTCACAGATCAATGCCACCGTCACCCCGCTCGCCGCCATCCTCGGCATGCGCTCGACGGTGATCTTCGGTGGTGTCGGCGCCGGCGGCCAGGTCGCCGCGCTGCGCAACGGCGTCGACATCCTCGTCGCCTGCCCGGGCCGGCTCGAGGACCACATGCGCTCGAACGTCTGCAATCTGCGCAACGTCGAGATCACCGTGCTCGACGAGGCCGACCACATGTCGGACCTCGGCTTCCTGCCGGCCGTCAAGCGTCTACTCGACGAGACGCCGCGCGATGGACAGCGGATGCTGTTCTCGGCCACACTCGATCAGGCCGTCGACGTGATCGTCAAGCGCTACCTGCGCAACCCGGTCACCCACTCGGTCGATTCCGAGCAGTCGCCGATCGTCGAGATGGCTCACCACGTGCTCCACGTGTCGAACGCCGATCGCCTGCCGGTGCTCGTCGATCTGACCTCTGCCCCCGGCCGCACGCTGATCTTCACCCGCACCAAGTTCCGCGCCAAGACACTCACCCGTCAGCTGAACATGGCCGGCGTGCCCTCGGTCGAGTTGCACGGCAACCTCGCCCAGAATGCCCGCGAGCGCAACCTCGCCGCCTTCTCCGACGGCACGGCGCCGACGATGGTCGCCACCGACATCGCCGCCCGCGGCATTCACGTCGATGACCTGTCACTCGTCATCCACGCCGACCCGCCGGTGGAACACAAGGCGTACCTGCACCGTTCCGGGCGCACGGCACGCGCCGGCAATGCCGGCACCGTGGTCACGTTGATGACCGACGAGCAGGTCAAGGACGTCCGCGACCTGACCCGTAAGGCGGGCATCAAGCCGACGACGACCATCGTGCATCCCAAGCACCCACTGCTGGCCCAACTGGCCCCGGGCATGCGCACCCTGGCGCCCAGCCGGGCCGAGCCCGTCCGCGCCGGTGACTCGGCACGCGCCGGAGCCGGGTCCCGCGACTCGCGTCCGGCCTCGAATCGCCCGTCGTCGAACGGTGGCGGGCGCAACCGACCGCGGACCGAGTCGGCTCCCCGCGGGTCTGCTCCGGCCGGTCGTCATGGCAACTCCGGTGGCGGTGTCCGCAACGCCGGAGGAGCCCGCGATGGCGGCGGCAACCGGTCGGGCGCCAGCCCGAGTGGCAGCGCGTTCCGCGGCAACGGTCTCGGTGACCGTCGCTCATCGGGCGGGACGTCCGGGTCGCGTAACCCCCGCTGAGTCGGCGCCCGCGCGGCGAGGCGCCGGGTGGGTGCCCGTAGAATCGGGCGCGTGCTCAACCTCGCCGCCCGCTGGTACGTCGACGAGACCGTCTTCCAACGCGAGCGAGCATCGATCTTCGATCGAACGTGGCAGTACGCCGGTCCGGTCGGTCGGATCGACCATCCCGGCGCCTACGTCACCCTCGACATCGCCGGGTCGGGAGTGATCGTCATCCGCGGGGGCGACGGCGAGTTACGGGCGTTCCGTAACGTCTGTCGCCACCGTGGCTCAACGCTGCTCACCCAGCCAGCGGGAACGTGCGCGACGATCCGCTGCCCCTATCACCACTGGGTATTCGACGATCAGGGTCGGCTCATCGCCACGCCCCACTTCGGCGTCGAAGCCGACGGGCTGCGGTCTGAGGATTGGCCGCTTGACGCCGTCCACCTCGAACTCTGGCGGGGACTGGTGTTCGTTGCCATCGATCCGGTCGAATCGCTGCTCGAACAGCTCGGCGAGTTGCCCGACGAACTCGCCGACGAACCGATCGAGACGTACTCCGCCCAGGCCACCGCCCGGGTCGAGTTCGATGCCAACTGGAAGATCTACACCGACAATTTCGTCGAGGGCTATCACATCCCCGGCATCCATCCCGACTTCCACGCGGCGATCGAATTCGGCCGGTTCTCGACCACATCCCATGGCGGCTACGTGCGGATGAGCGCCCCGCCGCGCCCCAGTCTGTTCTACCGTGGCGTCTGGTTGTGGATGTGGCCGAACTGGACGTTGTCGCTGTTCGACGGTGGGATGAACACTTCGCGGATCAATCCGCTGGCCGTCGATCGCACCGAGCAGCTCTACGACTTCCACTTCGCCGACACCTCGCC
>JANMJD010000443.1:0-13318 GCA_031371195.1 Actinomycetes bacterium | reverse complement strand
AGCAGCGTTTCTTCGAAAGATTATATGCAAATCATCGGGAATAGATGAACGCTCGGGCACTGGGGTGTGCCTGAGGAGAATAGGAACTACAGGTTTGTCGAGGGATAGGGCAAGGTGCAGCTCCATGTGCACAAAGTCAGTCTCGCTGGCTCGCCAGTCGTGCCAACTTGGCCCGATTAGCGCCAGCACCACATCGATACTATCGAGTCGGGTACGAATGACATGTTCGAAGTCTGCGCCCGGCGGAATAGAGTCGATATCGCGAAAGACCTGCCTCTGACCGAAGTGATTGCACAACCAGTCGTGGAACCGATCGATGAACGACTCATCGTCTGCGCGTCGATATGACATGAACACCCGTGTTGAATGTGGGGCACCGTAGTCGCTCGCCATTCGGAGATTATTCCACGATAAACGCAGTCGCCGGGAACGGGCGCCCGCATTGCGGCAATACGATGGGAGCCGCTGAGCCAAAATTCGCTTCGTCCCGTTGCACCACGGACCAGTGCCCGGTGCCGGACGTTGTCCAAACTGGAGTTTGGGGAATGCTGACATCCTTCTCAAGCGGCCAGCGCCCCGAGACGACCTATCGATGGTCTGCGGCGTACTCTGCTCGAGGCACCAGTCGCTGAAGGGACGAAACACATGACGCTCGACGAGATCAAGGAACACTGCAAGGCGCTGTCGATGTGGGCGCATGTCGCCACAGTGCGGCCCGACGGGATGCCCGATGTGGTGCCGGTCCATCCGTGCTGGGAGGGCGACACGCTGTGGTTCATGTGCGGGACCGATTCCGTCAAGGCCCGCAATCTGGCGACCAACCCGAAGATCGCCCTGCACTGGCAGGTCACCGAAGTCGGCGATGGCGTCGAGATCTGGGGAACGGGCGAGGTATTCACCGATCTGGAGACCAAGCGTCGTCTTTGGGATGGCGTGTTCGACTACGACCTCAATGCCTTCGCGCCCGGCGGTGCCGACGATTCGCCGGGCACGGCGTTCGTGGCAGTCACGCCACAGCGGGCGCTGTTCCTCAAGATGTACGGCATGGGTGGCGTCGAACGTTGGAAGGCCGGTGACTGAACGGCCGGTGTCTGAACGGCCGGTGTCTGAACGGCCGCTGACTGAACGGCCGGTGACTGGGACGATGCGGCTCTCTTCGCTGTCCCGCTCGATCGCCGGCCAGGTCGCCATCGTTACCGGGGCCGCCTCGGGCATGGGCCGGGCGACGGCCCGGCTGTTCGCCGACGAGGGCGCGCATGTCGCCGTGGCCGATCTGGGAGCCGAGCGGGTACTCGCCGTCGTCGACGAGATCAGAGCTGTTCACGGCGCTGATTCGTGCGAGGGGTGGGTCGTCGACGTGGGCGACCCGATGGCGATCAAACGGCTCGTCGCCGACACCGTCGAGCGATTCGGCGGGCTCGACGTCGTCGTCAACAATGCCGGAGTATCGCTGGTCAACTCGGCCTTCCAGGACGAGGAGTCCTACGAGGAGAACTGGGCGACGACGGTGGCGGTCAACCTCGCCGCTCATGCCCGATTGATCCGCGCCGCCCTCCCGCACCTGCAGGCGTCGGGAGCGGGACGAATCGTCAACATCGCCTCGACCGAGGCGATCATCGCCACCGCCGGAATCTCGGCCTACTCGGCGACCAAGGCCGGAGTCACCGGTCTGACCAGGAGTTTCGCCGTCGAGCTGGGCCGACACGGAATCACCGTCAACTGCATCTGCCCCGGTCCGATCAACACCGGCATGACCGCCGGAATCCCCGACGACGCCAAGGAGACGTACGCCAAACGTCGGGTTCCGCTGCGCCGTTACGGCGACCCGGAAGAGGTCGCCCACATGACGCTCAACCTCTGTCTGCCGGCCTCGAGCTTCGTCAACGGTGCCGTCATCCCCGTCGACGGCGGAATGACCATCCGTCACACCTGACCGTACGAGTATCATCAGCGTCATGGCAATGGCCGCCGATGACCTGTGGGCCGTATCCGCCGAGGAATTCCTGGCCGGGGAACGAATCGCGGAGACGAAGAGTGAGTGGGTCAGTGGCGTTGTGTACAACATGGCTGGTGCCAGTAAGAAGCACGTCCGGGTCGTCAGCAACGTTTTCGCTGCGCTCGCGCCGGCGGCGGGTGCTCGTGGTTGTTTTATCGGCGTGTCGGATCTCCTCGTTCAGACCGAGGATGCGTTCTACTACCCGGATCTCGTGATCAGCTGCGATCCGTCGGACGACTCGCATGTCGAAACGCGGCCGTGTTTCATCGTGGAGGTGTTGTCGCCGTCGACGAAACGGGCCGACAAGCACGAGAAGCGTGACGCGTACTGCGCGCTGGAGACGATGCAGGACTACTGGATCGTCGACCCCGAGCTGAGGGTCGTCGAGGCCTACCACCGGGTCGGTGATGGCTGGGAATCGAGTCATTACACGGCGAGCGCATTGCTGAACGTGACCTGCCTCGACCTGCAGATCAGGGTCGTGGACGCCGTCGGAAATCCCCTGGATTGACCCCGAACTCGGTACTGGCGACCGGATGAGGTGTCCGAGCACCCGGAACGGTCGCCAGAACGGCGGGGCAAGCCTCGCGGGGAAATTCAAGGTCGATCGTGGACCGGACCTGCCGCGGACACGGACTTGACCGGCACGCCCGGCGAGTCCTACAGCACGCCGGCGTAGGCCGGCAGGCAGGGTTGGCCGCCGAGGTGGGCGTAGAGGACCTTGGAGCCGGCGGGGATCTCGCCCGATTCGATCATCCCGATCAGGCCGGCCATCGACTTGCCCTCGTAGACGGGGTCGGTGAGCATCCCCTCCATCCGGGCCGTCAGGCGGATCGCCTGCAACGTCTGCTCGTCGGGGATGCCGTAGACGCCGGCCGAATAGCCGTCGACAATGGTGATCTCATCGGGCCGCAGGTCGCGATCGACCCCGATCTTGGCGGCGGTGGCCCCGGCGATACGGGTGACCTGGTCGACCGTCTTGTCCATCGTGGCCGAGGCGTCGACGCCGATCAGGTGGCGGTCCGTTCGGTCCTCCAGCGCGAACCCGGCGATCATGCCGGCGTGGGTCGAACCGGTGACGGTACAGACGATCACATGGTCGAAGAAGATCTCGTATTCGGCCTCCTGCACGGCGACCTCCCGGGCCCAGTTGGCGAAACCGAGTCCGCCGAGCGGGTGATCCGACGCTCCGGCCGGGATGGCATAGGGCCTGCCTCCGGCCTCGACCACCGAGTCGAGCGCCCGTTGCCAGCTGGAGCGGACGCCGATGTCGAATCCGGCCGGGTCGAAGCGCACGTCGCCGCCCATGATCCGCGACAACTGGACGTTGCCCACCTTGTCGTAGACGACGTCTGGCCAATCCACCCAGTGCTCCTGCACGGTCACTGCTTTCAACCCAAGATTGGCGGCAACACCCGTGACGGCGCGGGTGTGGTTCGACTGAACGCCGCCGATCGACACCAGCGTGTCGCATCCCTGGGCGAGCGCCTCGGGGATCAGATACTCCAGCTTGCGCACCTTGTTGCCACCGAAGGCGATGCCCGAGTTGCAATCCTCGCGCTTGGCCCAGATCTCGACCTTGCCGCCGAGATGGGCGCTCAGCCGCGGCAGCGGATGGATGGGCGAGGGGCCGAAAGTCAGCGGGTAGCGGTCGAAATCATCAAGGCTGGGCACAGCGGGACTCCTGGTCGGACGATGTTGCGGGAGGTGTGGGCGCGACGGTGCGGGCGGGACGGTGTGGGCGGGACGCTCGCCATCATCGCATGCCGCTCGGCCGCTCAGGATGGTGCGTAGCCGTCGAGTGCGCCGGTCAGCCCACTGGGAGCGTGAGTTCCCACGGCCAGGGTTTCCAGGATGCCCGCGCCGACCTCCTGCTCTCCGGACGGGTGGGTGAACGTCGCCCGGCTCAGCGTCTGCACGTGGATGTGGGAGGGGTTGAAGGGATCGACGACGGGGAGGGCGAGTCGAGCGCCGCTGACATCGGACTCCCCACGCCAGCTGCCGTGGTTCCACTCGGGATGGCCGTAGCCGATGCCGATCATCTGAAAATGCAGGATCGGCTCGAGCGTGATGCGGGCAACCTGATCGTCCCAGTCGTGGAAGGCCAGTTCGAACGCCGCCATATGTCGGGTGCCGGGTTGCCAGGCGACCGAGTAGTCGGCGTGGCGCATGAAGTGCGGCTCCCCGGCATTGCCGTCGCTCCAGTGGCCCGCAGTCGCCGGGAGGACGGCGGCGACCTCGTGCCACCGTCGGCCGTCGGACAGTTCGTTGACATCGAAGTGGGTGGCGAACGAGGGGAAGTTGAGCGGTGCCCATAGCCAGTAGAACTGGGGCGCCGTCGTCGGCGGGGGACCGGTGACCCGCTCACCGCACGGTCGCACACCCCACGATCGGTCGCGTGAACCGGTGACCTCGGCCGGCGAGACATCGATGCGCTCGCCGTCGACCTCGACCCACCCCTCCCACGCGCCCATCTGGGTGAGCCGGGTGTAGTCGAAAACCACCTTGGTGCCCTGACGGAAGAAGAAGTGGGGCTCCTCCAACGCCAACGTGCGGGCGCGATACGTCAGGTCGGCGCGTAATCCCTGGTCAGGTGCATCGACCAACAGCTGCACGACGCGGAGAGGCTCGATGATCCGGACTTCGATCGGGCCGACATGGTTGGCCTTTAGACGGTCGGCCGGGGCGCGACCGGCGGCGTAGACGCTGATCTGCTCGCCCCCGCGGATGACGCAGAACGCGGCGTCGTGGACGGAGCGGTTCGGGTACAGGCCCATCGCCGCGGCGAAGTACAGCGAGCCCGACGAGGTGTAGCCGTTGAAGAAGTACCGGTCGTAGTGATTCAGGTCGGCCGAGGCGGTGTGGGCGATCGGCTGGTTGGTCTGATGGATCGGATAGTCATCGAACGACGTGAGCACACCTGCGACCGTACGTGATCGCCGAGCCCCGGCCGTCGCCGTACCGTCCGGGCAAACGAGCAGGACGACGAAGCACGGCGCCGCTACGGGCCGTAGCCTGGTCCGTCGTGGGACTGCCTCGACTGACTCCGGCCCGCTACCGGGTGTTGACGTTTGCCGCCCTGGTGCTGCTGTACGTCATCGTCGTCACCGGAGCACTGGTTCGGCTCACCGACTCGGGCCTCGGCTGCACCGATTGGCCGGAATGCAACTCGAAGACCTTCGTCGACGTGTCATCGAGTCACGCGGCGATCGAGCAGGTCAATCGGCTTTTCACGGGCCTCGTCGGCGCCGCCGTCATCGTCGCCGTGCTCGGTTCGCTGATCCGTTCGCCCCGCCGGCGAGACCTCACGCGGTTGTCGCTCGGACTGGTGGCCGGCGTGATGGGGCAGGCGGTCGTCGGCGGGTTCGTCGTGCTGTCGCACCTCAATCCCGTCGTCGTGCAGGGCCACTTCCTGTTGTCGATGGCGTTGATGGCCAACGCGCTGGTACTGCACCGCTGGGCGGCGCGCGACGACGACTCGCCACGGGTCGGGCACTGCCCAATGCTTGTTGCCGTTCTCGGAGCCGTCGGGGCGATCGCCCTGGTCACCGGAACGATCGTGACGGGGGCCGGCCCGCACGGCGGCAACGTGGACGGCGAGCCGATCAAGCGGTTGAGTATCGCGGCCCTGTCGGCGGTGCGCATCCATTCCGGCACGGTGCTGATCATGATCGCGCTCACGCTCGTGCTGGCCCGACAGGCACGCAAATCCCACGACCGGGCTACGGAGCGGGCGCTGGAGCTGCTCGTTCTCGCCGCAGTGGCGCAGGGCGCGGTCGGCTACATCCAGTACTTCTCCGATCTTCCGATCGCCCTCGTCGCCGTCCATGTCGCCGGCGCCACCGCGGTGTGGCTGGCTATCGTCAACCTCGTGCTCGTCGCCCGACGGTCGGTGCCGGCCGCAGTGTCTACTTCGATGCCGGCGGTGCGTCCCGCTTGAGACGCCAGCCGCCCGAATCGACCTTCTCGACCACCAGCTCACCACCGGAGATCAGGCCTTCGAGCGAGATCAACGCCTTCAACGCCGCGTCGTTGAGCGGTGTCGGTTTGGGCGGGCGCACCTTGTTGTCGCGGGCGTAGTCGAGCCAATCGAGGAATCGACGGGGTTTGGGCACTTCGGCCAACTCGCGGAACTTCGAGGCCTCGTTGGCCGTCTCGATGGTGATGTCGCCGTAGTCGAAGAACTGGCCCAGGATGCCGACCTTGTCGTTGACGTCGGTGATCGCCAGCAGGCCGATCGACGACGCCGAACGGTTGAGGATGCCTTCCATACGGATGACCCGGTCGGGGGTCACGATGTAGCGGGTGTATGTGCGCAGCCACAGGCGGCCTTCGAGCACAGCGAGGAGCACCCCGCCGACCACGAGCAGCGCCCCGCCGAAGAATCGGCCGAAATCATTGCGGATCAAAACGATCACGACGAGGGCGACCAGCGCCAGACTCCCCAGGATTACAGGAATCAGCCAATTGCGGACCATGTAGGCGGCAACAGAGGGCGCCGACCAGTTCACCTTGGCGATCGATTCCTTGTCGGTCTTCGACTCCTCGTACAACCGCAACTCGTCCGCGTCGAAATGCGACCGCATGACGCTGTCGGGTCGCGCCAGGATGGGAAGCCGGTCATCGGGCATGCGTGGTTACTCGGTGAGTCCTTTGACGAACGTGGCCGTCTTCGAGACGAGGGCGGCGAAGAAGTCGCCGACCGCGCCGAGAAAGTGTCCGGCTGCATGTGCCGAATCCTGCGGTGATCGCCAGATCGACACGACAATGAACGCGATGACCAGGTACAGCAGCACCTTTTTGATGGTGTCCGAAGACTTCAACGCGGGACCTCCGAACGCGTCACAACCAGCGGACTCCGCCCGAGGAACTACATCCTAGTCATTTGCCGGGGGCGATGCAACGATCCCCCCGAGTCGGCGGCACGTCTCGGCGAACTCGACCATCGTCTCGGCCAGGATCTCGGCCACCGGCCGCACCGATTCGATGCGTCCGGCCACCTGCCCGCCGAGCGCCAGCGCCGCCTCCATATCTCCGCCGAAGTAGAGGTCCATCGCCCTACCGAACTCGGACATGTCGACATGGTCCTGATGCTCGAGCCGCGTCGACCGCTCGGTACGCAGTGCCCGAAGCCCGGGCCGGGAGAATCGATTGAGGAAGACGGTGTCCGTCTCGGCCGCCGCGACGATCGCCTGTTTCCAATTGTCGTGGATCGGCGACTCGAGGGACGAGACCATTCGGGTGCCCATCTGCACGCCTTCGGCACCCAGGGCGAAGGCGGCGGCCATCGACACGCCGTCGGTGATACCGCCTGCGGCCACGATCGGCACCCCCACCTTCGAGGCGACGAGCGGCAGGAGCACCATCGTGGCGACGTCGCGCGGATTCTTGAACCCACCGCCCTCGCCACCCTCGACCACCAACCCGTCGACGCCGGCGGCGATCGCCTTCAACGCCGCGGCCAACGTGGGCACGACGTGAAAGACCGTCAGGCCGGCGGCCTTCAACTGGGCGGTGTACTTCGTCGGGTCGCCCGCCGAGGTCGTGACGAAGCGAACCCCCTGCTCGACCACGAAGTCGACGATCGCCGGATCGCGCACGAACAGCTGGGCGATGTTGACGCCGAACGGCCGGTCGGTGAGGTCGGCCATCTTGATGATCTCGGCGCGCACCGCCGGCAGGTCGCCCGACGAGGTCTCGATGATCCCCAAGCCACCGGCGTTGGAGACGGCCGACGCCAGCTGGGCCCGGGCGATCCAGCCCATCGGGGCCTGGACGATCGGGTGGCGAACGCCGAGCATCGTGGTCATCCGGTTGGTGATGACAGGCAGGTGGTCGGTGGTCACAGCGTGCGACGGTAGGCGAACCGTGCCGGTCGCATCGGGCCGGGCCCCACTCGACCGGGCCCCAGTCGACCTGGTCGCAGCCGACGTGGCAACATTCGACGTGGCAAAGCGACTACCCGCAGGCACCCCGGCGCTCGTCGTATTGCAGCGCGCCGGTGTCGACTTCGACGTGCATGAGTTCGAGGCCGACTCGAGCGAGCGGAACTTTGGGCTGGCGGCGGCCCAGGCCATCGGGGCCGATGCCGCCCGCGTCTTCAAGACGCTGATCGCCCTGGTCGACAATCGCCCGTACTGTGCAATCGTCCCGGTTGACCGGCAGCTGGCGCTCAAGGCGTTGGCCGCCGCCGTGGGCGGTAAGCGGGCCGAGATGTGCGTGCCGGCGACCGCCGAGCGGATGACGGGGTACGTCGTCGGCGGGATCAGCCCCTTCGGTCAGAAGCGACAGCTGCCGACGGTCATCGATGATTCCTCGGCGACGCACCGGACGATCTATGTCAGCGGTGGTCGACGCGGGCTCGACATCGAGTTGGCACCGGCGAAGTTGGTGTCGGTGCTCGCTGCGGTGGTGGCTCCAATCGCTACGGCGTAGGACGGCTCGTTACCCTGCGGCGATGGATATTCGACTGGATGGCAAGGTTGCGTTGGTCACCGGGGCGTCACGTGGCATCGGCAAGGCCACCGCAGCCACTCTGGCGGCATCGGGCGCCAAGGTGATGATCGTCTCCCGCAAGATCGATGCTCTTGAAGCAGCCCGCGCCGAGATGGACGGCGAGGTCGAGGTCTACGCCGCCAACACCGGTGACAACGCCGCAGGGCGGGCATGTATCGAGGCGACGCTCGAGCGGTTCGGCGCCCTCGACATCCTGATCAACAACGCGGCGACCAACCCCTACTACGGGCCGACCCTCGGCGTCGACGAGTCGCGCTACGACAAGACCTTCCAGGTCAACCTACGCGGCCCTCTGTTCTGGACCCAGGCGGCGTACGACCTGGCGCTCAAGGCCAAGCCGGGCGTGGTGATCAACGTCGCCTCGGTCGGTGGTCTGCGCACCGACGCCGGCGGGCTCGGCGTCTACAACCTGACCAAGGCGGCGCTCATCCACCTCACCCGGCAACTGGCCTGCGAGATCGGGCCGAATCGGGTGCTGGGTATCGCTCCGGGCCTGGTGGAGACCGATTTCGCCGCGGTGCTGGTCGAGAACTACGGCGAGCGGTTGGCGGCGCAGATGCCGCTCAAGCGACTCGGCGAGCCGCAGGACATCGCCAACCTGGCGGTGTTCCTCGCCTCGGACGCAGCCAGCTGGATCACCGGCGACACCTACATCATCGATGGCGGCGCCGGGGTCCGAGGGGTGTAACCCTGGGCATTCACCCAGCGCCGCTCGGTCCGCGCCTCGCTTCAGGTAGGAGCCGCCAGACGGGCGAACGCTCGGGGGAGGTCGGGATAGCGCTTGGTTCGCGCCCCGCCGTCGACGGAGTACAGGCTGCCCGAGACGAAGGTGGACTCGTCGGAGGCAAGGAAAAGAGCGACGTTGGCGACATCGTCGGGCTGGGCGAAGCGGCCGACCGTCGTGTTCTCGACGAACTCATCGACGATGCCGGGAAGCTCGAAGAACGTGCCGGTCGCGTTCGTCTCCACCAGGCCTGGGGCGATGGCGTTGACCCGGATGCCCCGTCCGCCGAGCTCCATGGCGGTCACCTGGGTGAGCATCGCCACCCCGGCCTTCGCCGCGCAGTACGCCGACATGCCGGCCGAGGGTTGGATGGCGTTGAGCGACGAGATGGCGATCATCGATCCGCCATCGCTGATCACCCGGCCGGCGTGCTTGAAGGTGAGGAACACCCCGGTGAGACACAGATCGATGATCTCGCGCCATTGTTCGAGCGTCTGGTCGACCACCGGGGCATAGGTGCCCTTGCCCGCGTTGGCGACGACGACATCGAGCCTGCCGAACCGTTCGATGGCGAGCGCGGTCAAGGCCTCGAGGTCGGCCTCGGCGGTCACGTCGCAGATGGCGGTCAGGCAGCGTTCCCCCAGATCATCGGCCAAACGACGCAGGCCGTCGGCATCGATGTCGCCGGCGACCACCGAGGCCCCCTCGGCGTCGAAGCGCCGGGCAATGCCCCGCCCGATCCCCGACGCGGCTCCCGTGACCAGCGTGACCTTGCCCTGCAGACGATCTCCCATGTCGACGCACGCTATCCGACGTGGCCGACGCGGCCGGCCAGGTCGGCCCGGCGGAGCTTGCCGAGGGCGGTGCGGGGAAGTGCGTCGACGATCACCAATCGTCGGGGTGCGCAGAATGCGGGCAGCTCACCCTTCACATGGTCGCGTAAGGCTTCCAGGCTCGGTGCCGCCCCCGCCCGAGTAACGACCAGGGCGGTGACGGCCTGACCCCATTCGGCATCGGGCGCGCCCCAGACGGCGACATCGGCGACGCCGATGAAGTCGCCAAGCACTCGTTCGACCGCCTCGGGCCAGACGTTCTCACCACCGGTGATGATCAGATCGCCACGCCGACCGTCGACATGCAGGCGCCCGTCGGGGAGCCAAGCACCGAGATCGCCGGTGGGCAACCAGCCGTCGACCGCTGGATCGGTGTCGTCGCGATAGCAGCGCAACAGCATCGGCCCGCGTAGCCAGATCTCAGCGCTGTCGTCGATGCGCACCTCGACTCCATCAAGTAGTCGGCCGTCGTAGACGACCCCCGAACCGGTCTCGGTCATTCCGTAGGTGGTCACCGCGTTGCGGGGCCGGTCGAGCGGTGGCTTGCTTCCGCCGAGGACGATCACCCGAAACCGCAACGCATCGATTCGTCGCAGAGCGGTGCCGACCAGCGATACCAAGGTGGCCTCGTCGGCATCCACGGCCGCAGCATCGAAGCCGGGATGCACCGTCAGCGGCGTGTCGGTGATCAAGGCCCGGGTCACGACCGACAGCCCGCCGATATGGCTGAGCGGCAGGCATGCCAGCCAGCGGTCGCCGGCGTCGACGTCCAGCCGGGAGCTCGTCGCCCGAGCCGAAGCCTCGACCGCCGAATGGGTCAACACCACCCCCTTCGGTTCGCCGGCGGAGCCGCTCGTGGCCACTACGAGGGCGTCGCCCCCGTCCACGGAGCGGGAGCTGCGCAGCCTGGCGCGGCCGTCGCCGTTGATGATGAACGCCGGGGCCATTGCCCGCAGCAGCTTGCCCCGCGCCGATGCCGGCAACCGCTGATCGACCACGAACGCCGCGTCACCCGCGTCCCAGATCGCCCGCAGCGCATCGACGAAGCCCGGACCGCCGGGTAGGTCGATGGCGATCAGTTGGCGCACGGACGACGACCTATGACCAGGTCAGCGAGGGTCGATGGGAAGAGCGAGAGCAAGGGCCGTCTCGATGTCCTCGGCCACCGCCAGACAACGAAGATCGGCGAACCGCGGACCGGTGACGTGGGCGCCGACGGGCAGTCCGTCGGCGAGCCCGCACGACACCACAGCTGCCGGCAGACCGAGCAGGTTGGCGGGCAACACCGGCCGCATCAACTCGAACGTGGCCTGCGCGCCGTCGGGCCCGGCCAGATCGGCGTCGGGTTCGAAGGCCGGCTGCGTCCAGGTGGGGGTGAGCAGTACATCGTGGTCCTGGAACCACTCATGCCAATTCCGCGCCATCTCCGAACGGGCGATCCAGCCGGTGAATACGGCCTCCGGCGACGCCTGGGGTACGGCCTGCTCGGCACCATCGAGGAAGCGTCGACCGCCCTCGCCCATGACCATGTCGAGCAGTGGACGCATCGCCCGTACGTCGCCCATCAGCACGGTGCTCCACAACTGAATCGCCTCGGCGTAGCCGGGCGGGCAGGCATCGACAACGCGATGACCGGCCGCGGTGAGGGCATCTGCCGCAGCCCGGATCGCCGCGGCTACGCCGGGATGGGTGCTGCCCCCCGGCGGCTCGGCGGCGACGGCAACGGTCAGCCGACGGCCGCCATCGTCGGTCAGGGTGATCGGGAGTGCCTGGGGATCTCGGCGGTGCGGCCCGGCCACGGCAAGCAGGCCGGTGCGCACATCGGCCACCCGGCGAGCCATCACGCCCTGGACCGCCATGACCTGCAGCGACAACGGGTCGTCGGTAGGCGGGATGACGGTGGCATGGGGTACGACGCCGCTCGATGGTTTGATCGAGGCGATACCGCAGCAGTGGGCCGGATTGCGCAACGATCCGCCCAGGTCGTTGCCGAGCCCGATCGGACTCATCCCCGAGGCGAGCGATGCCGCCTCGCCGCCGCTCGATCCACCTGCGGTGCGCCCGGAGTTCCACGGGTTGAGCGTGCGGCCGTGCAGATCGGAATCGGTGTGCACCCGCAGCCCGAAGTCGGGCAGGTTGGTGCGGCCGATCGGAATGGCTCCGGCCGCCCGCATCCGTTCGACCGTCGGCGCGTCGAGGGGCGATACGGCGTCGGCCATCGCCTTCACGCCTTGCGTCGTCGCCGTGCCGGCCAGGTCGATGTTCTCCTTCACCGTGAACGGCACACCGTGCAGCGGGCCGAGAGCACCGCCCGCCCGCACCGCGGCGTCGGCCGCGTCGGCGCCGGCCCGGGCCGTATCGGCGAGCACACGCACGATGGCGTTCAAGTGGTCGTTGACCTGCCCGATTCGCTCCAGATGGGCCTCGATCACCTCCCGGCTGGTGACATCGCCGCGCCGAATCATCCCGGCCAGCTCGCCGGCACCGCGCCGCCACAACTCGTCGGTTCGGTTGGCACTCGCGTCGCTCGGTCGGTCGGCAATCGTCTCGCTCATGATCAGTCCCCTCGATCGGATCCGAGGCTGCATGTGGCGAACACACAGCTCATCTGCGACATTACGTCGGTGGCAAGCAAATGGATCACCGGCGCCCGACCCCGCACACTGCCGGCGGCGATCGTGCCGGTTGCTGTCGGCGCAGCGTGCACCGTCGGTGAAGGGGGAGTGATCTGGTGGCGACTGGCGGCCGCTGCGGTCGTCTCGCTCGCGCTGCAGGTGGCCACCAATTATGCCAACGACTATTCCGACGGGGTGAAGGGAACAGATGAGGGTCGAGTCGGACCGGTGCGGTTGGTGGCCGGCGGCCTGGCCTCACCGGCGGCGGTGAAACGCGCCGCGCTCCTCGCCTTCGCCGTCGCCGGTATCGCCGGTGGCGCGTTGGCGATCGCCGTCGGTCCCGAGGTGCTCGTCGTCGGCGCCGCAGCCATGGCCGCCGGCTGGTTCTACACCGGAGGACCCAAGCCCTACGGCTATTACGGCTTCGGCGAGCTGTTCGTGTTCGTCTTCTTCGGGCTGGTGGCGACAGTCGGCACCACCTACGTGTTGATCGAGCGGGTGACCGGTCCGTCGATTGCCGCCGCGGTCCCCGTGGGCCTGCTCGCCTGCGGGCTACTGGTGGTCAACAACCTGCGAGACATTCCGACCGACACGGTGGCCGGAAAGAAGACCCTGGCGGTGCGGGTCGGCGACC
>JANMJD010000435.1:0-20885 GCA_031371195.1 Actinomycetes bacterium | reverse complement strand
TTCACCACCAAGGTGAAGAACGCCCAGGAAGCCCACGAGGCCATTCGCCCGACCACGCCACTGCGCGCCCCGGAGCAACTGGCCACCGAACTCAACGGCCAGGAGATGTCGCTCTATCGGCTCATCTGGCAGCGCACCCTCGCCTCGCAGATGGCCGACGCCGTGGGTACCACCGTGTCGATCCGCCTCGGTGCGATCGCTGCGGCGCCGACAGCCGGAGTCGACGCCGAGTTCGCCGCCTCGGGCACCACGATCACGTTTCCGGGCTACCGACAGGTCTACGTCGAGTCGACCGACGACGATACGAGCGACGAGAAGGAGGCGCTGCTGCCCCTGCTGAAAGCAGGCGATCCGCTCGCCGTCTCCTCACTCACGCCCAACGGCCACGCCACCAGCCCCCCGGCCCGCTATACCGAGGCATCACTGGTCAAGAAGCTCGAGGAACTCGAGATCGGTCGACCATCGACATGGGCGTCGATCATCCAGACCGTGCAGGACCGTGGGTATGTGTGGAAGAAGGGCCAGGCGCTCGTTCCCACCTGGACGGCGTTCGCGGTGATCGGGCTGATGGAGAAGCATTTCGACGAACTGGTCGACTACGACTTCACCGCCCGCCTCGACCACGACCTCGATGCGATCTCGCGCAACGAGAAGCGCAAGGGCGCCTGGTTGGCCGAGTTCTACTTCGGCATCGAAGGCGACGACAAGATGCCCGGACTCAAGCGCCTCGTCGCCGACAACCTCGGTGAGATCGACGCCGCCGAAATCAACACCTTTCCGATCGGTCTCGACCCCCACGGCAACCTGATCGTGGTCAAGCCCGGCAAGTACGGCCCGTACGTCAAGCGCGGCGAAGACACCGCCAGCGTTCCCGACGACCTCGCCCCCGATGAGCTGACGGTCGACATGGCACTGAAGCTGCTGGCCATCCCGAAGTCCGACGAGCCGATCGGTTTCCTCGACGGGCTGCCGGTGTTCGCCAAGAACGGCCGTTTCGGACCGTACGTCCAGTGGGGTGAGCCCGGGGCGGCACCGCCCGGCCTCGACAAGCCGAAGATGTCGTCGCTCTTCAAGACGATGACCCTCGAACGGGTCACCGTCGACGATGCGAAGGACCTGCTCTCGCTGCCCCGAAACCTGGGCCTCGACCCCTCCGACGGCGTGGAGATCCTCGCCAACAACGGACGGTACGGGCCATATGTGCAGAAGGGCAAGGACTTCCGCAACATCGACAACGAGGAGAAGCTCCTCACCATCACCCTCGACGAGGCCTCGAAAATCTTCACCCTTCCCAAGGTGTTCAAGCGAGGGGGCGGGGCGAACATGGCCGCCAAGGGCCCGCTGCGCGAGTTCGGCGACGATCCCGTGTCGGGCCGCGCCGTCCTCGCCAAGGATGGCAAGTTCGGCGTGTACGTCACCGATGGGGAGACGAACGCCTCTCTTTCCAAGGGCGACCGCCTCGAGGCGATGCCACCCGAACGCGCCTACGAGCTCCTGGCCATTCGCCGGGAGCAGATCATCGAGAAGGGGGGCGCTCCGGCCAAGAAGGCCAAGGCGGCCGCCGGACGATCACCCGCTGCAAAGAAGGCGCCCGCCACGAAGAAGGCACCCGCCGTACAAAAGGCGGCGGCCGCCAAGAAGCCGACAGCTCGCAAGCCCGTGGCGAAGAAGGCCTGAGCAACTCCGGCAGGCGATACTCCGCAGGCGATACTCCGGCAGGTCGATATCGTCGAGGCCGCATGACAAGCGGTACAGCGGCACGGTACATCGCCTTCGAGGGCGCAGAGGGCTGCGGTAAGTCGACCCATGCCCGCCAACTGGGCGAGGCGCTCGGGGCCGTGGTCACCCGCGAGCATGGCGGCACCCGCATTGGCGCGCTGATCCGGTCGATTCTCGCCGATCCCGCCAACAACGATCTGGACGACAAGGCCGAGGCGCTGTTGATCGCCGCCGATCGGGCCCAGCACCTCGCCGAGGTCGTCGAACCTGCACTCACCGCCGGGCGCCACGTCGTCAGCGACCGATCGGTCTACTCCTCGCTCGCCTACCAGGCCGACGGGCGCGGCCTCCCCTACGACACCGTGCGGGCGATCAATCACTGGGCGATCGACGGACGGTGGCCGGAGTTGGTCATCTTCATCGATGTCTCGCCGCGGACGCTGGAGCGGCGGATGCGCAAGCGCGACCTCGATCGCTTCGAGCGGGCGGGGCCCGAATTCCACCAGCGCGTCCTCGCCGGCTTCCACCGCATGGCCAATGCCGACCCACAACGATGGGCGATCGTCAACGGCGAGCGCGACCGCGACGTGGTCGCCCTGCAAATCCGCGACATCGTGCGCGAGCGGCTGTCGATATGACCGGCAACGGCATGACCGGCAACGTCTCGGAGACTCTCGACCACGCGTGGGCCGCGGTGGTCGGCCAACCCCGGGCCGTTGCAGTGCTGCAGGCATCGGCGGGCGACCCGGTCCACGCGTACCTGCTCACCGGCCCCACCGGTTCGGGCAAGCGCAGCACCGCCCGGGCGTTCGCCGGGGCGCTGGTGACACCGGAAGGCGAGACCGACGGCCGCAGCGCCCGCCTGGCGCTCGCCGGCGAACACCCTGATGTGGTCGAGATCGAGCGCGTCGGAGCGTCGATCCTCAAGGCCCAGGCACTCGATATCGTCCGGGCCGCAGCGATGTCGCCGATCGAAGGCCGACGCAAGGTCCTCATCCTCCACGAGTTTCATCTGCTGTCGGCCGAGGGGGCCGCGGTGCTGCTCAAGACCATCGAGGAACCCGCCCCGAGCACGGTGTTCCTGATTCTCGCCGATCAGATGCCCCCCGAGTTGGTGACGATCGCCTCGCGTTGCGTACGGGTGGAGTTCCGACCGCTCACCGACGAGTCGGTGACCAATGCGTTGATCGCCGTCGGCATCGAGCCCGGTCTCGCCGGGCGCGCGGCCGCGTCAGCCAATGGCAACCTCGACCGGGCGCGCTTGCTCGCCTCGGACCCGGGGCTCGAAGCCCGCCGGGCGACGTTCGCCGCCGTTCCGCGGCAACTCGACGGGTCGGGCTTCCGGGCGGCACGTACGGCGCGTGCCCTGCTGGAGGCCATCGAGGGAGCCGCCGAGCCGCTCAAGGCCCGTCAGACCGCTGAGGTGGCCGCTCTGGACGCCCTGGTGGCGCGCAGCGGGGAGCGCGGCGCCGGTCGCAAGGGCATCGAGGAACGTCACAAGCGCGAACTGCGCCGCCACCGGGCGGACGAACTGCGCTCGGGCCTCACCGAGATCGCCCGCACCTACCGTGACGCGCTCGTGGCCGGCGACGCCCGGTTCCCCGATCGTGTCGTCGGGGCGGTCTCCGAACTCCATACGGCGATGGAAGCAATCGACCGCAACCCCAACGAGTCCCTGCTGCTGCAGTCCCTGCTGCTCAAACTGCCCGCCCTCTGAGCGATCGAGCGGACGGGCGGCCGAAGCGGTCCGGGCTTCGGGGGTGCGGGTCGGCGGATCGAGGGGAAACGACCGATGGCCGCCACCCGAAGGTGACGGCCATCGACACGAAGGTCCGGTTGAATCAGCCGGGGAAGTACCCGAGCACATCGACGATGACGTCGGTGCTGCCGAAGGCATTGAACAACCCGATCTCACCCTTGGGTCCGACCGGAACGATGACCATGTTCGGGATGATCGTCCCGGCGACGTAGTTCAGGTTCGACGCGTTGGGCTGAGGGGTACCGCCGGGCCAGACCGTCAGGTACGACTCGGCCGTCGGCCCGACCGCCGTGACGTTGAGCGCCACCGACCCGATTCCGCCGGTCGGCACGCCGCCGCGACCGAGGATCTTGAACGTCACCTGCTGGCCGGCACCAAGCACCCCGCCGGCCGCATACGCGCCGTCCTCGGTGCGACCGCCGGGCTGGCGGCTGTCGAACACCCGGGACGGGGTGAGACCCCGCAGCGCGTCGGACGAACCGGCCGGGAACCATCCGAGCACGTCGACGATGACGTCCGTGGTCCCCAGCGAGTTGAAGATCGAGATCTCGCCGCTACCCGACATGGGAACGATGACCATGTTCGGGATCGTCGTTCCCGGTGCGAAGTTCAGGTTCGAAGCGTTGGGTTGCGTCGTTCCCTTCGCCCAGACCGTCAGATAGGAGATGTCCGTCGGATTGACCACGGTGACGTTGAGCGCCACGGAGCCGGCGACGCCGCCCCCCGGCACCCCATTACGGCCGGCGATCTTCAGGTTGATCGCCCCGGCACCGAGGGGGCCGCCGGCCTGGAACTGATGATCCTTGGTATTGCCACCGGCACGGGTGTCCATGAATCGCTCGGGGGTGATGCCGTTGAACGACGGGCCGACCGGGAAGAACCCGAGGATGTCGACCGCCACATTGACGGTGCCCGACTCGTTGTAGATGTCGATCTGCCCGTTCGCTCCCACCGGCACGATGACCATATTGGGAATGGTCTGATCGGCGACGAAGTTGAGGTTCGACGCATTCGGCCGCTCCGCCCCGGTTGGCCACACGGTCAGGTATGACGCAGCCGTCGGCCCGATGGCGGTGACGTTCAGCGCCACGGCGCCGATGCCGGTAGCGGGCACCGAGTCACCGCGACCCGTCACCGTCAAGGTGCGAACGGCATTGGGACCGATCGGGCCTTCACCGCTGAACCGATTGTCGATCGTCGACGACTGGCGGGTATCCATCAGGCGTGCCGGGTTGACGCCGATGAAACGAGTTCCGCTCGCCACGGTGACGGGCTTGGAGATAGAGGCAGAACCATTGGCATTGGTCACCGTCAAGGTGACGATGAACTGGCCGCCCTTGAGATACAGGTGGGAGTCCGATGATCTCGTCGACGTGGTGCCGTCACCGAAGTCCCACTTGTAGGCGGTGATGTCGGGAACGCCGATCGACAGGTTCGTGAACCCGACGGTCACCGGGGCGACCCCGCCAGGAGCGTCGATCGAGAAGTTGGCCGACGGCGGGCCGGTCACGGTCACCTGCTTGGTGATGGTGCTCGATCCCTGGGCATTCGAGGCGGTGAACGTCACGGTGTAGACGCCCGACTTCTGGTAGACGTAAGTCGGGTTCTGTGCCGTGGACGTCGAGCCCGTCGCTCCGTCGCCGAAGTCCCACGCCCATGACGTCGGTGCAGTCCCCTGCGTCGAGTTGTCGGCGAAGTTCACCGTCAGCGGCGCGGGTCCGGTCGATGGTGTCATTGTGAAGTCGGCCGCCGGACCTGCGTTGACGGTGATCACCGCTGTGATCGCCGAGTCGAAGGGGGCGTTCGCGTTGTGGGCGACCAGCGTCACCGTGTGCGGTCCTACTGCGGTGTACTTGTGGGTCACGGGAGCCGGGGCGTAGGGGACGTATGGCGGACGCGGATTCGGCGGCGGCGTGACCGGCGGCGGGAGCAGGTCGGGCGTCGCCACCGTCACCGCAGCACTGCCGTCACCGAAGTCCCAGGTGACCGAGGTCGGGCGACGGGTCGACGTGTCCTGGAACGAGACCGTGCCACCTGCGCCGACGGTGGTCGGCGCAGCCGTGAACGAAGCGATCGGCGGGAGCGCGGTCACCTCGTAGACGTGGATCTGGAACTCCTGGATGCCATGGATCGGGTAGAAGTCGTACCCGTCGGCGACGGCCAGCTTCGAACCGACCAGGGCGATGGCCCGCGTGTCGGGGATGCCGAGGACCCGGGGGTCCATCTGATCGTTGGTCGGGGCGGCCTGGTTGTTCGGAAACCCTTGCGGGACGGGCCAGGCGTACCGGATGATCCGCTCGTTGTCGGTGGTCACCCAGACCTGCTTGCCGTCGTCGGAGAAGCTCACCCCGTTGATGTATCCAAGCTGGTACAGGGGCAGGGCGACCGATGCCGCCTCGAAGCTGTTCGCCGGGTGGAGACCCTCCGCCACATAGTGGTAGCGGTACAGGTTGTGCTGGTAGCCGGCCCAGATCTCGGCGACGCCGCCGTTGACCACCACACCGACTCCGCTGAAGTCGTGGATCGGGTCGGTCAGCTCTTGGAAGTCGAGCACCTTCAACGCGGTGCCTGGACCCCCCGGGCGGTTGAGCCGGAAAACTGCCGGCTTCTGCAGACCGGTGCAGCACGGCCCGGCGAAGGCGTACATGACATCGGCGATCGGGTCGTACGCCATCGCCTCGAGGTCGGCGGCGTGAATCGTGCCGGCGAGTACGCCGGGATTGAGGTACTGCGGCGCCGCAGCCAGTTGGTCGCGCGTGATCGTGCTGAGCAGTCGGCCGCTCTCGAATGCGCCGTTGGTGCCGAACTCCACCTCGTACAGCCGCGACTTGGAATCGTCGGGCATCCACAACGACTTGCGTACCGGATCGTAGGCCAGATCCTCGATGTCGCCGGGTCGCACCGGCGGACTCACGCCGAGGAACGGCGACGTCTGGATCGTGCCGATCGGTTGCAGGGCCATCTGCCCACCGGTCGGAGGCGCGGCGTGGGCCGATTGAACGTCCACTCCGCCTGTGCTCACGAGGATCGATGCGCTGAGCACGGCGACAGCCGTCGAGCGCTTCCAGAACTGATTCATGTATCCGCCTTCTGATAGGTGGAGAACGGGTCGTGGACCTGCACCAGGCCGCGAGAAACCCTACGGGATAGTGATTCGGAGGGTAACGCTCAGGCTCGCCGAAATCAGCCGATTCGACCGAGATTGGGCCGATCGATGCGTATTGGAGTCACCCTTCGTGAAGACCAAACGCTTCAGCCATCTAGAACGTGGTCATTAGTGCGGCCGACTCGGTACGTCGTGCTCAAGGAGCCTTACACCGGCGGAGCGAACCACCCGAGCACGTCCACGACGACATCGGTGGAACCCGACTCGTTGAAGATCGACACTTCGCCGCTGGGCCCGATCGGAACGATGACCATGTTCGCCACCGACTGGCCGCCGACGAAGTTCAGATTCGATGCGTTCGGTCGCGGCGATCCGCTCGGGAACACCGTCAGGAATGAGACGGCGGTGGGGTTGGTCACCGTCACATTGAGCGCGATCGATCCGGTGGCGTCGGCAGGTACACCGCTTCCATCACGCCCGGCCACCTTGACGATCCGGGTCTCACCGGGGGCGAGCGGGCCCTGCGAACGGAACAGGCCGTCGATCGTCTGGACGTTGGCCCGGGTGTCCATCAGCCGGGCGGGCGGCAGGCCGGTGAATGCCGGCCCCTTGGGGAACCATCCGAGGACGTCGACGATCAGGTCAGCGGTTCCCGCCTCGTTGTACAACGAAAGTCGACCGTCGTCGGGCACGGGGACCACCACCATGTTCGGAATCGTGTCACCGGGCACCCAGTTGATGTTCGAGGCGTTCGGCCGGGTACGACCCGTCGGCCAGACCGTGAGATACGACGATGATGTCGTATTCGTGGCCGTGACGTTGAGCACGATCGATCCGACGATCGACGGGTCGGCCGGCACGCCGCCGCGGCCGAGCACCTGCACGACCTTGGATGAGGCGGGACCTACGGGGCCGGTGTTCTGGAATCTGCCGTCGATCGTCGAGGAGTTGCGGGTGTCCATCAGGCGTGCCGGGGTCAGCCCGGTGAATACCGGGCCCGAGGGGAACCAACCGAGTAGGTCGACGATGACATCGGTGTTGCCCATCTCGTTGAAGATCGACACGTTGCCACCGGCTCCCGCCGGCACGATCACCATGTTCGGGATCGTCTTTCCCCCGACGAAGTTGAGATTCGAGGCATTGGGCCGCGGCTTGCCCTGCGGCCAGACCGTCAGGTACGACCGGGCCGTCGGGCCGACGGCGGTGACGTTGAGGACAACCGAGCCGACACCGGCCTCGGGGACTCCGCCTC
Organism: Actinomycetes bacterium; assembly: GCA_031371195.1. Classification (GTDB taxonomy): domain Bacteria; phylum Actinomycetota; class Acidimicrobiia; order Acidimicrobiales; family Ilumatobacteraceae; genus JANMJD01. The sequence continues at coordinate 13,049 of JANMJD010000435.1, read as the reverse complement.
GACCGGTCACCCGCACGGAACGGACCAGGCCACCGCCGATCGAGCCTTCGCCCTGGTACAGCCCGTCGATCGTGGTCGCACCGCGGCGCGTGTCCATCAGACGGATCGGGGCGAGGCCCTTGAATCCTCCGCTGACCGTGATGGTCTTGGCCGTCGTCGTGGTGCCATTGCCGTTCGAGACGGTGAGTTGCACCGTGTACACTCCGGGGAACTCGAACAGGTGGCCGGGATCGGGATCGTTGTTCAGCGGCGTACCGTCGCCGAAGTTCCACTCCCATGTCGTCGGATGCGGGAATCCCGACGAGGTGTCGGTGAACGATACCTCGAGCGCCGCCGCCCCGGCCACCCGATCGGTCGTGAAGGCGGCGATCGGCGGGCCGTTCACCGAGATCACGCGGGCGGCCGAACTGGTGCCTTGACCGTTGGCGACCGTCAGGATTGCCGTATAGACACCCGGCTGCGCATAGACATGGGTCGGGGTGGTGTTCGACGAGACCGTTGGCGAGGTGTCGCCGAAGTTCCATGTCCGCGAGACGAAGGCGGTGGGGCTCACCGAGGTATCGGCGAAGGCGACGGACAGGGGAGCGATTCCGGTCGCCGGTGTCGCCGTGAAGCCGGCCGACGGTGCCGACGTCACGACCAACTGGGTCGAACTGGTGGTCGAGCCGTTCGGGTTCGACGCCGTGAGGGTCACGGTGTACGGCCCGGCCGCCTGAAACGTGTGCTGGACGGGCAGGGTCGGCGACACGACGTCGATCCCCGAGGAGATCGGCACATCGGTCGTCTGTCCGTCGCCGAAATCCCAGTGGAGCAGGGTGGGCCGGTTGATCGTCGTGTCCTGGAAGGTCGCCGTGAACGGAGCCCCTCCGCCGATCGAAGGAGTCATCGTGAATGACGCGGTCGGAGCCGACTGGCCGACGTTGAAGATGCGCAGACCGAACTCGTCGGGGGAATTCGGCGGGTACCCGTCGTAGCCGTCGGCGATCACCAGTTGATCGCCGACCACCTCGACGGCGCGGCTGTCGATGAAACCGAGGGTCTTCAGTTTGATCGAATGCTCGAACTCCAGTGATCCGCTCGGCCACGAGAACCGTTGGAGGGTTTCGTTCGAGGTCGTCACCCACAACTGGGTTCCGTCCTGCGAGAAACCGATGCCGTTGATCTTGCCATCCACCGACATCGGAGCGGTCGGCGCCGACTGCGTATTGGTGCCGTAGTCGTAGGCGATCAACTTGTCTCCATACCCGAAGAACAGCTGACCGCCAGTTGCTCCGGCTCCGCTGTAGTCGTTTTGCAGGATGTTCGACAGCGTCTGGAAGCTGTCGACGACGAACTCCTGGGTGATCGGGTCACGCGTGAGGCGGAACACCGCTGGAATGTGCTGCTTGCCGGGGCAGCACGGCCCGGCGATGGCGTAGAGCACGTCGTTGACCTCGTCGTACGCCATTCCCTCGAGGTCGGCGGCGCGAAGGGTGGTTGCCGTCGCCGGTCCGTTGGGCCCACCCGCCACGTATTCGAGCGCCGCCGCCAGATCGGCCTGGGAGATCGTGCGCTTGTGTGCTCCGGTGGTGAAGTCGACCTCGTACAGCACATGCTTGGAGTCGTCGGCCATCCAGATCGAGTTTCGCACCGGGTCGTACGCCGTGCCCTCCACATCACCCGGGTGCTTGATCTTGCCGGTGAATCCGTAGGTGCTGATCTTGCGGCTCAGTTCGATCGTCGGGAACGGGTAGAGCGGCGGGCCGGCGGGCCCAGCAGCGCTCACGTCGTCAGCAACGACCCCGGTCATCGACAGCGAGGCAATGGTCATCGCCAGGATCAATCGTCGTTTCATAGCCCACCATCACTCAAAGAGGAAACAATACTACGCATAGCGTTTCCTGCGAGCTTACTGGTGAGGGCGACGACGCTCTTCGCAGGGATCATTGATTTCACCTGCTAGATATCGCTTTGAGCCGAACGGATCACCGCCAAGCGGGATCAGACAACCGCAAGATCGTCGCTGACTCGGGGTCGTTCTCCCCGGGTGCACTACGAGGCCGGGAACCACCCGAGGACGTCGACCACGAGATCCACCGATCCCGTTTCGTCGTACAACGACACCGTGCCATCGGTGCCGACGGGGACGATGACCATGTTCGGCGCGGTGCGGCCGGGGGCGAGGTTGAGGTTCGAGGCGGTCGGGCGGCTCCGGCCCGTCGGCCACACCGTCAGGTACGACGTCTTGGTCGGGGCGACCGCGGTGACGTTCAGCACCACCGCCCCCACGCCGGCGGCCGGTACACCGCCGCGTCCGACCACTCGCACCGATGTCGTCCCATCGGCGGACAATGGCCCACCGTGGCGGAACAGCCCGTCGACCGTTGCGGCATCACGGGTGTCCATCAGCCGAGCCCCGGACAGCGGCGTGAACCCGCTCGGCGCAGCGAACCAGCCGAGCACATCGACCACCACATCGACGCGTCCTGCGTCGTTGTACAGCTGCACGGATCCGTCGGCTGCGACGGGCACGACCACCATGTTGGCCACCGTTTCACCGGCCGTGACGTTGACGTTCGACGCCACCGGGCGGACCCCTGCCGGCCAGACCGTGAGGTACGAGTCGACCGTGGCGCCAACGGCGGTCACGTTCAATGCCACGGCACCGACTCCGGATGCGGGCACGGAACCGCGCCCGACGACGGGCAGCGAAGCCACCGCACCGGCGCCGAGAGCGCCGACACCGCTGAACCTGCCATCGATCGTCGGCGAGTTGCGGGTATCGAGCAATCGGGCCGGTGAGACCCCGGTAAAGCCCACACCCGCCGGGAGCCACCCGAGCACGTCGACGAGCACGTCAACCGCCCCGGCATCGTTGTAGATCTCGACCTCACCGTTGACACCGACCGGCACGATCACCATGTTCGGCACGGTGTCTCCATGGGCGATGTTGAGGTTCGATGCCGCGGGCTGCGTCGCCCCGCGGGGCCACACGGTCAGATAGGTATCTGCCGACGGCCCGACGGCCGTCAGGTTGAGCGCCACTGCACCGACGCCGGAGTCGGGTACACCCGCCCGCCCTACGACCCGCACGCGGGTGACGGCTCCGGGCCCGACCCGTCCGGTGCCCTGATAGAGCTGGTCGATCGTCGGCGCCGAGCGGGTGTCCATCAGCCGGGCCGGCGTCACCCCGACGAATGCCGACGGCAACACCCCCACCGGAGGCGGCACGGCCGTGGTTGTGGTGGCGCCGGAGGTCGTCGACGGAGGTTGAGTCGTCGTCGTTGTCGACGTCGTGGTAGTTGTCGTCGTGGTGGTGGTCGGCGGCGGGGGCGGGTCGTTGAACCCGAGCACATGGATCGCATGACGATCCGGATTCGTCGACCCGTAACTGTCGTAGCCGTCGGCGATCACCAACTGGTCGCCGACCACCTCGACGGCGCGCCCATCGCGGATTCCCCACGGCCTGAGATCGCTCCAGTAGTAGTGCGGCACCGGGGTGAACCCGGGCACCGACAGGCGCCACAGGTCATTGGACGTGTTGGTCAACCACAGATCGTGCCCATCGGGCGAGAACCCCAACCCGGTCACCGTGCCCGAGACGAACGGCAGGTCGGCGACCGGACCCGACACCGCGTCGGACGGGTAGTCGTAGGTGTAGAGCGCCTTGCTGCCACTCACATAGATCTTGCCGTTGAGCACAGCCGCCCCGCTGAAATCGTGCACCGGATCGCCGATCGGCTGGTACGACTCGGGCAGCAACGGGCCGCCCGGTGACTTGCGCATGAACCGGTAGGCCGCCGGAAGATGCGGATGAGCGCTGCAGCACGGTCCGGAGAACATGTACATCGTGTCGGCATCCGCATCGTAGGCGAGCCCCTCGTTGTCACCGATGCGATCGGGACCGGCGACGGGCCCGACTCCGTATGCCGGGACCGCCGCGAACTGGTTGGCCGACACGACCGTGCGCAACTGGCCGGTCGCATAGTCGATCTCCAAGGCCTGCCCAAGTGTGTCGTCGGCGAGCCAGAGGGTGTTACGCACCGGATCGAACGCCAGACCTTCGGCGTCGCCGACCGGAGTGGTCACCCCTCCGGGAAACGGGTTGGTCACCAACCGGCGAAACGACAGCAGCGTGGGGTTCGCCACGATCGGAATCGCCGCCGACGACACCGTCGGCGCGCCGACACACCACGGCACGAGCACGACTACCGCCATCAACCATCTGCAACGCCGAGGGTTTTGCACACCACACATCCTCTGGTCGCCGGAAGAGCCGGCGCCCCCGATGGCGACCGGACTCCCCCCTGCACCGAGATTCGAGAGTATCTCCCGGGCTGCCCCTCCGACGCTCAACGTGGGCGAGAACCTCGGCCCGCAAGCGAAACTGGTCCGATCGACCCAGTTCCGGGGCGCGTCGCTGAGCAGTTCTACAGAGAGTGGTGCGGTCGGCGCGTGGACTGTCGTCTATCCGATTTGACTCAACCTCGTCCGACGAGATCCAGTCGGCCGACGGCGGATCAGATGGTGGGGACCTCGACGTGCCTGCCGAAGACCTTGCCCATCGTGCCCATCACTTCGCCGAGGGTCGCATACGTTGCGACGGCGTCGATGAGGGCCGGCATCAGGTTGACCTCGGGATCGGCGGCCTCGGTGGCCAGACGGGCCAAGGCGTCGTCGACGGCGGCCTGATTGCGGTCGGCCTTGATGATGTCGAGGCGCTTGAGCTGGCGGGCCTCGTCCTCATTGGTGATCGACAGGATGTCGAGCGAGTCGTCATCGTTGCCCTCGGTGAAGCGATTGACGCCGACGACGATTCGCTCCCCGCGGTTGAACTTGCGCTCCAACTCGTACGCCGAATCGGCGATGCGACCCTGAAACCAGTTCTCCTCGATTCCCGTGATCACCCCCTCGAGCATCGAGCCCCCACCCAATCGTTCGAGATGGGCGAAGATCTCCTCGGCCTGCCGCTCGACCTCGTCGGTCAGCGATTCGACGAAGTACGAGCCACCGAGCGGGTCGGCCACGTGGGCGACGTTCGTTTCGTTGGCAATCACCTGCTGGGTGCGCAGGGCGATGCGAGCCGCCTTTTCGGTGGGCAGCGCGATCGCCTCGTCCATCGAGTTGGTGTGCAACGACTGCGTCCCGCCGAGCACCCCGGCGAGGGCCTCGATCGCGGTGCGGACGATGTTGACCTCGGGTTGCTGGGCGGTGAGCGACACGCCGGCGGTCTGGGTGTGGAAACGCAGCTGCAACGACCGTTCGAGCTGTGCGCCATAGCGATCGCGCAGCCAGCGGGACCAGATGCGCCGGGCGGCGCGGTACTTGGCGATCTCCTCGAAGAAGTCGATGTGGGCGTTGAAGAAGAAGCTCAGGCGAGGGGCGAACGAGTCGATCGGCAGCCCGGCGGCAACTGCCAACTCGACGTAGGCGAAGCCGTTGGCCAGCGTGAACGCCAGCTCCTCGACGGCGGTCGAGCCCGCCTCGCGGATGTGGTAACCCGAGATCGAGATCGAATGCCACCGGGGCATTTCCGCCGCGGTGAATCCAATCGTGTCGCGCACGAGCCGCATCGACTGGCGGGGAGGGAAGACGAATTCCTTCTGCGCCTGGTACTCCTTGAGAATGTCGTTCTGCAGCGTGCCGCCGAGGCGGGAGCGGTGGACGCCGGACTTCTCGGCCTGGGCGACGAACATCGCCATCACCACGGCGGCCGGGCCGTTGATGGTCATCGAGGTCGTGATCTCCCCGAGGTCGATCCCGGCATAGAGGTCCGCCATATCGGCGAGCGTGTCGACGGCGACGCCGCACCGGCCGACCTCGCCGAGTGCCATCTCGTCATCGGAGTCGATCCCCATCAGGGTGGGCATATCGAAGGCGGTCGACAGGCCGTCACCGCCTGAGCGGATGATCTCCTTGAAGCGCCAGTTGGTGTCGTCGGCGGTGCCGAACCCGGCGAACATCCGCATCGTCCACAGCTTCGAGCGGTACATCGAGGCATACGGCCCGCGGGTGTAGGGATACTCCCCGGGGAACTCGCCATCGCTCGGGCCGTAGACCGGTTCGAGCGGAATACCCGACATGGTCGAGTAGTCGGCGGTACGGATCTTGGAGGCCTCGAAGGCCTCCTGCCAGCGCTCGCGTGGTGAGGTCACCCGCCCAAGATACTTGGACTTCAAAGTAAATGTCGAGGTGGCTCGTCATCGCCGTCGACGAACCGTGTGGCCCGGGCGTGGCAGCCCGATCCGTACAGTAGGGCGATGGACACGCCGTTCGACCTCACTCAGACCGACCACCTGTTGACGACCACGCGGGCGGTCCGCAAGCGCCTCGACCTCAGCCGAGCGGTACCCACCGATCTGATCGCCGATTGCATCCGGGTGGCGACACAGGCGCCGGCCGGCGGCAACGTGCAGCAGTGGCGGTGGTTGATCGTCGACGACCCCGACCTCAAGCTGGGTATTGCCGAGCTGTATCGGCGGGCCTATGCCCCATATATGGCGGCTCAACGGGAGTTGGTCGCCAAGACCGGCCGCTCCGACGCTGCGGCGATCATGTCGTCGTCCGATCACCTCGCCGAGGTGCTGCACGACGTCCCTGCTCTGGTGATCCCGTGCATGCTCGGACGGCCCGACCCGAACGCCATCCAGGGCGGCCTGGCCGGCTGGTACGGCTCGATCCTCCCCGCCGTCTGGAACTTCATGCTCGCCGCCCGCTCCCGTGGCCTCGGCACTGCCTGGACCACACTGCATCTGGGCTACGAGGCCGAGGCGGCGGCGCTCCTCGGCATACCCGACACCGTCAGCCAAGTGGCGTTGACGCCCGTGGCGTACTACACGGGTGACGATTTCAAACCTGGCTCCCGTCTGCCCGTCGCCAAGATCGCCTATCGCAACGGTTGGAAGCAGCCGCTCTGAGTTCACGTCACCTGACGTCACGTTCACCGGCGGGCGGCGTGGTCGTCATCATTTCGTCATATGCCAAACCTCCGATAGACGCTCTGCGTGTGATCCTGCGAGCGGGCACTACCGAGAGGAAGAACTGTGGCGAGCGGATACAGCACGGGAGCGTCGGAGTTTCGCCGGGGCTTGGCGGCGGCAGCCTTGATCGGCACGGGTGTACTCCACGTGTTCAAGACACCCGAGTATCTCGACGCTCAGCTCTACATCGGCATCCTGTTCGGCCTGTCCTTCCCGGTGTGTGTGGGTCTGGCCATCTGGATGTCGATCGGGGACGACCGCCGGGCCTGGACGGCCGGGGCGCTCCTCGTCACGGCCATGGCCAGCGCCTTCATGATCAGCCGGACAATCGGGCTGCCGGGACTGGGCGAGCACGGTGCGCTCACGCATTGGATGGAAGGATTCCCTGCGCTCTGTGCGGAAGTGGGATTCCTGATGCTCGCCATCCAGCCGCTGTTGGCCCCCACGCCACGGACGCACACTCCCGGTCCCGTCGCTCGGCGTAATCAACTGGCCTCTCATTGACATCTCTTCTTCGCGGGCAAACCTGACGGCTCCCCCGAACGTGTCATAGGCCTGCGGGCTCGAACACGGAGAGCGCAATGTCAAGTTCAAAATCAACCACGAACACCGCGTCGACCGAGCTGCTGCGTTGCGGCGCGGCCACTGCCCTGTTGTGTCTCACCGCTGCGGCGCATCTTGTCGCACTACCGACGCACATGCGCGACGCACCGCTGATCGCTCTGATGATCGGACTTGCCGTACCGGTGTGCGTCAGCATGGCGTCATGGCTGTGGACCAGCGGCGATCAGCAGGCGTGGGCCGGTGCAGCCGCCCTTGCCGGCGCGCTGATCGTCGCCTTCCTTGTCACGCGTACCGTCGGTCTGCCCGGATTCGACCGCACGGGTCAGCTCCACTTCTGGGCCGAGGGCCTTCCCGCCCTCCTCGCCGAATGCGGCGTGTTGGGTCTGGCGTCCGAGCAATGGCTGTCATCGACACCGCGGCTCAGGCACCGCCGAGACTCGACCACCGCCGGAGACCTCGGTTGAGCGATCCCGCCGGCTGAGGCGACAACCAGAAACCACCACGACGACCCGAAACTGCGACGATCTGGTCGGCTCGGCCGTCAGCGGTACCCCTTGGCGATGTGTTCCATCCACCAGGCGGGAGCCGAACCCACCAATTGGCCGATGTCGACGTAATCCCACCACCGCTGCACCTTGCCGTCACGGACCTCCATCACCGAGCAGAACCGCACGTTGGCGTATTCGCCGGTGCCCCAGAACCATTCCTCGCGATGCTCGGTGATCACCATGTCGCCTTCGGCGACGATCGGCCCGGGATGGAGCACATACCGTTCCAGCGGCTCGATACCGAGCCGTAGTCTCGCCGCCACCTCGACCGGGCCACGAGCCCCGTCCTCCGCGCCGACCAGTGGGACGTCGATATAGTGGCCGTCGTCAGCCATCATTGCGCCGACGGCGTCGAAGTCCCGCCGACCGAGCGCCTCCCAGAAGCGTTCGACCAGTTGCTTGTTGGCGGCGATGGTGTGGGGTGAAGGAGCCATCGTCGGAGCATGGCAGCTGAACGTCGCAAGCACCGACCCGGCGACTAGGTTGACTCGTCTGTGACCGCTCGACATCGCCTTCGGCCGACCGCAGGGCCGCTGTCGCCCGCCGCCATCGTGACGGTAGCGGTCGTGGTGATGACCGGCTGCAACCGGGCCCCCACGCCACAGGAGTTCCAGAAGCTGGCTGTGACGGCGTTGACAAACGAAGCGGTAGCCAACGGCACCACGCTGCGGGACATCGCCTGCGACAGGCCGGGCAACATCCAGGTCGGAACCGTCTTCACCTGCACCGCAGTCGGCGAGACCGGCGAGCACTTCACATTCGACGCCCTGATCGATTCCACCAACCACGTCGCCCTCACCCCCGGCCAGTAATCCGGGCCGCTCGGGCGACTCGATAGGCACGTCGGGGAAGTCAGCGGGTAAGCACCGTGCAGGCGCTGATTCCCGGGGCACCGTAGACGTGGGTGAACGCCGTACGCGGTTCACCCGGAACCTGGCGGGCGCCCGCAGCCCCACGCAGTTGCACGACGCTCTCGTAGACCTGGCGAAGTCCCGAAGCACCGATCGGCTCGCCGTTGGCCAGGCAGCCCCCGTCGGTATTGATCGGAAGCCGCCCGCCGATGTCGGTCTCGCCGAGTTGGATCATGTCCTCTTGCGCGCCATGCTCGCACAGCCCGGTTTCGGCCATATGCATGATCTCCGCCCCCGATTCGGTGTCCTGAACCTGGGCGACATCGATCTCGTCGGGTCCGATGCCGGCCATCTCGAACGCCCCGCGCGCCGCGGCGACCGACGGGCTGTCGCCCCGTTCGGGAGCGAGATGAGGACTGAACACCTCGAAGCTGCCAAACGGGCGGCTGCGAAGTACGGCCGACTTCAGATACACCGGCCGCTCGGCATAGCGGGCGGCGATCTCGGCCCGGGCCAGCACGAGGGCGACGGCGCCCTCGCCCGGTGAACAGAACATGTACTGCGTCAAGGGGTTCGACAGCATCGTCGAGTTGAGCACCTCCTCCTCGCTGAGTGGCTTGCGACGCCAGGCGTTCTCGTTCATCGAGCCGTTGCGAAAGTTCTTCACCGACACCTTGGCCAGGGTCGAGTTGGTGATGGCATGATCGTGCATGTACCGCTGGATCTTCATCCCGAAGAACTGGGTGGTGATCATCAATCCCGAATCGCCGTACCACTGATCGAGACCGTATTCGGCCGGATCGGGGTCGAATGCGCCGCGGGGGTGCTTGTCGAAGCCGATCACCATGACCACGTCGGCGGCACCGGCATTGATCGCGTTGTAGGCGCTGATCAGGGCCGATCCACCCGTGGCACACCCATTGGCGACGTTGATGAACGGCAGCCCGGTGAGCCCGAGGGCCGAGACCATCGTGTCGGCGTTGCCCGCCGCCGCCGACCCGCCGAAGGCGTACTGCACGTCGGCCCAACCGATACCGGCATCGGCGAGGGCACCGCGCACGGCAACGGCTCCCTGCTCCATACCGCTGAGTTGATGACGACCGAAGGGGTGGATCCCGATTCCGACAATGGCGACCGACATTTCAATCCTCCGGGGCAAACGCGAACGTGAGGACCTCGTGGCCCTCGTCATCGGTGGTGAACGGCACCAGGACCAGTCTCACGGGCATCTCGATGCGCAGATGCTCCGCCCGGTTCTCGGTGAGTCGGGACTCGACGATGCAGGCGCCGGGCAGATCGACGTAGCCCACGCCGTACGGCACGAAATCGAGCGCGGTTTCACGGCCGGCGTACGGTGGATTCTTCGGCAGGAAGCCCTGCACCGTCCAACTCCACAATGTGCCGTTAGTCGGCAGATCTACGGTCTCCATCTCGGTACCGGCGCAGCGGGCACACGATCCCTGGACCGGGAATCGCGTCTCACCACAGGCACCGCAGCGCGATCCGATCAATCGCGGTTCGTCGTCGACAACCCGCCACAACCCGTCGGCTACCGGGACCTGGGATGCGCTCATCCCTGCAGCCTTCCACCTGTGCGCATGTGACGCGAAGTCGTCGACCTGTCGAATTGCTCCGTATGAATCCAACCCACCGGGAGCCGACCGGGCGGCTGGATCGCGGTCAGGCCTCGGTCAGCCAGCCGTAGGGGTCGGGGGTCGCGCCGGTATGCAGGTCGGTGAGGGCGGCGCGCAACTTCATCGTGTGCTCGCCGATACCGCCCGTGCCAACGGCCACTGACTCACCGTCGTGAACGAAGCGGCCGACCGGAGACAGCACCGCGGCCGTGCCCGAGAGGCCGGCCTCGCCGTCGGGACGCTTGGCCCACTCGATCACCTCGTCGACGGTGACCTCGCGCTCTTCCACCTGGTAGCCGAGGTCCCTGGCGATCTGTAGCAGCGAGTTGCGGGTCACCCCGTGCAGGAACGACGTGGTGAGCGCGGGGGTGATCACCCGCTCGGCATCGATCAGCATGAAGTTCGATGCCCCGGTCTCCTGCACGATGCCGTCCGGGCAGAACAACACCTGGTCGATGCCGAGGCGCGCTTTTGCTTCGAGCGTCGGGCGCAGGGCCATGACGTAGTTGGCCCCCGACTTGACCATCCCGAACTGGGGTGTGGTCCGGGGCTGGTCGGTTTCGATGGCGATACCCAGGGGCCGGATGCCACCCGAGAAGTAGTCGCCGACCGGGCTGGCCAGTACGAACAACAGGGCCGAGTTCGACGGAGAGGCGGCGGCTCCGATGTTCTCCTCGGTACCGATCAGCGTCGGGCGGAGATACAGCGAGCCCGGTGCGGCAGGCACCTCGGCGTTGTTCGCCGCAGTCACCTCGTGAAGCATGGCCGTGAGTACGTCGGTGTCGGGCTGGGGCAGGCAGAGCAGTTCCGCCGAGTTGCGCATGCGGGCGACGTGGGCTTCAGCCCGGAAGATACGCACGACACCGTCAAGCCCGCGATGGGCCTTGAGTCCCTCGAAACAGGCGCTGCCGTAGTGGAGCACGTGGGCGGCGGGATGGAACGAGAAGGGCTGGACCGGTCCCAGCACCCGCTCGCCCCACGCCCCGTCCGCGAAGCGGATGTGGGACATCACCGAGCCGAACAACGTGCCGAAAGGCGCGGTCGGAGGAGCAGGAACCGCGGACGCCGATGTCATGGTCATCACCCCAGGTTACGCGCTTGGCGCGATCGCCGCATGGCCGTATTGCCCGCCAGGGTGGTGTCAACAGTCAGATGTTGGGCCCGCCCACCTGAGCCGAACTCGCCGCCTTCAACTCGTCGACCGGTAGCGGCGCACGGCGATCGGCGCGAGGACCACACCGATGCCGATGGACCAGGCGATGGCGATCAGCACCTTGCTCGCCGTCGGACCGCCGAGCATGCACGCCCGCACGGCGCTCGCCGTGGCGCTGACCGGCTGGTTGCGGGCCCACGGCTGCAGCCAACCGGGCATCTTGTCGGGACTGACGAACGCACTGGAGGCGAATACGAGTGGGGCGAGGAGCGGGAACGACGCAGCCTGGGCAGCCTCACCGTTGGTCACCGACAGACCGATCAGGGCGAACAGCCAGGCGAGGCCGAGCCCGAACAGGATGAGCAGGAAGACGCCGAGAGCGACCATCGCCACATTGGTGTGGGTCCGGAAACCGACGAGATAGCCGATGCCCAGCATCAGCAGGATGATGAACACATTGCGGGTGGTATCGGCGAGCACCCGCCCGCCGAGCACGGCCGAGCGGGCCATCGGCAAGGAGCGCAGGCGATCGAGCAGCCCCTTGCCCTTGTCCTCGGCGAGACCGACGGCCGTGGAGATCGCCCCGAAGGCGATCGTCTGCACGAAGATGCCCGGCATCAGATAGTCGACATAATTCAAGCCGGGGACGGTGATCGAGCCGCCGAAGACGTAGCGGAACATGAACACGAAGATCACTGGCTGGACGATGGAGAACACCAGCAACTGGGGAAGGCGGCGGATGACAGTCAGGTTGCGCCAGGCCATCGCCAGCGTGTCGCGCACGGCCCAGGCCAGGCCGTCGTCATGCGTGACCGCAGTGTCGGTGGGTGCAGAGATCACGGCCATCAGTTCGCTCCGGTCAGGCTGAGGAAGACGTCGTCGAGGGTCGGTTCGTGCAGATCGAACCGGCCGACCTCGAGGCCGGCGTCATGCAGTCGGTTCAAGGTCGTGCGGATCGACGCGGCGCCGCCCACCAACGGGACCTGCACCGTATGGGGATCGTCGACCGATCGGCTCGGGCGCTCATCGATCAGCAGTGTCATGGCCGATTCGGCGTTGGTGACCTGGGCGAAGTGGAGTGCCATCATCGTTTCGCCCAGGCGCGACTTGAGCTCGGACGAGGTGCCCTCGGCCGCCACCTCGCCGGCGTTTATGACCACGATCCGGTCGGCCAGCCGGTCGGCCTCCTCGAGATACTGGGTGGTCAACAACACCGTGGTGCCGTCGGAGACCAGCCCGGCGATCACGTCCCACAGATCCTGCCGACTCGCCGGATCGAGCCCCGTCGTCGGCTCGTCGAGCAGCAGCACCGGCGGGTGGGTGATCAGCGCCGCCCCGAG
>JANMJD010000413.1:0-22495 GCA_031371195.1 Actinomycetes bacterium | reverse complement strand
GAGTTGACCAGGGCTTTGCCCAGGTAGACCGACAGTCCGGCTTCCAACGCCACGATGATCGACGAGTCGAAAGACAAAGGAACCTCGGTCACCCACAGGACCACTTGGACGGCTCGGGCGAGCAGCGCAGGCTCGTCGGCGAGAGGGATACCGGCGTTGACGTCGAGCATGTGGGCACCGGCGGCGACCTGGGCGAGCGCGTCGGCCTCGACGCGACTGAAGTCACCGCGCTTCATTTCCTCGGCGAGCAGCTTGCGACCCGTCGGGTTGATTCGCTCGCCGATCATCACGAACGGCCGGTCGAAGCCGATGATGACTTCCCGGGTGGGGGAGCTGAGGATGGTGTCGGTCATGGGAGGGCAATCCCGTTCAGAAACCGGGGGGAGGTTCAGGGATGCCGGGGGACGCAGGGTCCCAGCCGCCGTTGTCGACGAGCGTCATCAGTCGCTCGTTGGGGAATTCGTCTTCAATGCGCTGGGCGATCTCGTCGATGGTCGCCACCAGGTCGCCGTTGAGCGGGTACGACGAACGACGCCATTCGCCGACGTACTCCTGGGCGGTCTTCTTCTCGGCAACCATCGCGGCGCGATCGATGGCCTTCTGAAAGCGGTGGGGAAGCAGCACCTGATGGCGCTCGCCGCCGGCCTTGCCATTCACCTGGGCGGGAATGTCGCGCCACAGGATCACGACGACTTCGGAGGATTTGCGGGCCATCAGGCTGCCTTTCTCGTCACGTTCACCGGCACATCGAGGGCCGCCTCGAACGGCGCCAAACCCGTGGCGTGATGCTCGAAGGCGAGGCCGAGTCGCGCCGCGGCCCGACGTGCCGCTTCGAGCACGATTGCCGAGGGTCGCTGAGCCAGCAGTACGACGCGGGTGTAATTGCCGAAATACATGTCACGTAGTTGCGGGTGGCGATCGAGGCCGAGCGACGACCACACCAGGGCATCGAAGTGCTTGGCGAGGAAGTCGGTCAGGTAGAAGGTGCCCGGTTCCTCGTCATGCAGCGCGGCGAAGCGTCGGGCGCCGGCGAAGAACTCGTAGCAGTGGGCGCCCGGTAGCCGCCGGACATCGGGATACTCGGAGAGCAACGCATCGAGGAGTCCGCCGGTGCCGCAATCGGCATAGGCGACGAAGACCTCGCGCTGGGCGAGGCGCGCCGCATCGAGCAACGGGCGCAAGGACGGCACGATCTGCTCGGGTCGGTTATGCAGATTGGCCGGCAGGAACTCGATCTCGAGATCGCCGGTGGCCAGTTGTGGGCCGAGCACCGCCCGCAGTTCCTGCGCCAGCGCACCACAGGCAAGGACCAGCGACGGCATCGTTCGGGCTCGCCTCAGCGGGCGCCGGGGCCGGGCGGCTCGGCGTGACCGCGCTTGGCCGACACCAACGACTTGGCCGACTCGGCGGCAACGGCCGCGTCTCGGCAATATGCGTCGGCGCCGATGGCCATGCCGAACTCCTCGTTGAGCGGAGCACCACCGACCATGACGATGTACCGGTCGCGCAGGCCCTGCTCCTTGAGCGTGTCGATGACGACCTTCATGTACGGCATCGTGGTGGTGAGCAGGGCGGACATGCCCAGAATGTCGGGCTGATGCTCCTCGAGGGCGGCGAGGAACTTGTCGGCATCGGTGTTGATCCCCAGATCGATGACCTCGAACCCGGCACCCTCGAGCATCATCGCCACCAGGTTCTTGCCGATGTCGTGGATGTCGCCCTTGACGGTACCGATGACCACCTTGCCGATCGGCTCGGCCCCGGTCTCGGCGAGCAGCGGCCGCAGGATCTCCATGCCGGCCTTCATCGCGTTGGCGGCGAGGAGGACCTCGGGGACGAACAGAATGCCGTCGCGGAAGTCGATGCCAACGATGCGCATACCCTCGACCAGTGCTTGGTTGAGGGTTCGATCGGGCGTCCAGCCGCGATCGAGCAGGATCATGGTGCCTTCGACGATCTCGGCGGCCATGCCGTCGTAGAGATCGTTGTGCATCTGATCGACGAGGTCTTCGTCACTCAGCGCGGCAAGATCGATGTCGTCATCCTCGTCAGCCATATGACTCGGAGTCTAGACCAAAACTTCCCACGATGCGAGAAGCAACTGTATGGTGGGAAAATGTTGAAGCGCACGACCCGGTCGGCATCGGGCTTGATGGGACCGGCGGGCCTCGCCCTGTTGCAGTCGCCCTTCTTCGAGCTGATCCCACTCGGATCACTGGAACGTGAGGCCGCCGCGCTGAAGCCGGGCACGCTCACCACGCTGACCTGCTCACCGGTCAAGGGGATCGATGTCTCGCTGGCCGCGGCTGAGAAGCTGATCGAATCGGGCCTCGTGGTCGTTCCCCATCTGGCCGCACATATGGTCGAGTCCGAAGCACATCTCGATCGCATCGTCGCCTGGTTGGCCGCATACAACGTGACCAACGCGTTCATCATCGGCGGCGATGCCCAAGATGCCCAGGGCCCGTGCCATACCGCCGGGCAGCTCATCGACGCGCTGATCGCCCGGGGCGCCCCACTCACCCGCATCGGTATCGGTGGATATCCCGACGGTCATCCGGCCATCCCCGACGCCGCCCTGGCCCAGTCGCTGCTCGACAAGCAGGCGAGTCTCGATGCCGCAGGGATTCGGGGCTGGATCTCGACTCAGATGTGCTTCGACACCCACAAGATCACGTCGTGGGGACGCGAGACCCGCGCGTCGGGCGTGCACCTGCCGATCCATCTGGGGATTCCCGGCGTCGTCGATCGCACCAAACTGCTGACGATCGGTGCCAAGGTCGGCATCGGGGCCTCGATCCGCTTCCTGCGCAAGAACGCCACGGCGATGGGCAAGATGGCGACCGGCTACGACCCCGCGGTACTGCTTGCCCCGCTCGAGGACGTGCTGGTCGAACTCGACATCGCCGGTCTGCACATCTTCACGTTCAACGCCGTCGCGGCCACCGAGGCCTGGCGGCAGTTGGTCATCAACCGCGACTGACGGGCCGTTCGGTCAAAGCGTGGAGCTGATCGACGGAGTGTCGGCCAGCAGACGCTTGGTGTACTCCTCGCTCGGCGTGGTGAGCACGACCTCGGTCAGTCCGCTCTCGACAACCTTGCCATCGGCCATCACGACCACCCGATCGGCGATCGAGCGCACGAGTGGCAGGTTGTGGGTGACGAACAGCATCGACAAGCCGAGATCGCGTCGAAGTTCCTGCAGCAACTCGACGATCGAGGCTTGCACGAGTACGTCGAGGGCCGAGGTGACTTCGTCGCAGACGAGCACGTCGGGCCGCGACACCAGGGCGCGGGCGATGGCGACACGTTGACGCTCCCCACCCGAGAGTTGGTCGGGATACCGCGTGGCGTACGCCGCCGTCAACGAGACCCGCTCAAGCATTTCGCCGACCGCGCGACGGGCCTCGTTCTTCGACGCCCCTGCCACACGCAGCGGCCGTGCGACCGACTCGCCGACCGACCGACGCGGGTTGAGCGAGGAGTACGGATTCTGGAACACGTACTGAATCTTGAGCCGATCGGCGGTGGCCCGATTGCGGGCCGAGTTGGCCAGCGGTTTGCCGCCGAGCGCCACCTGCCCGGTCCACTCGCTGTGCAACCCCCCGATGGAGCGCGACACCGTGGTCTTGCCCGACCCCGATTCGCCGACGAGGGCGACGCATTCGCCGGCGCCGACATCGAATGAGACGTCGTGTACGACCTGGTGGCGGGTATAGCTGGCGCAGAGGTCACGCACGGACAGCGCGGCATTGTCGACTGCGACGACCGGCGGTACGACCGAGACATGCTCGAGCAGAGTCGGCACGTCGAAGGCACGGAAGCAGCGCACCTGGTGGATCGCCGTGAGTTCGCGGACCGCTGGAAATGAGCGACGACATTCGTCGGTCACCAGACCGCACCTTGCGGCAAACGCGCACCCGGTGGGCCGCTTCCCCGGTGATGGGGCTCGACCGATCAGACCGACCATGCCACCCTCGCCACTCATGTCGGGGGCGGCGGCCATCAGATGCCGGGTGTAGGGGTGGGCCGGGTTGGAGAACAGCGACGCCGTGGGACCCTGTTCGACGATACGACCGGCGTACATCACCGCCACTCGATCGGCGAGGTTGGCGACGACCGCGAGGTCGTGGGTGACATAGAGGGCGGCGACCTTGTGGGTGCGGCACAGATCGCGCACCGTGGCCAACACATGGGCCTGGGTGCTCACATCGAGGCCGGTCGTCGGCTCGTCGAGCACGATGACGGATGGGCGACAGGCAAACGCCATGGCCAGGCCCACTCGTTGTTGCTGGCCGCCGGACAGCTGATGCGGGTAGCGACGCAGGAATTCGGGGGTGCCCGGCAGTAGCACCTCGCCCATCACCTCGACGACACGCTCGCGGCGGGCGGCATCGCTGCCGCCGAATCCGTGGAACTCGAGAACCTCCATCAGCTGCTTGTTCAGCCGGAGGGCAGGGTTGAGGGCCGTCGACGGGTCCTGTGGAACGTAGGTGACCAGCGTTCCTCGTGCTCGACGCAAGGCGACCTCGTCGAGGCTCATCATGAGCGTCCCGCCGATCGAGACTTCACCGCCGGCCAGGCGGACGCCACGTCGGGCGTGACCGAGCACGGCGAGACCGACGGTGGTCTTCCCCGAACCCGACTCCCCGACAAGTCCGAGCACCTCGCCGGGTGCGATCTCGAGGTTTACCTCGTCGACGATGTCGGCGCCGGAGGCGGCGACCTCGATACGCAGGTTGTCGATGGAGACTGCGGGGGCCATCAGTTGTCACCCTTTGCCCGGTCGACGCCACCGGTTGCTCGTGAAAAGCCGTCGCCCATCAGGCCGGTACCGATCGTGAGCAACGCGATGGCCAGCACCGGCAAGGTGACTCCCCAGTGGTTGGGCACGATGCCAGGCTTGTTTTGATAGATCATCAGGCCCCAGTTGGCGGCGCTCGGGTCGGGGGTGAAGCCGAGGAAGGCAATGCCGGCGATGACGCCGATCGAGAACGTCAGGCGCAGGTTGGCCTCGACCAGTAGCGGCGCGGTGACGTTCGGCAGCAACTCTGAGACGAGGATGCGCGTCTTGGATTCGCCGAGTGACTCGGCGGCCGAAACGAAGTCGCGTTCGACGACCGAGACGGCGGTTCCTCGCACGACCCGGGCGATGCGCGGCGTCGTCGAGATGCCGACGGTGAGGATGATGATCCAGATCTTGGCACCGAACATGCTGAGCACGACCAGAGCAGCGATGATCTGGGGCAGGGCGAGGATGACATCCATCGCCCGCATCAGGAAGTCGTCGAGTCGGCCGCGGTTGTACGCGGCGACGAGGCCGATGATCGTGCCCAAGACCAGCGCCAGCACCGTGGCGAGCAACGCGGCGACCAACACCGGGCGTCCGCCGTACAGAAAGCGTGTCCAGACGTCCTGGCCCTTGTAGCCCGAGCCGAAATGGGTGGGCAGCCGGGTCTGCCCGGCGGGCTTGTTGGGTGTGCCGACCCCCTTGGTCTCGGGATACGGCGCAATGTGGCGTCCGAACAGGGCGATGGTGAACAGGACGACGACGATCGCCGCGCCGATGCGCGTGCGCCACATGCCGAAGGCGATCTTGAGCACCCCTGGGGGACGGGTACGCCGAGGGGAGGTCAGAGCCGGTGCGACGGCTGTGTCGGGGTCGGTGTCGGTGTCGAGCGAGTTCACTGGAGCCTCGTGCGGAGTCGTGGAGTCACCAACACGGTGGCGACGTCTGCGGCGATGTTGGTCAGGACGTACACCGCGGCGAGCGCCATGACGAGGAACTGGATCACCGGTAGGTCCCTGGTGCGTACGGCGTCACGAAGCGCTCCGCCGATTCCTTGATAGTTGAACAGTGCCTCGACGACGATCACCCCGCCGGCGAAGTAGGCGATGTTCAGGGCGATGACCTGGAAGACCGGTCCCAGCGAGTTGGGCATGGCGTGGCGCCACATCACCGTGCGCTCCGGGGCCCCCTTCAGCCGGGCCATCTCGACATAGTCGCTTTCGAGCACCTCGATCATCGCGGCCCGCACGGTGCGAGAGATGTAGGGAACGGCGCCGAGCACGAGCACTGCGGTCGGCAGCACCATGCCCTTCATGTTCGTCCACGGTCCCTTGCCGATATCGGTCTGGGTGACGGCGGGGAGGATGTGGAAGACCTGGGTGGAAAAGACGATGATCAGAATGATCCCGATCACGAACTCCGGGACCGAGGCGAGACCCAGCATTACGTTGGAGGCAACGTTGTCGAACGTCTTGTCGCGCTTACGGGCGCTGTAGGCGCCGAGCCAGAGGGAGAGCGGCACCGAGATCAGTGACGCCAGCAGCAGCAGGAAGAGCGAATTGACCACTCGGTCGCCGATGTACGACAGGATCGGGACCTTGGCGGCGTACGACCGGCCGGGGTCACCGGTGACCACGCCCTTCAGCCACTTGGTGTACTGGGTGAATTTTGCCTGGTCGAGCCCCAGTTCGTGGCGCAACGCCTTCACGCTGGCCGTCGTCGCGTTGCGGCCCAGAATCGACTGTGCCGGATCGCTCGGCAACAGCTGCGTAGCGGCGAACACGACGATCGACACGATGAACAGCGTCAGCAGGCCGTATGCCAGACGTCGGCTGACGAATCGCGCCACACCTCGATTGTTCGACATTCCCGTGCTTGACATTCAAGCCCTTCCCCCGTTGCGAAAGGCCGCCGCCCCCAACCTCGGCTGGAGACGGCGGCCGTTCGTCATGTGACGTCTAGCTCAAATCAGTGACGGAACTCAGCCGAAGCTGAGGTTCTTGAACCCGCGTCCGTAGTGGTCGAGGTTCAAAGTGTTCGGCCGCTCGACGAGGCCCTTCACCCGCTCGTTGTAACCGTCGATGATGTTGCCGAAGAACGGGATGATGAGTCCGCCGTCCTCGTACAGCTCGTTCTGCATCTTGTCGGTGATCACCTTGCGCTTGGCGTCGTCGGCCTCGGCGAGGGCCGCGTTGTAGTCCTCGATGAACGTCGAACCGGCCGGCGGCCAGTGATCATCGGGGTACGGCGCGGTCGGCAACGAGCTGGCCGACACCTGCGGCAGGAAGTTGCGGGTGCCCCAGTAGTCGGTGGCGAAGGTGCGCTTGAGGTACTCGTCACCCCAGTAGGTTGCGCCGTCGATGACCTGGGCATTCACGGTGATGCCGGCCTCCTTGGCCTGCTCGGCGAACAACGTGATCATCTCGGGCAGACCCGCGGTGTCGTTGGGGGCGAACAGGTCGATGACCAGGTCGCTCTTGCCGGCGTCGGCGAGCAGCTTCTTGGCGGCCTCGATGTCCTGCTTGCGCTGGGGCAGCTCATCACCGATGTAGTTGGCATCGAGCGGCGAGAACAGGTCGTTGGCGACACGGCCATAGCCGGCGGCGACCTGCTCGACGAAGGCGTCGCGATCGACGATGAGTCGCATCGCCTGGCGGACGCGAACGTCGGTGAACGGCTCCTGGTCGACTGCCATCGAGATGGTCAACCAACCGCCGCCGGCGGAGTTGAGCGCCTTCAGGCCCGGCGTCCCTGCGATGGTCTCGATTGCCGTCGCCGGCATGTCGTTGACGACATCGATCTGATCGGCGATGAGGGCATTGACCATCGCGTCGGCGTCGGCGAAGTCGATGATGTGCACCTCGTCGAACCAGGGCTTGCCGGTGTCCCAGTAATTCGGGTTCTTGACGTGGACCGACTTCTTGCCCACCTCGAACTCGGTCAGCATGTACGGGCCGGTGCCGATCTGGTTCTTGACGTCGCCTTCGAAGCGCTTGTAGCCCACCGGTACCACCGTCAGCGTGTAGGCGCACAGCGTCTCTTTGAAGTTCGACGCCGCCTGCTTGAGCTGGACCTCGATCGTCGACGCGTCGATCTTCTTGAGACCGGTCTTCTCGAGGATCGGGCGAAGCCCGCCGCCGCCGAACACGGCGAGGTCGGGATCGAGCACGCGCTCGAACGAGTAGATCAAGTCCTCGGCCGTCACCGCCTTGCCGTCGGCGAACTTCAATCCGTCCTTCAGCGTGATGGTGTAGTTGTCGGGCGCGTTGGCCGTCACGTCTTTCGCCACGCCGTTGGTGTACTCCGGCACGTAGTCGGGGCTGAAGCTCATCAAGGGCTCCCAGCCGGTCGCCTGACGGGCGATGTCGGCCTTCGACACGATGTGCTGGCCGTCGAGCAGGTCATTGGCCCCGCCGAGCACGCCGACGCGCAGGATCTTGCCCGCACCGTCGCCCGCGGCCGCAGCCTCGGTGACAGCGGCCGCGTCGGTGACGGCAGCGGCCTCGGTGACAGCGGCTGCGTCGGTGGCTGCGGAACCGGCCGTGGTTGCCGGCGCGGCGCCATCGGTGGCGGCGGTCTCACCGCCGCTGCTGCTGCTCCCGCAGGCGGCCAGGGCTGCGGCGGCGACGGCGGCAACACCCGTACCGGCGAGCAACCGACGACGTGAGAAGGCGCCCTCGGGCACCATGAAAATCTTGACTCTGTCAGTCAATGTGGTCTCCCCTTCGTGATGGCGTCGAATTCCCGTCGACGCCGCTGGTGGAACCATAGCGAATCAAGGCATGCAGAACTTCGATCGACGGTGTTTCCAGATTCGATCAATCGTGTTCGCCGGTTCACCCGAGGTTCACCGACCCGAGCGTTTCGGTGTGTCCATCGACGCCGAGCGCTTGTCCGGAGATGAATCGTGCCGAGGGTGAGGCAAGGAAGATGATCGCTTCGGCGACATCGATGGGGTCGACGAACGAACCCATCGACACCTGGGAGGCGTATGCCGCTCGCACGAACTCGGGCGCGACGCCGCGGGCAGCCGCCTCGCGGTCGATCACGCCGTCCATCCGTGGCCCGCCGACGGATCCGGGGCAGATTGCGTTGACGCGGATGCCGAACGGACCCAGCTCCATCGCCCACGTCTTGGTCAGGCCGATGACCGCCCATTTCGCCGCGGCATACGGAGACCGGAGGGGATAGCCGAACAACCCGGCCGATGACGAAATGTTGACGATCGAGCCTGGTCGTTCATGCAGCAGCGGCACTGCCATCCGGGTGCACCGCATCATCGATCCGAGGTTGATCTGCACGCACCGATCGAACGCCTCGGGGTCCATCTCGTCGATCGGCGCCGTCGGTCCGGCGACGCCGACATTGTTGACCAGGAGATCGAGTCCTCCGAGCCGCGAGCGGACCTCGGCGAACAAGCGGTCGACATCTGCGGTGTCGGCCACATCGGCGATGACGTCGGCACCGGTCGCCGGATTGGCATCGGCCGCCAACACCATGGCGCCCGCCGAGCGCAGGCGTTCAACCGTCACCGCGCCGATGCCCGAGCCGCCTCCGGTGACCAACGCCCGTTGTCCGTTCAATTCGTCCATCGATTCCTCCCGACTCGGGTGAGCACGACTCGCAGTCGTCCTCGACGGCATGTTGTCATGCCCGGCGCGCAGCCCAGGTCGGCGGAGGGGTTGTGAGCTAGCGTTCGTGGGTCGTTCGTTGAGCAAGACCGGGCAGCGTGGCCCGGCGACAGAGGGGTTGATCATGAACTGGGAAGTCTTCGTGACCTGTGCCGTGACCGGATCGGGTGACACCGTCGGCAAGAGTCCGCATGTGCCGGTCAGCCCCGAGGAGATCGCCGACTCGGCGATCGCCGCCGCTCGCGCCGGCGCCGCCGTCGTGCATATCCACGTTCGCGATCCGCACACGGGGAAGGGGTCGCGCGATACCGGTCTGTATGCGGAAGTCTGCGAGCGGGTCCGCGACGCCGATGTCGACGTCGTGCTCAACCTGACCGCCGGGATGGGCGATGATCTCGTCCTCGGTGGCGATGAGGCGGTTCTGCCCCTCGCCGTCGACGGCACCGATATGGCCGGGGCGACTGAACGCCTCGACCATGTGCGCACCATCCGCCCCGAGATCTGCGCCCTCGACTGCGGCTCGATGAACTTCGCCTCAGGTGGCGACTACATCATGATCAACTCGACCAGTGTGCTGCGTTCGATGGCCCGCCAGGTGCAGGACCTCGGCGTCCGCCCCGAGTTGGAGGTGTTCGACACCGGCCACCTGGCGTTCGTCCACGAGATGATCCGCGACGGCCTGCTCGATGATCCGGTGATGATCCAGCTGTGCATGGGCATCGCCTACGGCGCCCCCGACGATCCGAACACGTTCATGGCGATGGTCAACAACCTGCCGCGGGACTCGGTGTTCTCGGCCTTCTCGATCGGACGGATGCAGATCCCGTTCGTCGCCATGGCCGCCCTGGCCGGCGGCAACGTCCGTGTCGGTCTCGAGGACAACCTGTACCTCGGCAAGGGCCACAAGGCCACCAACGCCGAACTCGTCACGCGGGCGCGGGAGTTGCTCGAAGCGATGAACGTCACGCTGATGAGTCCTGCCGCAGTGCGCGACAAGCTCAAGCTGGTGAAGAACTGATGCGGGTCGGGCTCCTCGGCGGGGGAGTGATCGGGGCCGGATGGGCGGCGCGCTTTTTGCTCAACGGCCACGACGTGGTGATGTTCGACCCCGATCCGCAGGCCGAACGCAAGGTCGCCGAGGTCCTCGCCAACGCCACGCGGGCCACGACCAACCTGGTGATGACGCCGCTACCCGCCTCGGGCCGCCTGACCCTCGTCGACACGCCCGAAGCAGCGGCGACCGATGTCGACTTCGTGCAGGAATCGGCTCCCGAACGACTGGAACTCAAACAGGAGCTGCTGGCGCGGGCGTCGAGGATCGCCGGTCCCGATGTGGTGTTCGGGTCGTCGACCTCTGGCCTGCTGCCCTCCGAGATGCAGCGTGACATGACCCACCCCGAGCGCCTGGTCGTCGGGCATCCGTTCAACCCGGTCTACCTGCTGCCGCTGGTGGAGATCGTCGGTGGAACGCTGACCTCGCAGGCGGCCAAGGACCGGGCGGCGGCGATCTATACATCGATCGGGATGAAGCCGTTGATGCTGCATACCGAGATCGACGGTTTCGTCGCCGATCGTTTGCTCGAAGCGCTGTGGCGCGAGGCGCTCGGGATGGTCGCCGACGGCGTTGCCACGGCCTCGGAGATCGATGATGCCATCCGCTATGGGGCCGGGCTGCGGTGGAGTTTCATGGGCACGTTCCTCGTGTACCGCATCGCCGGGGGAGAGGCCGGGATGCACCACTTCATGGCTCAGTTCGGCCCGTCGCTGCAGTGGCCGTGGAGCAAGCTCACCGATGTCCCCGAATTGACCGATGAGCTGCTCGATCGCCTCGTATCCCAGTCCGACGAGCAGGCCGCCGGGCAGTCGATCCGCGAACTCGAAGTGCTCCGCGACGATTGCCTGGTCGCCGTGATGCAAGGTCTGCGATCGGTCGACAACGGCCGCGGGTACGGTGCGGGCTCCGTCGTCGCCGACTACGACCGGGCCCTGATGGCCGCCGGAGCCGTCACTGTCGGGTCCGGCGCCGGTGCGCTCGTCGACCCGGCGCACCCGGCCCCGATGCGGCTGGTCGACCGCAAGATTCCCACGGAGTGGATCGACTACAACGGCCATGTCAACGACAGCCGTTACTTCCACCTGTCGAGCCAGGCCACCGACGTATTCCTGGCGGCCATCGGACTCGACGCCGACTACCTGGCGACGGGGAACACCTACATGACCG
The DNA here is from genome assembly GCA_031371195.1 of Actinomycetes bacterium. Lineage (GTDB taxonomy): Bacteria > Actinomycetota > Acidimicrobiia > Acidimicrobiales > Ilumatobacteraceae > JANMJD01. The sequence continues at coordinate 10,854 of JANMJD010000413.1, read as the reverse complement.
TCGAGAGCCACGTCTGCTACGTCGATCAGGCCCACGCCGGAGACCGGGTGTACGTCGACCTGCAACTGCTCTCCCACGACGACAAACGCCTCAACGTGTTCACCTGGGTACGGCGCTCGGGCACGGGTGACCTGATCGCCACGGTCGAGTACATGCTGCTGCATGCGTCGACGGCCGAGAGTCGCACACTGCCCGCCGCCCCGCAGATCCTGGACAGGCTGGCGACCATTGCGGCCGTTCACTCGCAGTTGCCGGCCCCGGTGCGCGCGGCGCGCCGCATCGGCGACCGACCGGTGAAAGGCGAGTGACGTTCAGCTCCGGCGTTGACGTCAGGCGTTGACGTCCGGCGTTGACGTCAGGCGTTGACCGCAGCGAGGGCGTCTTCGTGGATCGCAAAGTCGCCGATGTGATCGAAGCCGACGACCTTGCCGTCGGTTCCGAATCGCCACATGTGGGCTTCGAGGTTCGATGGAATATCGCCTCCGCCCACGATATTGCCGGCGATGACGATCGGTACGAGGACCAGGTCGCCGCCGGCACAGGGGGTGCCCGGGGCGAACGACGTGATGTTGAACGTCGCTGCGAGCTTCCCGAAGAACGACACGACGTGGTCCTTGCCGTGGCCGGCCTGCAGGTAAGGGACGGGGGTTTCACGTGCCGCGAGATCCCACTCGACGTCGTCATCGAGATACCCCAGGATGGTGGCGACGTCGCCGCGTCCGAATGCGTCGTAGATTGCCAGGACGGTGTCGATGTTGGTGGACATGTCGTGCTCCTTCGGTCGCGGTGCCCCGTGGCATCACTCGACAGTCGTTCGCCGCCCGGCAGGCGCTGGATCACCGGGAACGGTTGAATGCTCGATCTCGTCTGATCGTCGCAGTTGACAGTCAACTGCCCGTCAGCCGGCGGCGAACCTCGAGCATCACGTCGGGGCGGCGGGTGTAGATCCCGTCGACGCCCATCGTGATCAGGTCCGCTTGGACCTCGGGGTCGTCGACCACCCAGGGGAGTACGGCGATTCCCTTGCCGTGGGCGAAGGCCAGCGTCTGGGCCGTGACCCGTGGCTTGCCGTCGTCGCCGACCAGCCCGGGTTGGCTGACGAGCTGATGGGTGACGAACGATGTGTCGCCGGCCTCGCGGGCGGCGCGCATCGCTTTGCGCTCGGCATCGGTCCCTGACGTACGCAGCTCCGGACAGGTCGCCCGGAAGGCCAGCACCTGCTCATCGGCATCGGATCCGACGTACACGTCACCGGTTCGCCCGAGCCGGCGAAGAAGATCACAGATCGGTGCGGCGACCGCTGCACGCTGGTCCTTGAGATCGAGGGTGGCCGGAGTAGTGGGAAAGTCGGTGAGGATCGACTCGAGCGTCGGAACGGTGATGCCCTGCCCGCGAAACGGGAAGGTACCGTCCCGTTCGAAGTGGTAACCGGCGTCGAGCCGCTCCAATTTGGCGGCCGTCATCTCCTGCACCCGGCCGGTTCCGTCGGTCGTGCGATCGACTGTCGCATCGTGGATCGCCATCGGTACGTCGTCGCTCGACTGCGAGACATCGACGTCGATCACCTCGCCACCCATCGCCATGCTGTGCTGATAGGCGTAGAGCGTGTTCTCGGGGAAGAGCGCATCGCCGCCGGAGTGGGGAATGATCAGCGTGTGTCCCACTCGGAACGGGTTGATCTCGTGGTCGGTTGGCGACTCGGCGGCACGGGCCGCAACCACGCCGCGCGGCCGGGCAGTCGAATCCCATCCGATCCGGAGTGCAACGGTGGCGAAAGCGACGACGACCGCGGCTACTGCCACGCGGCGGACCCGGGCGCGCACTGCGACCGCGGGTTTCTGTGTCGGGCTCATGGGCACGCTCCGTTCTGCTTGCCTCCGGTCCTACGCTACATCTGTTTGCGCGCGCAATGATGACGTCGAACGTTGGCGGCTCGGAGACATCGTCGGGTCGGTGAACCGTCGGCGTCTACCCGCCGTACTTGTGGTCGACGGTCGCCCGACCGTCGGATCACAAGGAGAATCACCATGTCACGCCGTACCACCACTGTCGTTGGAACCGTCGTCGCCGCCCTCAGTCTCGCCGGAGTTGTTGCTTCCAGCTCGGCCGGGGCGGCCGGAGGCGAGGTTCGCTTCGATCTCGTCCCCTCCTCGCCGACGATCGCCCAATGCTTTCCGAACGCGAAGGCCACCGTCGACGTCGAGTTGGAGACCGACCGCAAGGGCTTCGACGAGTTCGAGATCAAGGTCTCCGGTCTGCCGGCCAAGACCGCCTACACCGTGTTCCTCTTGGAACAGCCGGGTGCCCCCTTCGGGGCGGCCGAATACATCGGCGACTTCTTCACCGACTCCAAGGGACGGGGCAAGAACGAGTTCCGCCTGATCGTCGAGGAGGCCTTTGCCTCGACTCTCGTCGGCGGGGCACGGGTGCGTGCCGAGTTGGGTCATGTCGGATTCTGGTTCGCCGACCCGGCCGGCGACGACGGCTGTCTGGGTGCCGGCGGCGGCCCGGTCACCCCGTTCGACGGCGATAACGAGGCCGGTGTGCAGGTGATGAACTCGGCGAACGCCCTGCCCGCCACCCCGCTGCCGTAGTCGGACCGCTCTCGTCCCGGGTGGTTCTCGGAGGTTCGCCGAGGACCACCCGGGCGTGGCGCGTGAAGACATGAGCAACCGATGTCATCGTCTATGCCCGCTCCGGCTCGATGGCCGGACTCCGCGGCCGGCTCGGGCGGGCCGGCGTGTTCCGATAGTCTGATCCTCGACGTTCAGGGTCGGTGGCGACCTCGGGGAGCACGATCTTTCATGCGGTATGCAGGTATTTCCGATCGGCTCGCCGGGATGGGATCCGACAAGTGGGCGGTCCATCTCGAGGGTCGCCGCCGGGCGGCACGCGGCGAGGAGATGATCTTCCTGTCGATCGGGGAGCCCGATCTGCCACCACCGGCCGCAGTCCTCGACACGGCCATCACCGCTCTGCGCAACGGACGTACGAAGTACTCGGTCGGTCAGGGGGAGCCTGGTGTGCTGCGGTCGATCGCGGCTCACTACACGCGTCGATCGGGAATGGAGACGAGTGCGGACCAGGTGGTGTACATGGCAGGCACGCAGCATGCGCTCTACTCCGTGCTGGCCACCCTGGTCGAGACCGGCGACGAGGTGTTGGTGCCCGACCCGTTCTACGCCACCTACGAAGGGGTGGTTGCATCGACCGGTGCCCGGTTCGTGGCGATTCCCACCCGACCCGAAGACCGGTTCCACCTCACCGCTCGGGCGTTGGAGGCGGCAATCACGTCGCGCAGCCGGGTGCTGTTGCTGAACAATCCGTCGAATCCCACCGGCTCGGTGCTCACCGGCGCCGAGATCGACGCCATCGGCGAAGTGTGCGAACGCCACGATCTGTGGATCGTCTGTGACGAGGTCTACGCCACGATGACCTACGAAGTTCCCTTCGTGTCGCCGTTCGACCGCCCACGACTGCGGCACCGATCGGTGTCGTTGGCGTCGATCTCGAAGTCCCATGCCCTGCCCGGCTTCCGGTCGGGATGGGCGGCGTGCCCACCCGAGTTGGCGGAACGGTTGACCCTCGTCGTCGAGACGATGATGTTCGGTTCGCAGCCGTTCCTGGCCGATGCCACGTCGGTCGCCCTCGACCGGCAGCATCCCGAGGTGGAGCGCCTGCGGGATACGTTCCGTGAGCGCGCCGAGGTGCTGGTCGGGTCGTTCGCCGGGAGCGCGGCAGCGGCGGTGCAGATGCCCGAGGGAGGCATGTTCGTACTCGCCGACGTGCGCCCGACGGGCCTGACCGGCGAGCAGTTCGCCCGCCGACTCCTTGACGAGTTCGGGGTGGTGGTGATGCCCGGGGAGAGCTTCGGTGCCGAGGGCGCTGGCCACATCCGAATCGCGCTCACGGTGGACTCCGACGTAATGGCCGAAGCCGGCCGACGCATCGTCGCCTTGGCCGATGCCCTGTTCGATGCCCGGGCCGACTCGCGCGACGGCGGCGCCGTCGGCACCGGGGTGGTTGCTCGATGAACGTCGGCGAGGCCACCATCGACCTGCTCACGCAGTATGGCGTCGATACGGTTTTCGGCATTCCCGGCGTCCATAACCTCGAGCTGTATCGAGGCCTGGCTCGCTCAGGAGTCCGGGTCGTGTCACCCCGCCACGAGCAGGGTGCCGGCTTCATGGCCGATGGCTGGAGCCGGGTGACTGGTCGCCCCGGAGTGTGCGTGGTCATCTCGGGCCCGGGCTTCACCAACATTCTGACCCCCATCGGCCAGGCCTTTCACGACTCGCAACCGATGCTCGTGCTGTCGTCGACGACGCCGACGGCCGACATCGGGCGCGGCCATGGCCCGCTCCACGACCTTCCCGATCAGGCGTCGATCGCCCGCTCGATCACGGCGTTCAGCGAAACGGTCTACGACGCCGCGGAGTTGCCCGAGTTGTTCGCCGCGGCGTGGGCGCAGTTCTCCGCCCGACGTCCCCGCCCGGTGCATCTCACCTTTCCCACCGACATATTGGAGCGGCCCTGCCCGCCGTTGATCAGGCTCGACGGGGCCGCGGTCCGACCGTCGGCGGACGGTGCGGTGATCGTTGAGGCGGCCGAACTGTTGCGGTCGGCCCGGTCGCCGATGATCGTCGCCGGCGGTGGAGCGATCGACGCCGGTGACGCGCTGATGGTGCTCGCCGAACGCGCCGCCGCGCCGGTGGTCCTGTCGGGGAACGCCAAGGGCGTCATCCCTTCGAGTCATCCGCTGTCGGTCGACAACACACTCCAGTTCGCGCCGGTCCCACGTGCCCTGGCTGCGGCGGACGTCGTGGTGGTCGTCGGCAGCGAGGTCTCCGACGCCGACGTCTACAACGGCGGATTCCCGCTGGATCTCGGTGGCTCGATCATCCGGATCGACATCGACGAGGCGCAACTCGACCGGCGGATGAGCCCCACCGTCGCCATCGTGGCCGATGCGGCATCGGCCCTGGCCGCGCTGACCCGAGCGCTCGACGACGGCGCGGCGCCGGCCGCGTTGTTGGTCGAGGCCGAGGAGTTGGCCGCGTCGTTGCGTGCCGATGCGGGCCGTTCCACCGACGCGGCGATGCGACCCTGGCTCGACGCCGTCGAGGCTGCGTTACCCGCCGACCGGATCGTGGCATTGGACTCCACGCAACTGGCCTACGCCGCGCACGCTTTCCTGTCGTGCGAACGCCCCCGTTCGTGGCTCGCCCCGTTCGGCTACGGCACGCTCGGTTGCGCCGTTCCGATGGCCATCGGCGCGGCCATCGCCGCTCCGACTCGACCGGTGTTCGCCCTGGTCGGAGACGGTGGGTGGTTGTTCACCACGCCCGAGATGGCCACGGCCGTGGACGAAAGGCTCGATCTGGTCGTGGTGCTGTGGGACAACCGGGGCTACGGCGAGATCAAGGCGTCGTTCGATCGGGTCGGGGCGCGGCGGATCGGCGTCGACGTCAGCTCGGTCGACCCCGAAATGATCGCCCGGGGATTCGGCTGGCGGGCGCGTACCGTCGACACCCCGGCCGCGTTGGAGCACTCCATCGTCGAGGCGTATGCCGACGGCGGGCCGCAGTTCATCCGCGTCGTCGCCCCGCTCGTCGCCTGAGCGGAACGTCCACCGATGGATGCACAGACGCGTGGGTCGCTGGCGCGTGGCACCGGTCTGTTCGGGGCGATGGCCGTGGTGATGTGCGGCCAGGGGCTGCTCGGCGCCGCGGTCGGGCTGCGCGCCGAGCATGAGCACTGGGCGACCGGGATCACCAGCATGGTGATGGCGATGTACTTCGTCGGCTTCCTTCTCGGTGCCCGGGTGACATCGTGGACGATTCCCCGCATCGGCCACCGGCTGACGTTCGTCGGGCTGGCCTCGCTCAATGCGGTCGTGCCTCTGCTCCATGGCCTGTGGATCGCACCCGTGCCGTGGGCATTCGGTCGCCTGGCGACGGGGCTGGCAATGGCGGGGAGCTACGTCGTGGCCGAGTCGTGGCTGAACGACCTGGCGACGAACGACACCCGTGGCCGGATGCTGGCCGTGTACATGGTGACCTCGATGGTCGGCGCCACGCTCGGCCAACTGCTGCTCAACCTGGCGTCGCCCGATACCTACCGTGCCTTCGTCGCCTCGGCGGTGTTGTTCGCCCTGGGTGTTGCGCCGTTGCTCGCCCGGCCGCCTGAACAACCGGCGATCGCGCGGCATGGTGCGATGTCGGTGCGCCAGGTCGTCCGGTTGGTGCGCTCCGGAGTGGTCGCCAGCGCGATTGCCGGTGTCGTATGGGGTGGTCTGGCTTCGATGGGTGCGGTCTATGCCTCGCGGATCGGGTTCGATACCCGCGGTGCGTCGTTCTTCGTCGCCGCCGGAACGGTGGGCACCGTCGTGTTGTCATGGCCCGTCAACGCCTGGTCCGACCGCCGACCTCGGCGCGAGGTGATCGTGCGTGCCGCCACGATGGCTGCGTTGCTGGGCGTAGTGCTCATCGTTCTCCCGCCGCGCAGCCCCGCGGTGTACCCGGTCTACCTGGTGTTCGGAGGGCTCTGCACCTCGATGTACTCCCTGGCCAGCGTCTATACCAACGACTGGCTCGAGACGGAGCAGCGCGTCGCGGCGACCTCGGCCCTGGTGCTGGTCGTCGGCATCGGCTCGATCCTCGGTCCGTTGACGATCGGCGGAGCGATGTCGCTGATCGGTCCACGTGGGTTCTTCGCCGCGCTGACCCTGGCGCTGACGAGTATCGCCGTGTACATCCGCCACCGCATCGTCGTCGCACCCGATGCCGCAACGGTCTGAGCGGGACCGAACCGCCAATCTGTCGAGGCGTGTGACCCGGAGCGGTTCGGCCTCTTCGGGTTCGGTGCGCCCAACCGGTTCTTGGTCGCGGATCGGGTCGTGAATGTAGGTTGACGACATGTCGGCGACCGTCGTGGTGATCGGTACCAGCCCGCGGGCCAGCGGATGGGCGACGCGGTTCGTGGCTGCCGGATTCGACGTCGGCGTCGATGATGAATCGGTGATCACCGCTGTGGGCCGCCGCTGGCCCGAAGCCAAGCGGCTCGGCCTGTTCCCGGGCGCATCGCTGTCGCGGCTGGGCCTATGGGCCGACCTGTGCGAGCAACGCGACATCGACCTGGCGCAGGTGGTCGATGGTGAGCTGCCGATCGTCGTGTGGCCCACTCTGACCGCCACCGAGGACACGGCCCGCGGGCACGAGCCGATCCACCTGCTCCCGCTGGTCGAGGTGGCCGGGGAACAAGCTGACGCGCTGAGCGCCCTGTACCGCTCGATCGGGATGGAGCCCCGGCCGGCGGGCACCGACCCCGACGAACTCGGCCGGCTCGGACCAGGCATCGCCGACCTGTGCGATGGCGACGCCGACGCCATCATCGCCGTGATGCGTTCGCTTCGGCCCAGCGGCATCGGAGCGGGCGGGGCGATCGCCCGTCATGAGGCCCTGCGATTCGGCGCCGGCGCGATGAAGCCGTGGGAGCCGGGTGAGCTGCCGGCTGTGCCGCTGGCCCTGTACGCCACACCGGTCGAACCCGACTGGGTGGACTACAACGGCCATATGACCGAGGCGGCGTATCTCACCGCGGCGGGGTGGGCCAGCGATGCGCTGTTCCGTTACATCGGCGACGACGAGACGTATCGGGCGGCGGGGCACAGCTTTTACACCGTCGAGACCCACATCCACTATCTGCTCGAAGTCGACATCCACGAGCCGATCCGGTTCACCACCCAGATCCTCGGCGTCGACGCCAAGCGGGTGCATCTGATCCACGAGATGCATCATGGCGACAGCGGGGCACTGCTGTGCACTGCTGAGCAGATGCTCGTCCACGTCGACATGAACGCCGGGCGGTCTGCTCCGATCGAACCGGCGGTGAAGGCCGCACTCGATGCCATCGCCGCAGCTCACGAATCACTTCCCGTTCCACCGCAGGTCGGCACGGTCATGCGCCTGCCTGCTCCCCGCACCTGAAAGGCCCCCGAACCGACATGGACTTCGCCTTCTCCGACGAGCAGAACATGATTGCCGAGACGTGTCGTGTGTTCACCGAGCGCGAGCTGCTTCCCTACGAGGACGAGGTCGAGCGCACCGGCCAGGTACGTCCCGATCTGGTGCAGCAGATCAAGGACCGGTCGATCGCCGCGGGCATCTACGCGGCGAACATGCCCGAGAAGTTCGGTGGCGCCGGCCTCGATTCGGTCGGCAACTGCATCGTCGATCGTGAACTCGGGGCGGCGAACTATGCGCTCCAGTACATCGTCGCCCGTCCCTCGAACGTCCTGCAGGCCTGCACCGGCGATCAGATCGAGGAGTACCTGCGGCCGACCGTGCGCGGTGAGCGGGTCGACTGCCTGGCGATGAGTGAGCCCGATGCGGGCAGCGACGTGCGGGGGATGAAGTGTCGTGCGGTGCGCGACGGCGACGACTATGTGATCAGCGGTACGAAGCACTTCATCAGCCATGCCGACCTGGCCGACTACGTGATCCTGTTCGCGGCGACCGGCGAAGAGGACACCGCGCACGGCCCAAAGAAGCGGATCACATCGTTTCTGATCGACTTCGACACGCCCGGCTGCTCGGTGGTCGACGGCTACCGGAGCGTGTCGAACCGTGGATATCACAACATGATCATCAACTTCGACGAGTGCCGGGTGCCAGCGGGCAAGCTGCTCGGCGAGGAGCACCGCGGTTTCGATGTGGCCAACGAGTGGCTTGGCTCGACCCGCCTGCAGGTCGCTGCCGTCTGCCTCGGCCGGGCCCGCCGGGCGTTGCGATTGGCCACCTCGTATGCCGCCCAGCGTCGGCAGTTCGGCCAGCAGATCGGCAAGTTCCAGGGCGTCTCGTTCAAGCTGGCCGACATGTCGACACACCTCGATGCCGCCGAACTGCTCACCTTCCGGGCGGCATGGAACGACGCCGAGGGGCGGCCGAGCGACTCGGAGATGGCGATGGCCAAGGTCTTCTCATCGGAGATGTGCCAGATGGTCACCGACGAGGCGATCCAGATCTTCGGCGGAATGGGATTGATGGACGAACTGCCGCTGGAGCGGATGTGGCGCGACACCCGTGTCGACCGAATTTGGGACGGGACGTCGGAGATCCAGCGCCACATCATCTCAAGGGCGATGCTGCGCGCCCACGGCGGCTGACGATGCGGGGTTCGTTGCGGCGGTTGCTCGCACCGCGTTCGATCGCCGTCGTGGGCGGTGCCCCGGCCGAGCGGGTGATCCACCAATGCCAGCTGCTCGGCTTCGACGGGCCGATCTGGGCGGTCAATCCGCGGCGCTCGACGCTCGCCGGTATCCCGTGTCTGGCGTCGTTGGACGACCTGCCCGGGGTGCCCGACGCGATCTTCCTCGGCGTGAATCGGCACAGCTCGGTCGCCGCCATGCGCTCGATCGCCTCGCTCGGTTCAGGCTCGGGTCGGGTAGGTGGAGTGGTCTGCTACGGCTCGGGGTTCGCCGAGACCGGCGAGGCGGATCTGCAGGCCGACCTACTCGATGTGGCGGGCGACATCCCGTTCCTCGGGCCGAATTGCTACGGCTTCGTCAACACCTTCGACCGGGTCGCCCTGTGGCCCGACGTGCACGGCTGCGGCCGGTTCGAGCAGGGAGTGGCGATCGTCTCGCAGTCGGGCAACGTCGCCTGCAACCTCACATTCGCCCAGCGTGGCGTACGTCTAGGGGGGATGGTCACGGTCGGCAACCAGGCCTCGCTCGGGATGGAGGATTGCATCGACGCCTTCCTCGACGACGAGCGGATCACGACCATCGGGCTGTTCCTCGAAGCGGTCCGCGATCCGCAGCACTTCGCCCGGTCGGCGATCCGCGCCGCCGAGCAGGGAGTACCGATCGTGGCGTTGCAGACCGCTCGCTCGTCGGTGGGCGCGGCGATCGCCGCGTCGCATACCGGCTCGATGGCCGGGCGAGCTGCGGCCTACGACGCGATGTTCGCCCGCTATGGGGTGGCGGTGGTCAAGACCCCGGCCGAACTGCTCGAGACGCTGAAGCTGCTCGATGGAGGTGGCCGGCTCAGCGGACCGCGGATCGTCTCGTTGAGCTGCTCGGGCGGCGAGGCGTCACTCGTCGCCGACCTTTCCGAGGGTTCGGCCCTGCGATTCGAACCGTTCGGCGACGCGCATCGCAAGCGGATAGAGGCGACCCTGACAGAACTGGTCACCGTCTCGAACCCGTTCGACTACCACACATTCATGTGGGGCGATCGTGAGGCGACCGCCACCTGCTTCACCGAAGTGATGACCGGGTCGCAGGACGCGACGATGTTGGTGATCGACGCCCCGAGTGGCGACGGTGATGACGTCTCGTCGTGGCACACCGCCATCGACTCGCTCGCCGACGCTGCGGCGGCATCCGGGCGAAGGGGAGTCGTGGTGGCGTCCATGGGAGAGAACCTGGAGCCGGGTCTGCGGTCGCACGCCAGTGCCTGCGGGTTGACGCCGCTCCTCGGTCTTTCGGAAGGCCTCGTGGCGTTGGCTGCCGCGGCGAAGGTGGGGAAGGTCGCCGGGCCGCCGCACGCACCGGCGAGTCCGGCTGGTGCGACCCGGCAGGTCGACGAGGCGTCGGCCAAGGCCCGTTTGCGTGAGTTGGGTGTGGCGGTCCCCGATGGTGTCGTCGTCGTGGCCGACGGGGTGCTCAATGCCGCCGCGGCGATCGGGTATCCGATCACCTTGAAAGCGCTCGGGCTCGCCCATAAGAGCGAGGCGCGGGCAGTGCAGGTTGGCTTGCGCGACGGGGATGCGGTGGGGGAAGCCCTGGCCGCGATACCGGCGACGGAGAAGGGATACCTGGTGGAGTCGACGGTCACCGACGTGGTGGCC
>JANMJD010000337.1:0-3177 GCA_031371195.1 Actinomycetes bacterium | reverse complement strand
GAACAGCCCTTTGGCATTGACGGCCATCATCTCGTCCCAGTCGCCTTCCGTAACGTCGATGGCAGCATGGTTGGCACCGAGGCCGGCGTTGGCGACAAGGATGTCGAGCCGTCCGTGACGACGGACCACCTCGTCGATCGCGGGACCGATCGACGCAACGTCATGCACGTCAAGTGCGTGGGCCGATGCGGCACCCCCCGCCGTGACGATCGAAGCCGCCGCGGCGACGGCGTCGTCATGTGAGCGCGCCGTGACGGCGACTGTCGCTCCAGCAGCTGCCAAGGCGTCGGCGACTCCGCGCCCAATTCCGCGACTGGCACCTGTGACGATCGCGACCCGGCCGGCGAGAGAGAACGAGGGGAGGTGATCGCTGTCCATCAACGGCACCCTAACGGTGTTACCTACTCTAATTTCGGACAGACTTGTTCATATATCTCGACGTGCGAATTTCACGCAACCCGACGCCCGCTATACACCTCTTTCGCTCATCGTTGACATCTGAAGAGGCTTCTGTGAACCGGCCGATGTTCTGAATCAGGTCCGCAGCCGCTGTTCGTTGTGCTGTCAACATGACGATCCATATGGTTGGTGGCCGTCGACGTCGCAGGTTGAGGCTGACACGCAGTCGTCGCGGCGGCAGTGGGCGGGTGCACGACGGCGGCGTGGGGTCGACATGAAGTCGGGCGTGCTCGCGAAGACTCGGACAGTCGCTACGTTCTTCGTGTGGACCGTTCGGATGACGAGACCGCTGATTGGGTCTTGGATCTCCGCGGGCGCATCGACGAACTTGTGGATGAATATCGATCATCGCTGCACGGCTGTCTCGACGGATTGACCGAAGAAGAGGTCCGGCTGCGCCTCGTGCCCTCCAAGACGACGCTACTAGGGCTGGTCAAGCACGTCAGTTATGTCGAGGGTGTGTGGTTCGACCAAGCGGTCACCGGACGTACCTCGATCGAGGCTGGCATTGCGAGCACACCCGATCGGTCCTTCACGATCACAGCGTCGGACACGATCGCGTCTGTGCAGGCGTCCTACCGGCGTCGATGCGAAGCCTCACGGCGGACGATGGCCGATCTCGGACTCGACGTGCGTGTCAGCGGTCGCGGTGACCGTCCGGTGTGGGCGCTACAGATCCAGGTCCTGCGCGAGCTCGCACAGCACGCAGGCCAGGCCGACATCTTGCGCGAGCAGGTTCTCGCCCTCCGCAACCAACAACGATCAGACAAATGAAGTCAGCTCCCAACAGGCCGATGTTGCCACGGACCCTGTCGCTCGTTGTATGTCACCAGGGTCTGGAGCGACCCCAGGTCACGCAGCCATGGACTCGTGAGGGAGCCCTCGGAACGTGACTCCGCTCGCCGGGCGGGATGGTCGTCGCCGACGGGCTGGCGATCTTGGGCGCCAGGCTTCTACGCGCGTCTTCCGAATGGGCGAATCGGATCGGTGCGGCCATCTGTTCTTCGTGTTCGCCGGAGTGATGATCGTCGAGGAGGTCCGAGACGGCGCGGACTTGCGCGATGCTCGTTCGAACGGGTTCCACGTCTGCGGGTCGCCGAGACATAGTGGCGGTTCCGAGCGATCCCTCCAGCCGCTCGTCGGGACGAAGTGATCCGCTCTCGGCGAGTCGCTAGGCGATGCGGTCGAAATCGATCTGAAGGCCGGTCTGCTGACGGAATGAGCGACGTTGGCGAGCGACGCGCGATCACGTACAACGTGACGTTCCACCAGCGTCTCGTCAGCGTCGATCAATCTGATCGGAGGGAAGCCTTGACAGCTCGACGATGGAGGAGTAGTCCTGCCGATGAGGGGTTTTCCGTGGGGATCTCGGATGACTGCCGCCTACGCGGCGACGCCCCGCATCGGGAGAGGAATTGAATATGCTCAACAGAGGAATCCGCGCCTCGGTGGCAAGTCTGATGGTTCTGGGAAGTGTGGGAGTGGTCTCCGCTGGCGGATCGCCCAGCGCAGCCGCTGCCGGATCCGGCCCGACGATCACGACGTACATCCCGAATCTGAACGCTCCACGAGGCGTGGCGTTCGATGGTCAGGGAAGCCTGTACGTCTCTGAATCGGGCTATGCCGGGGAGGGGCCGTTCGGCCTGACGCAGACGGGGCGGGTCAGCAAGTACGCGCGTGGCTCGACCGACGCCAGTTGGTCGACATCGTTCGAGTCGTTGTATGCCTCGGAAGACCCGACCGCACCGCCCGATGTCCTCGGGCCCGAAGGCATCAGCGCGCTGGGTGGGAACTGCTCCAAACGGCGCCACGGTCACGAGTCCGAACATGAGCACGAGGGCGGCGGCGGCGGATGCCAGATACGCATGATCATGAGCGAGTCCCACGACGGCGTGTTCGCGACCTCGGGACGCACCGCGGACTCGACTCAGCTCGGACACCTTTTCCGCCTCAACGGAGCAACCGGGCGGGCGAAAAGCATTAGCGACGTCGGCGATCAGATGTACAAGTGGACCGGCGACCGAGTCGACCTGTTCCCGAGTGACTTCCCGGATTCCAATCCATTTGGCGTGCTCGTCACCAAGTTTGACCACAGCGACCGGGTGCGCACGTTCATCGCGGACGCCGGCGCCAACACGATCAGCGAGGTCATGGCTGATGGCACGCTTCGGGTGATCTCCTACATTCCGAACGAGACGGCTCCTCCGTTCCGGGATGCAACACCGACGTGCATCGCCCAGGGCCCAGACGGCATGTTGTACGTCGCCACGCTGAACCTTGTCGCCAACGTCTTCGTCCCCGGAGCCACCGGTGGTCAATCGAACGTGTGGCGGGTCGACCCGAATGCAAACTTCCCAACGGAGCCAACTTTGTGGGCAACCGGGCTGACCACCGCGACCGCCTGCACGTTCGACAGCCATGGCAACTTCTGGGCGACCGAGATTTTCCAGTCGAACATTTCAGGCCCGCCAGGGGATGTGGTGCGCATCCCGTTTGCGCACCCTGATCAGCTGACCCGAATCGGTGGCGGCATGCTTCCGCTTCCCGGAGGTATCGCCCAGGGGCCGGACCACGCGATGTACGTCAGCATCAACTCGGCCAGCCACGAGAGGAATTCCGGCGCGGTGGTGAAGATCAGCTTCCAAGAGCGCGACGACGACGGCCACGACGACTAGAGCCATGATCGCGGCTTGCCCAGACCAGACCGCGATGTGATCC
>JANMJD010000242.1:0-4843 GCA_031371195.1 Actinomycetes bacterium | reverse complement strand
GGCGATCACCCTCGGCTCAGCGGTGGTGTGCAACACCGTCGTCGGCCTGACCACATGGTGGCCCGTGGCCTTCGTGATGTTCGGCGTGGAGATCTACTTCGCGACGTTGTGGAACGTGATCACCGTGAGCCTGCGTCAGCGGATCATCCCCGACCACCTGCTGGGCCGGGTCAACAGCGTCTACCGGTTCTTCGCCTGGGGCATGATGCCGATCGGCTCGGCGGTCGGCGGCCTCGTCGTGTTGGGTGTGAGTTCGTTCACCACCCGCGACTGGGCGCTGCGCACCACCTGGTTCGTCAACGCCGCCATCCATCTCGGGCTGTTCATCGTCGGGCGGGCCAAGCTGACCACGGCCCGCATCGAGGCCGCCCGCACCGCGGCGCTCGGGTCCACCTGACCATTCGTCGCAGCGTGGCTTCGCTCGGCGATTGGATAACCAGATGGGGGCTCGGAAGGCCGGCCGTTACCCTTGGGCCGATGTCCGATCCTCTCGTCATTGTCGCCGACCTACTCGCCCCGGCGTTTGCCGAGGTCGCCGGCCGTCGGGGCGAGTACATCGACCCCGTCGTACGACCGTCGGATCGCGCCGATGCGCAGGCCAACGGGGCCTTGGCGTTGGCCAAGTCGCTCGGCAAGAACCCCCGGGAAGTCGCCACGGCCGTGATCGGCCAGTTGGGCGGCACCCTGGCGGGCACCGCCGCACTTGAGGTCGCCGGACCGGGCTTCATCAACGTGACGCTGTCCGACGGCTTCATCGCCTCGCACCTCGCGGCGATCGCCGCCGATGACCATCTCGGTGTCACCATCCAGGCGAGCCGGACGGTCGTCGTCGACTACTCCGCTCCCAATGTCGCCAAGGAGATGCACGTCGGCCACCTCCGCTCGACGATCATCGGCGACGCCCTGGTACGGATCAACGAATTCGTCGGCCACCGGGTCATCCGCGAGAACCACATCGGCGATTGGGGCCGCCCGTTCGGCATGCTCATCGAGCATCTGCTCGACCTGGGCGAGGCCGAAGCCGCCCACGAGTTGTCGGTAGGTGATCTCGACGGCTTCTACAAGCAGGCCAACGAGAAGTTCAAGGAGGACGAGGCGTTTCAGGAACGTGCCCGTCAACGCGTGGTGCTGTTGCAGGGCGGCGAACCCGAAACCCTGCGGTTGTGGCGAATCCTCGTGGCCGAGAGTGCCCGCTACTTCCAGGAGGTGTACCGCCGCCTGGAAGTGCGCCTGATGGGTGACGACAACATGGGCGAGAGCAGGTACAACGATCTGCTGCAGCCTGTCGTCGAACGTCTGCATGCGGCCCGACTGCTCGTCGATTCCGATGGCGCCGAGGTGGTGTTCCCCCCCGGCTACACCAATCGTTCCAACGAGCCGCTGCCGTTGATCATCCGCAACTCGGTGGGCGGGTTCAACTACGCCACCACCGACCTGGCCACCGTGATCGACCGTCTCGAACGGCTCGGCGCCACCCGGCTCCTGTACGTCGTCGGGGCTCCTCAGGCCCAGCATCTGCACATGGTCTGGGACGTCTGTCGGATGGCCGGCTGGGTGCCCGACGGTGTCGAGATCGTCCATGTCCCATTCGGCAGCGTGCTCGGTGAGGACCGCAAGATGTTCCGCAGCCGCACCGGGGGCAGCGTCAAACTCTCCGAGCTGCTCGACGAATCGGTCACCCGGGCCGCGGCAGCAGTCGCCGAGCGGAATCCCGAACTCTCGCCGGCCGAGCGCGCCGAGGTCGCCCGGATGATCGGCATCGGCGCGCTGAAGTACGCCGACCTGTCGAACGACCGGGTGAAGGACTACGTCTTCAGTTTCGACCGGATGCTCGCCTTCGAAGGCAACACCGGGCCGTACCTGCAATACGCCCATGCCCGCATCTGCTCGATCTTTCGTCGCGCCGGGATCGATCGATCGACCGCACGCGACACCACCCCGTCGATCGGCACACCCGAGGAGCGGACGTTGGCGCTGCGACTGCTCGGCTTCGACGCGGCGATGGCGGCCACGCTCGAGACGTACAGCCCACACAAGCTGTGCACGTATCTGTTCGATCTGGCGCAGGACTTCACCGCGTTCTACGAGGCCTGCCCGGTGCTCAAGGTCGACGATCCGGCGTTGCGCGACAGTCGTCTGGCGTTGTGCGACATCTCCGCCCGTGTACTCGCCGCCGGCCTGCATCTGCTCGGCATCGAAGCCCCGGAGCGCATGTGACCGCGCTCCCCTGGCATCTGCTGCCCGACACCGCCGCGGTCGATGGTGACGGTGGGCTGACGATCGGTGGCTGCTCGCTGACCGACCTGGCCGCCGAATTCGGCACCCCGACGTTCGTCTACGACGAGGCCCACCTGCGCAACCGGGCCCGCGATGCCGTCGTCGCCTTCGGCATCGACCGGGTCGTGTACGCCACCAAGGCATTCCTGTGCACGGCGATGGCCCGACTCGCCCACGAGGAGGGTCTGCTGCTCGATGTCGCCTCGGGCGGCGAGTTGTTCGTCGCCCTGCGCGCCGGGGTGCCGGCGGATCGTTGTGTGCTCCACGGCAACAACAAGAGCACCGACGAACTGCGAATGGCGATCGAGGCCGGTGTGCGGCATATCAACGTCGACTCCTTCGAGGAGTTGGCCCGCATCGAGGCGTTGCACCGGGCCGGGCTGCCCCTCGTCCGCATCCAACTGCGGATCACCCCGGGCGTGCACGCCCACACCCACGAATACATCGCCACCGGCCAGGACGATTCGAAGTTCGGCTTCAACCTCGGCAACGGCGAGGCGCAGCGGGCCGTCGAAGCGGCCCAAGGGTCATCGGCCGTCGATCTGATCGGGCTGCACTGCCACATCGGTTCGAACGTCTTCGCCGTCGAGAGCTTCGGTCTGGCCGCCGAGACGATGGCCCGGTTCGCCAAACCGTTCGCTCTCCCCGAGCTGACCCTCGGCGGTGGTCTCGGCGTCGCCTACGTCGGCGGCGAGGAGGGACCATCGATCGGGCACTGGGGCAAGGTGGTGCTCGATGCCTGCCGTTCGGTCGATATCGATTCGGCGATCTTCGTCGAACCCGGCCGTTCGATCGTCGCCTCGGCGGCCGTGACGTTGTACTCGGTCGGCACGATAAAGCACATTCCCGGCGTACGCGACTACCTCGCCGTCGATGGCGGCATGAGCGACAACCCGCGCCCTGTGCTCTACGGCAGCGGCTACGAGGCATTCCTGCCTCGTGACGTTCTGGTCGATCGGCCGGCACGGATACGCATCGTCGGCAAGCACTGCGAGAGCGGCGATGTGCTGATCTTCAATGCGGCCGTCCCGGCGGACACTGCCGTCGGCGACATCCTGGCCATGCCGGTGACCGGCGCGTACGGCCACTCGATGGGCTCGAACTACAACAAGGTGACCCGGCCACCGGTGGTGTTCGTTGGCGACGGTCGGGCGCGACTGGTGGTGCGGCGCGAAACGTACGAGGATCTCGTGCGATGCGATCTCGACTGATCTCCTCGATCGGAGGACTGCTGCAACGCGGTCATGACAAACGACCGAAGGTGGCCGTTCCCGAACGACACGGACGGGCCGCTCCACCCGACGCTCGAATAGCCGACATCCGGTTCTCGTATGAACCGTGCCTCGACGGCGACCCCGACCCGGGCGAGGTGGTCTGGGCATGGGTGTCGTACGCCGAGGACCCGACGATGGGCAAGGACCGCCCGGTGGTCGTCGTCGGTCGCGCCGGTGAATTCCTCGCTGCGGTGGCGTTGACCACCAAGGGCCACGACCATCCCGACAACGTCCTCGTCGGGTCGGGCCCGTGGGATCCGGCCGGGCGTGACAGCTGGGCCAAGCTCGATCGCATCGTGCGCATCGACCCGGCGACGATGCGGCGCGAGGGGGCGATCCTCGACAAGCAACGCTTCGACGGCTTGATCGCGACATTGCGCCGCCACTCCGGAGGGTGACGGCGCAACGAATCCGATCGAATGTCGACTACGTCAAAAAGATGTGGGTCAGACGATGTGGGTCAGACGATGTGGCCGACGACGTCGATGATCACGTTGGTCTTGTTGGCCCCACCGCGGATCTTGATCCTGCCGTCGACACTGACCTGGGTGACCACCGTATTGGCGATGTCCTGTCCCGCTGCGCTCCAGTTGACGCTCGAATTGCCGGGCCAGGTGGGCGTGTCGGCGTTGAACACGGCGACGTAGCCGCCGCCGGGCTCGGTGCCCGACAGGGTGAGGGTGAGCACCGCAGCACCGACGCCCGGAGGAAGCCCGAGCGACACGATCCGCTCTTCGTTCGGGGCCAACTTGGTCAGGCCACCGAAGCGGGTGTCGTAGACCCGCGGATTTGGATTGGCATAGGGGACGAACGTCGACGGCGCGGTGTAGCCGACCCGGCAACCGCTGATCAGTACGTTCTCATTGGGCAGTGAGACGAACACCTTGGGGACCGAGGTCGCCGTCACGGGCGCATTCGCCGCGTAGGTCAAAGTGAACGGTCCGGCGGCCGACGTGCTGACCGTGTTCGGATTGCTGATCACTCCCGTCGTGGAGTCGACCACCCACAGTCTGGAGTCCACCTGGCCGGTGGTGTTCGACCCGTAGACCTCGACCTCGCGGATCACCGCGCCAGCCGGGAGTTGCATCGACAGCCGGGCGTACCCGGAGCTGCCGGCCAGGAAGTGAAAGCTCCCACCATTCGCGCTGTACGCCTGGGTGCTGGCCAACGAGTCGAAGTCGTAGCCCGAAAAGTATGCGTACCGCAGCGTCGGCTGAACGGGCGTGGGAACGGCGTTGGGGTGGCCACCGCCTTCCGATTGACCGACCTCGGCGTGGGCGGCCTCGGGCGAC
>JANMJD010000231.1:0-14892 GCA_031371195.1 Actinomycetes bacterium | reverse complement strand
GGAATGCACCCATCCCTGGCCGGGGCACACGCCGCGCCCCCGCACCATGTAGCCAGCGGGGTGGTCGCCCGCGCCGACAGTGCGATGCCAGCCCCGGCAGCACGGACCGCGTGGACGGGCATGTCGCTCGCCGGTCAGTCGTCCGTAGCGGCACAGGTGCCGATTTCGGCGACGCCGCCCGTTGACTCGTCGACAAGTCCGTCGGCTGCGGAGACGACGTGGACCGTGCGGCGCAACGACTCCTTCTGGCGCATCGCCGAGGTCAGCCTTGGTGACGGCCAACGATGGGCCGAGGTGGTGCAGGCGAACATCGGACGGGAAGTCGCGCCCGGGATCGTATTCACGCCTCAGACCGAGACAATCCAACCCGGTTGGGTGCTGGCGCTCCCAGCATCACTGTCCACGGCGGTACCCTCGGCCGCCTCTGCATCTGGCGTCGCTTCTGCCTCCGAGGTCGTCGAGGTCGCTCCCGGCGACACCCTCGCCTCGATTGCCGAGGATGCCTACGGCGATCGGAGCGAATGGACCACGGTCTGGCACGCGAATCAGGGACGTCGGTTCGGTGATCGGACGTTCGACGACCCCGACCTCATTCTTCCAGGTTGGCGTTTGCAGCTCCCCGATGATCCGGCGGTCGTGGCTTCCGCGTCGGCTCCGGTGATCGACATCGTTGCGGCGGGCGCCGCCCCGACCGTCGTCGAGACACCGGCGATGCGTGCGCCCCGACTGATGACCCCGCACGATCCGCCACTGACGATCGAATGTGCCGAGCCGGGTGCCGTGAAGTCTGTTTCATCGCCTCTTCCATCCGGTTCCGCAGCAACGGACGCGGCCCCGACCGCATCGCCGAACCGGACGACACCGCCCACCCGGATCACAACCCCGCCTGGTCAAGGCTCGTCGGCAACGCGTCCTATGGACGGATCGCATCGCGGAACGCTGCCGTTGGGCATTGGCGCTGCAGGATTGGTGGCCACCGGAGTGTTGGGGCTGCTGGCGGCCCGCCGTCGCGCGGCGCTGCGCAACGCTCGCGCCGGTGATCGGCTGTCGGCGCTGGCGCTGCCGATGATCAGGCTCGAGCGAGAACTGCGACTCGTCGCCGACGCCGAGCGGCTGGCCCGCCTTGACCTGGCCGTCCGCCTCGCCCACCAGCATCTGGTCGCCTGCGGTGCGTCGTCGACCGGCGTCGCCGACCGGTTGCTGGGGGCGATCGTACGGCCGGACGGTGAGATCGAGTTGTGTCTCTCGCCCGGTGCTGCCGCGCCTGCGGCGCCGTTCGTCGACGCAGCCGGCGATCGTTGGCGGCTGCCGGGGGAGCTGGCCCTCGAAGCGATCGAACTCGACAGCCGCTTCGGTGCGTTTCCCTGTCCGGCGTTGGTCCAGGTCGGTCGTCTCGGCGACGCCGAGGTCTACGTAGATCTCGAGGCGATCGGCTTGCTGTCGATCGTCGGGCCGTCGCCGGCGGTCACCGAGTCCATCGTGCGAGGTATCGCCCTGGGCCTGACCGTCTCACCATTCGCCGAACAGGCCCAGTTGGTCATGTGCGGTGTCACCGTGCCGCAGGTCGATGGAGGGATCACGACGACCCATTTCGACAATGCCGACGACGCAATCGACCTGGCAGCCGAGCTGCTCTCGCCGATCCTCGGCTCGCTTCGTGCCGGTCAGACGACGGCCGAGCTCCGTCAGCGCAGCGCAGGCGAGGCATGGGAGCCGGTGCTGGTCGTGATCGGGGCGCCGGCATTGGATGCCGGGCTCGCCGACGGATTGCCCGAGCTGTGCCGCCCGGCCGGGCGAGGATTGGGCGTCGTGACCGACGCCGCTCTCGAAGCGGTCGACCGGCTCGTTGCCGGTGATGACGGCTGGCTGCTCACACCTCTCGGGATCACGATCCAACCGATCGGCTTGTCGGGCGACGACGCCGCTCGGGTCGCCGAGCTCATTGCCGATGCGGCGCAGGTGATCCAACGCGTCGAGCCGGTGATTCGTGTCGTCGCCCCGCTGGTCGAGGGAGGATGCGCATCGTTCGTCGAACCTGATTGGGCGCTGATGGTTCGCACTCTCGGACCGGTCGATCTGGTCGATCGCTGCGGGGAGACAGCAGCCTTCGAACGGGCCAAGGCGCTGGAGTTGGTGGTTTGGCTGGTGGAGCACCGGGGTTCGGCCACGCGCCGAGGCGCGCGGGCCGCCCTGTGGGAGACCGAGGTTCAGGACGCCACGTTCGCCAATGTTGTCTCCGATGCCCGGCGGACGATGGCCCGGCTGTGCGCTCCCACCGATGGGACGGAATGGATCGCCCGCTCACTCGACGAGCACCTGGTCGTCCATCATCGCCTGGTCAACGATGCCGATCTGCTCCGGGCCCGCGTGGCCCACGCCCGCGCCCAGTCCGCCCGAGCGGCGATCGAGACCCTGCGCGCCGGGTTGGAGCTGGTCCGCGAGGCGCCCTTTACAGCGAGCATGTATCTGTGGCCTGATGCCGAAGGCGTCACGTCGCAAGTGATGCTGGTGGTCACCGAGGCGGCCGCGCTGATGGCCGAAAACTGCCTGTCGATCGGCGATCTGCCGTCGGTGTTCTGGGCTACCGGCAAGGGCCTTTGCGCAGTCCCCGGACACGAGGAATTGATCGCCCTGCGCATGCGAGCTCATGCCTCGACCGGTGACCTGGCCGGAGTGCGAGCCGAGTGGGCCAGCTACGAACGCGTGCTCGATGCCGATCGCTGGTCGGCCGGAGAACCCGCGCCGAAGCTGCTTGAACTTCGCCGAGACCTGCTGGGTGGCCGACTCGCCGCATAGCGCCGCCAGCCGAGGCGGCTACCCGGCGAAGCGGTTGACCTTGCTGAGCGAGCAGTTGAAGGGACCCTGGGCGGACGTCGTGTCGCCCGACGCAGTGATGGTGAAGACATCGGAACCATGTGCGGCGACCGGGCCGAGCGACGACAATGCCAGATCGAAAGTTTTGGAATCCGAACCGGTGACCTTGACGACGACCAGATAGTTCGAGCGTTTGGACGAGTCGTTGGTGATCCGGACGTCGACCGAGGGTTTGCTGGCCGTCTCTTTCACGCCGCAGCGGGTGATTTCGACATCGTTGAATTCGTCGGGCTCGTTGAACTTCACGTTGTCGGCCGCCAGCGCGACGGCGATTGCCGTTCCGCCGGTGGCGAGCACGCCCAATGAGCCGAGCACGATGCCGGCGATCGCCAGTCCTTTGCCTCCCGAGGCCGTCTTCCTGATCTGGGACAGCGCCACGATGCCCAGGATCAGCGCGAGGAGGGAACCGACGCCGCAGATCCACAGGATCCCGAGCACCAGCGAGGCAATCGCCAGGCCGTTGGTGCCGGGCTTCGACGGCATGCCACCGTAACCGGGCGAGGCGGGTGGCGGCGGAACCTGTGTCGTGGTCTGCGGTGGGTACCAGCGTCCGTCGGAAGCCAACCACCAACCCGGGCCCTGCGGCGTGTCACTCATACTGCGATGCTACGGGAGGCCACGACGCCCGCTGCGCGTGTTACTCGCGCGCCATGGTGGCTCGCCCGGCTGACTCGTGATCGAGATCCTGGTCGTCGCCCAACTCGACCGTGACGCGGTGGAGGCGGCCGCTGAAACGAAACGGTGATGCGTAGTCGCCGACGGTCGTACCCCGGTCGTGGCCGATGTCGAGGCCGGACCACGAGATGAGGATGATGAAGATGTTGCCGGTCGTCATCTCGCCCGCCGGTTCACCGTCGATGAGCAGCGTGCCGACGCCCTGTGAACCGTCCCGGCGCATGCGGAACCCGAGCCGGCACATTCGACCGGTAGGGATCGGCCGTACGGAGCGCACCAGCTGGTGGGTGCCGCCGATGTTGAGATCGTGGACGAGGTGGCAGTCCTGCACATACAGGCTGTAGCCGCTCGTCCTGTCGCCGTGGGCGATCAGCACGCCCTCCGCGCCCTCGGCGGGGATATCGGTGTAGGCGGTGATCGTGTAGCTCCGACTGCGCAGATCGGGCGCAACGTCGGAGGGGAGGTGGCCCATGCCATCCCAGAATGTGAAGAGCGTTCGATCACCCGTGTGGCGTTCGGCGTTCTCGGCAAACCGCTGGGCAAAGCGATCGTCGAGGGGGAGCACTTGGTGGCGCTCGGCCAGCTCCCACCAGACGGACTGCATTGTGGCGAGTCGTTCGGGCTGCTCAGCGGCCAGATCGCGACATTCCGAGAAGTCCTCGTCGAGGTGGTACAGCTCCCAGCGGTCGTCGGCAAAGGCACTCCCGGGCTGATGGAAGGCCACGGCCTTCCATCCGTCCTGCCAGAGCCCACGGTGGCCGAACATCTCGAAGTGCTGCATCTGCTTGCCGGTCGGCGCGGTTGCATCGTGCAGGGCCGGAAGGAAGCTGACTCCTTCGAGTGGCTGCTGGACGATGCCGTTGACGGATGCCGGGGATTCGATTCCGAGGAGTTCGAGGACGGTCGGCGTGAGGTCCGATGCGTGGCAGAACACATCGCGCACCTCACCGGCAGCCGCCACACCGCTCGGCCATGAAATGATCAGCGGGTCGCGGATGCCGCCGCCGTGGGTGTTCTGCTTGTAACGCTTCAGCGGAGTGTTGGCCGCCATTGCCCAGCCCCAGGGAAAATTGGAGTGGGTATCGGGGCCGCCGATGTCATCGATTCGGGCGATCTTGTCGGCAAGGGGCTCGGGGATGCCGCTGTACGGTCCCATCGCGTTGACGAAACCCTGCGGCCCGCCTTCCTGACTCGCCCCGTTGTCGGACAGTACGAGCACCAGGGTGTCGTCGAGGTGACCCGACGCGTCGAGGTGGTCGATCAGTCGGGCGAGGTGGGTGTCGGAGTGGTCGAGCATGCCGGCGTACGCCGATTGCAGGCGGACATAGAGCCGTCGCTCCTCGGTATCAAGTTCGTCCCACGGCTTGACCCAGTCGTTACGCGGGGGCAGGTCGGTATTCGCCGGCACGATGCCCATCGCGCGCTGGCGGGCGAGGCGATCATCCCTCGTGGCGTCCCAACCCTTGGTGAAGATCGGCTCGTACTTGTCGATGAACTCGCGCGGCACCTGGTGCGGGGCATGGCATGCACCGAGGGCGACCCAGCACAGCCACGGTTGACGGGGCGCGCCCGCCTCGTGGTCGGCGAGCATCGAGATCGCCTGGTCGATGAGGTCCGCGGTGAGGTGGTAGCCCGACTCGTAGGTGCCCGAGGCGGTGATGTGGGTGTTGTCGCGGACGAGTTCGGGGGAGTACTGATCGGTCTCGGCATCGAGGAAGCCGTAGAACCGGTCGAAGCCTCGCCCGAGCGGCCAGCCGTCGAACGGTCCGGTGGGTCCGGTCTCGGTGGTCGAGGTGGCGTGCCACTTGCCGATCATGTAGTTGCGATAGCCGTGCGGTCGGAGCATCTCTGCGATCGTCCCGGCGGTGGGAGCGATCTTGCCGCGGTAGCCGGGGAACCCGGAGTCGAAGTTGGCCAGGCAACCCATCCCGACCGAGTGGTGGTTGCGGCCGGTCAGCATCGCAGCGCGGGTCGTCGAGCACATCGCCGTGGTGTGGAACCCGGTCATCCGGATACCCCGGCCGGCCAGCGCGTCGATGGTCGGGGTGTCGATCTCCGAGCCATAACAGCCGAAGTCGCTGAAGCCGACGTCGTCGAACAGCACGATCAGGATGTTCGGACTGCCATGTGGTGGCCGTGGGGGCTCCGGCCAGTGGGGCTCGGAGTCCTGCACGGTGAGGCCGATCCGGCCGGGAAACGACGCCTGAGTCACACGTTCGACGGTACTTGGCCCGCAGCAAATCGACCCGCTCGTCGCGGATCGAATACGTTGATTGACGTAGTTTCCGCCGCCGACCACAGGCTCAGATCAATGACGTCACCGCGGTCGCAAGCCAGCCGGCCTCGCGGCGCGACCAGTACTCGGCGCGGAGCTGGAGGGAGAGTGGGCCGGGGCCGGGGCCGTGGTTGAGTGGGGCGCCGTCGACGGTGGCGACGGGCATGATGCCGCCGGCGGTGGTGCTCAGGAAGGCCTCGTCGGCGCTCGTCACGTCGTCGACGTACAGGTCGGCCTCGTCGACCTTGATGCCTAGTTCGGTGGCCAGTTCCATCGTCGTACGGCGGGTGATTCCTTCGAGCACGTTGCCCCGGGGAGTAACCATTGCGCCGTCGCGGGCGATGAACAGGTTGAAGCCGGGACCCTCTGACAGTCGGCCGTCGGGGGTGCACAGCACCGACGTATCGGCGCCGCGGTCGAGGCCTTCAAGGAGGCCGCGTTGCAGGTCGAGCCAGTTGAAGTTCTTCATCTGTGGGTCGATCGATTCGGGCGGCGTGCGGCGATTGCCGGTGGCGATCGCCAGGTCGATGCCCTCCATCTGGCGGGCGGGTTGGATGATCCAGATGTACGGAACGGCGAAGGCCATGATCGTGTTGTTGCAGAGTCGGGGATCGCGGTTCGTCATCGACTGGAACTTTCCGCGGGTCGAGATCATCTGCACATACGACGACTCCAGACCCGAGCGATTCACGCACTGGGCCAGAATCCGCTTCAACGAGCCGGTATCAACCGGCGGCGCGAGTCGGGCGCGTTCGCACGACCGGAAGAATCGTTCGATGTGGTCGTCGATGCGGAAGAAGTTGCCTTTCCACACCGAGACGGTGTCGTAGACCGCGTCGCCCCGGGTGAAGCCCGGGTCCATGATCGGCACGCTGGCCTGGTCGATCGGGCAGTAGGTGCCGTTGATGTATGCGATGCCATCGCAAGCCGGTGGGGTGCTCATGGCCGGACTTTACGCCGTCCGCAGGTGATGCCTGTCAGGCGGCGCGGACCGCTTGGGCGACCTCGCCCCACTTGCCGAGCGCGGCCGGGTCGTGACGGATGTGCTCGGCCGTCAGATACATCACCAGCCGGTGGGCAACCTTGCCGTAGCGCTCGATCAGGCGGTCAGCCAGCTCATCCCACGGGGCGACGACGGCATAGTGCTCCAACATCTCGTCGGTGATCGTTGCCGCCATGCCGGTCATGTCGCCGGCCTTCATATGGTCGTTGAGCTTCGCCGAGGTGCCCTCGAAACCCAGGTCGTCGAATTGGAACGCGTAGTTCCTGGTCGACCCGTAGAAGGCGATCTGGGTGCGGGCGCGGGCGATCATCGGGGCACGCTCCTCGGGCGAGTCACCCGCGATGGCGAACACCGGGATGATCAGGTCGATGTCGCTCGTCGAACGCCCGGCAAGTGCGGCCCCCTCGGCGATATTCACCGCCAGCCGGTTGGTCAGGTAGTGCATCGAGTGGAGCGGATGGACGTGGATGCCGTCGGCCACCTGGCCGGCCATGCGACACATCCACGGTCCGACGGCCGAGATGTCGACCTTGATGTCGCCGTAGGCGTGGGGCCGAGGAGCCCACGTGGCCGGCAGCAGGCTGAGCTGGTAATACGGCCCATCGTGGGCGAGTTTCGCGTCGCCCCGGAAGGCGGCGAACGATGCCTTGACCGCCTGGACGTAGTCCTTCAGGCGTGGTCCGGGCGGATCAAAACTTGACGAGTAGCGCCGTTCGACGTGGGCTTTGACCTGACTGCCGAGGCCCAGACGGAAGCGTCCGCCGGTGTTCTCAGCCAACTCCCAGGCGGTGGCTGCGGCGATCATCGGGCTGCGGGGGAAGGCGACGGCGATGCCGGTCGAAAACTCGAGCGTCGGCGCGGCCATCGCCGCGGCAGCGATCGACATCCACGGCGCCTGGCTCGTCTCGGTGAACACCATCCCGGAGAATCCTGCGGCCTCGACATCGCGAGCGGTGCGAGCGGCTTCGGCCCACTTGGTCGGCCCCACCATCAGATCGAAATGCATGGGCTGCATCATGCCCGCTGGGGTCATGTCGGGGGAACCTCGCCCCGGGATGAGCAATCCGACGTCAGCGACGAAAAACTCATCCCAATTCGGGGGCGCTCTGCAGATCGTTGACGAACCGACGGTGCTCGTTGGTGAGTTGCTCGACGTCAGCGATCACCTTGACCTTGTCGTGCGTGCCGCGTAGCAGCGACAGCGGATCCTGCTGGTCGCCGACGTAGCCGAGGGCAAAGGCACCCTGCTGGTAGCCCATCAGCTTGAGCAGGCTGTCGTCGAGGGTGCGAGCGATCTCGGGCGGGCAGGCGAGGTATTGGTTCTCCTCCTGGCGGACCCAGCCGACGGCGTAGGTGATGTTCACCCCGCGCCGCTCGCCGTCGCTGCGGTTCGCCCCGCCGCCGTGGAGCACCTTGCCTTCGTAGAACAGCACGCTGCCGCGGCGCATCTCGGCTTGGAAGAGCGGCATGGTCAGCCCCGCAGAGTCGTCGACGGCCGAGGAATCGGGAATCACCTGCGTCGCTCCGTTGGCCGCCGTGAAGTCGGTCAGCGCCCACATCGTGTTGCATTGCACGTGGTAGTCGGCGGGAAATGGGAAGAAATCAAACGCCATCTGATCGCGGTGGAGCTTCTGGGCGGTCTCGCCCGGGGCGATCGAGATGATCTGGGTGAGGTGCAGTTGGATCGTCGTCGCCCGGGCGAGCAGATGCTCGGCGACGCCGACGGCGAGCGGGTGGACCACCAGCGTGCGGGCAGTCGGACAGCGGGCGATCAGCATGCCGGTGCGCCGCGTGTGGCGGCCGTCGTACTCGTCGCGACCGGCGGCGGACCCCTCGACCCATGGCGCAGCCTCGGCGTCCAGCCGCTCCATTGTGGCCGCGTCGAGCACGTCGTCGACGATCGCGTAGCCGTGCTCGCGCAGGAACAAACCGACGATTGCCGGGTCGGTATCGGGGGAGAAGTGGTGCAGGGCCATCGGATGCCATGGTACGGAACGACGCGGTGGCTACAGGTCGCCCGCGTCCAGCAGGATTGACGCATGAACAATGCACCATTGCGACCGGTGACGGCTGACGAGATCACCACATATCAGGCCGACGGTGTGGTCTGCTTGCGTGGGCTGTTCGACGGCGATTGGGTCGAGCGGTTGCGAGCGGTCGCCGATCGATCGATGGCCCAACGGGGATTGCAGACGCGCGAGTACGACACCAACGACGGCGGACGGTTCCACGCCAACATGTTCGCCTGGCGCGACGACGCCGATCTCGGCGCGTTCGTACGCGAGTCGCCCGCCTCGGCGATTGCCGGCGACTTGATGGGGGCGTCGACGGTGTCGTTCTTTTTCGACCATCTGTTGGTCAAGGAGCCGGGCACGTCCAATCCCACGCCATGGCACCAGGACCTGCCGTATTGGCCGGTCACCGGTGATCACATCTGCTCGTTGTGGTTCGCCATGGACCCGGTCACCGAGGAGTCGGGTGGCGTGCGCTACATCGCCGGGTCCCATCGGTGGCCGACATGGTTCCGCGCCCAGAGCTTCGACGGCTCGTCGAAGTACAGCCTGGAGTCGATGCCACCTGCCCCCGATCCCGACGCGTCCGACGAGTACCGGGTGGTGTGTTTCGACATCGAGCCCGGCGACGTCGTTGCCCACCATGTGATGACGTTGCACGGGGCTCGCGGCAACGCCACCTCGTCGGTCCGGCGCCGCGGCCTGGCCACCCGCTGGTGCGGCGACGACGCCTTCTACGACCCGCGCCCGGCGACGATGACCCTCCCCTTCGACCCAGGCATCCCCGCCGGAGCTCCGATGCGCGGCGTGTACTTCCCGGTGGTCGTGTCCGCGTTCGAGTAGTCGAATGACGCCGGCTATGCGGCGCAGACGCGCTCGAGCCAGGCGGCGGCGAGTGGGCCGTTGACGATCGCGTCCTTGTAGGTGGCGATCTCGGGTGGCATCGTGCGTAGTGCTTCGGCGAGGCGGCGAGCGTCGTCGGGGTGGTCGGCGAACCATCGCAACGGACGCAGGTATGTGCGCAGGGTGAACAGGACGGTGTTGTGGATCGGGAAACGGCGCAGCGTCTCGCGTTCGATCCGCACCCACAGGCCGTCGGCGATCGCGTCGTCGTCCCGCGAGACGCGGGGGAGCGGGCGACGCCCGGGGGGTTGGTACAACTCGTCGCGATCGATGATCCCCCAGTCGAGCCGCCAGAACGGCCGCTCGGGTCGCAGTCGTTGCATGAACGTCGAGATCGGCGCGTGGAGTTCGTCGGGCAGGGTCGGCACGACGGCGTGCACTGAGGTCAGGTCGAGACCGAGCTTGGACCGCAGGCTCCATCGGTTCGGGAACGCCACCGACCCGCAGCACACGACCATCCCTCCCGACGCGCCGGGTCGGAGCAGCACGAGGTCCTCCTGTACCAGGCGTCCGGCCGTCTCGATCGGGTGGCAGGACGTTGCCAGATCGACAGGCTGATCGACGCCGGCGATGTGCAGGAGCTGCCCGTCGCGCCGATAACACGAGGGGAATCTGCGGGGCAGGAAAGCGACAAGGTCGTCGAGTACTTCGCCGGCAAGCGCCTCGGTGCCGTCGAGGGCGGCGACGACGACATCGTGGTCGGTGCGCAGCCGGTCGGCCTTTTCGGCGAGATCGGCCGCGAATGTCGCGTCGATCTCGATCCAGTCGTGCAGGTCGAGCGGGAACACCCCCATCCGGTAGCGGAATGGGATGGTGTCGCCGTACGGCCGATAACTCGTCGAGGCGTCAGCCATGTGACCAGCGTACGGTGACGACGCTGTCCGTCGGCAGCCCGGAGTTCGGCCTGGTCAGAGGTTGAATTCGTAGTACTGCATGCCCACCGGTTGCCCGCCGATGGCCTGGTAGAGGCCGTTGGCGGCGATGTTGTCGAGTTCGGTACCCAGCCAGCTCTCCCCGCAGCCGAGTTCTCGGCCCCATTCGAACATGGCCTCCATCAACCGCCGGGCGATGCCCTGGCGAAGGTGGCTGGTGGCGGTACCCACCTCGTCGATGTACAGCTCGGTGACCTTGTCGGGATGGCGATGAACGACCGCCGCGCACTGGGCGACGACCAGGCCGCCGTCGATGGCCAACATCATCAGATGGCCCGGTTCGGCCAGATATGCCCGGAGCCGGGCGGGATGGATCGGCTCGTCGAACACGTCCTCGTCCACGTTGTCGAACAGGTCGAGGTCGTCGGCGGTGATTCGCCGCAATTCCACAGTCACGATTGCAGAATACGTCGATGCCTGCGGCGGTCAGAGGAAATAGAGGCGGCTGAGTGGCACCGAGTCCGCCGGTTCCGCGTACACCCGTTCACCGTCGAACGACACCATCCCGGTGCGGGCATCGACATCGACTCGCCCCAGGCGGGTGTTGTGGACGAGGTCGGCGGGACCGATACCGCGGGTGTTGCGCACGGCGACCCGCCGACGTCGGGTGGTCATGTGATCGTTGCCGTCGGCGACCGCGGCACCGGCGACAAACGCCACGGACAGATCGGCGGCCGTCGCCCCGAATGAGCCGAACTGCGGGCCGAGCACAAGCGGCTCGCACGAATCGGTGGTCGCATTCGGATCGCCGGTCACCCCATAGGCGGGAAATCCGGCCTTCAACACCAACTGCGGCTTGGCTCCGAAATGGTCGGGTCGCCAGAGCACGATGTCGGCCAACTTGCCCACCTCGATCGATCCGACCTCGTCGGAGAGTCCGTGGGCGATCGCCGGGTTGATCGTCAGCTTGGCGATGTAGCGGCGCACCCGCTCGTTGTCATTCGGTGACGCGGCTTCGCCGAAGTGCTGCTTCATCTGCGAGGCAAGTTGGAATGTGCGCCGGACGGTCTCCCCGGCGCGGCCCATGCCCTGGGCATCGGACGAGGTGATCCCGATGACGCCGAGATCATGGAGCACGCCCTCGGCGCCCATCGTGCCGTTGCGGATGCGGTCGCGGACCAACGCGCCGTCGGAATGCGAGTGATGGTTCAGCCCGTGCGCGGCGAAGATCATCTCGTAGTGCTCGTCGAGCGCATCGCGGCCGAACGGCAAGGTCGGGTTGGTCGAGGATCCGAGCACATTGGCCACCCCGGCCAATCGCAGCACATCGGGCACGTGGCCGCCGCCGCAGCCCTCGATGTGGAAGGCATGAATCGTGCGGCCCTCCAGCACGGCCAAGGTGTCATCGACGGACAGGCATTCGTTGAGGCCGTCGCTGTGCAGGGCGACCTGCACGTCGTGGTCCTCGGCGACGCGCAGTGCGGTGTCGAGAGCACGGGTATGAGCACCCATGTCCTCATGCACCTTGAACCCGCAGGCGCCTCCTTCGAGGAGGGCCTCGACCAGCGGTGCGGCTGCCGACGACGAGCCGCGGGCGAGGAAGCCGATGTTGACCGGCCAGGCGTCGAAGGCGTTGAACGCGTGGCGCAGGGCCCACGGCGAGTTGACCCCGACCCCCCACACCGGGCCGAACTCCTGCCCGATGATGGTGGTCACGCCCGATGCCAACGACGCCTCCATGATTCGCGGCGACAGCAGATGGACATGACTGTCGACCGCTCCGGCGGTGGCGATCAAACCCTCGCCCGACACGATCGTGGTGCCGGTGCCGACCACGATGTCGACATCGTCGAGTGTGTGGGGGTTGCCCGCCCGGCCGATCGAGCAGATTCGACCGGCACGAATGCCGATCGACACCTTGCGGATCGGCTGCATCGCGTCGATCACCACGACGTTGGAAATCACCAGGTCGCAGGTGTCGCGCACCGACGCACCCTGGAGACCGAGGCCGTCGCGGGCGGTCTTGGCAAACCCGGCGAGAAATTCGTCGCCACGTTGCTGGGCATCGAACTCGACCTCGATGACCAGACCGGTGTCGCCGAGACGTACCCGGTCGCCGACCGTCGGACCGTAGATCGCGGCGTAGTCGTCAGGGAGGATTTCGTCAGGTCGTACGTGGCCGGCCGGACGATCGCCGTGGTGGGTGCCGGTCACCGATCGGCCCCCAGGTACCCGGCGGCGGCGGCCCGCGCCAACGCCGACTCGAGTGCGCCGGGGGCATCGAGGGGGCCGTCCACCAGACCGGCGAATCCGATGGCGATCCGAGCCCCGCCGATCGGGATGAGCGGTACTGCGGTCGGTGTCCCTGGATCGAATCGTTGTGCGGCGCCGGCAGGTATCGCCAGGCGCATGCCGTAGGCGGCACGGCGATCGAAGTCGAGCCGGCTGTTGATCTCGAAGAAGTGGAAGTGCGAGGTGATGCTCACCGGCACGTCCGAGGTGTTGACCACGTCGATGACGACTGCTGATGCTGCCGCCCGTCGTGTCGTCGGCGCGGTGATCACCGCACCGGGGGCGTCGCTGCCGAGACCGGACGGCGAGCCACCGAACGGATCGCGCACGACGACCAGGCGCGTCCCGTCGTCGAACACCGCCTCGACCTTGACCTCGGTGACGATGTCGATCACGCCGGGGAGCACATCGTCGGGGCCGAGCACCGACGCCCCGGCGCGGGCTGCGTCGAGCAGTCGGGCGCCGTCGCGGGCTGCCTCGCAAACGGTGTCGGCGATCAATGCGATTGCCTCGGGAACGTTCAGCTTGAGTCCCCGGGCCCGCCGCGACCGGGCAAGTTGGGCGGCGGTGAAGATCAGCAGGCGGTCCTGCTCAGTGGGCGTGAGCCGCATACCTGCCAACCTAGGCACTGATGGACCCTCGTTCGGCGACCAAGCCCCTGATTGCACGACGGTGAAGATCCGCTGGCTCCCACCGGGCGCCACAGCCGATGCCGGGGTGTTGCTGACGACGCGGGCGACGCGGGCATTCGGCGACGGCCTGATCAGCGTGATCCTCGCCGCGTATCTCACCGGGCTGGGTTTCAGCGAGGCCCGGATCGGCGTGATTGTCACCGGCACCCTGCTGGGTTCTGCGGCACTGACCCTGTGGGTCGGCCTACGAGCCCACGGTATGCCGCGGCCACAACTCTTGCGGTTGGTCTCATTGCTGATGGCGGCCACCGGGGTGGGGTTCGCCGCCTTCACCGGTTTCTGGTCGCTGCTCATCATCGGCGCGATCGGCACGCTCAATCCGAGTGGGGGTGACGTCAGTGTCTTCCTGCCGACCGAGCAGGCATTGCTTCCCCAAACTGTGCCCGATGAACAGCGCACGGCCCTGTTCGCTCGATACAGCCTGCTCGGACTCCTCGTCGGGGCGATCGGGGCATTGTGCGCGGGTGTACCGGAGTGGGCCGGGCGGCATCTCGGAGTGTCGTCGACGGTCGCCTTCCGCAGCGCGTTCGTCGTGTACGCCGTGCTGGCGGTGGTTGTTCTCATCCGCTATCGGCGGCTGAGCCCGGCGATCGAACCGACTGCCGGCGTCCGCAAACCGCTGGAGGAGTCGAAGTCGATCGTCTACCGGTTGGCCGCGCTGTTCAGCCTCGACTCGCTCGGCGGCGGGTTCGTCATCACCGCGCTGGTGGTGCTCTGGCTGCACAAACGGTTCGGCCTGTCGACCGCGGTCAGCGGAGCGGTGTTCTTCTGGACGGGGGTGTGCTCGGCGTTCTCGGGGTTGCTGGCCGTGAGGATCGCCCGGCGGATCGGCCTGGTCCGCACGATGGTCTTCACCCACCTACCGGCCAACGGACTGTTGATGCTGACCGCATTCATGCCCAACGCGCCGAGCGCGATCGCCTGCCTGCTCGCCCGGTCGATGCTGTCGCAAATGGACGTCCCGGCGCGCACGTCGTACGTAATGGCCGTCGTGACCCCCGCCGAGCGGCCGGCGGCGGCCAGCGTGACCAACGTGCCGCGCTCTCTGGCATCGGCACTGCCCCCGATCGCCGCCGGGTGGATGCTCAACCACTCCAACTTCGGTTGGTCGTTGCTGATCGGCGGCGCCCTGAAAGCGATCTACGACCTGCTGCTCCTCGCTCAATTCCGCAACGTCCGCCCGCCCGAGGAACGACCTCCCTGAGGCTCCGCCGTCGTCGTCGTGGTCGGAGACGTCCACGGCCACGTCGGTCGGATGCGTGGACGTCGGTTCAGCACGTCCGAACCCGTCCGG
>JANMJD010000066.1:0-5321 GCA_031371195.1 Actinomycetes bacterium | reverse complement strand
GCGGCGGCCGATGTCGAGGCCGCGGGGCCACGCCGGGCTGCGCCCCATCGACGGCGGGCCGGGGGGGCCCGCCGCGTGGGTGGGTCCCCCGACTCGCGCCGGGAGTTCGCCGACTCGATCGTCGGCTGGCGGGAGATCGGCGAGGACGCCGAGCTGGCGCGGGCATTGCGCGGACGCGGCTTTCTCGAGGTGTTCGGGGGAACGCCTCGGCAGGCCGAACCGTTCCTCGCCGAGGCCGACGAGATCTATGAACGGCTCGGTGATCGTGGGGGACATGCCTGGGTCGAACAGCATCGCGCCTGGATGTCGTTCCTCGCCGGCGATCACGTCACGGCTGAGCGTCAGATTTTGGCCGCCGCCGACACGATGGCGGAGCTCGACGACCAGGGCGGCCTCGGGTGGGCGTTCGGCCTGCTCGCCTACGTGCGCTTCTTCGCCGGCCAACGCGAGGAGGCCGCCGAGTTGGCGGCCCGGGTGCGGCTCGAGGCCGAAGGCCGTGACGACGACTGGGCGGCCGGCATGATGCAGGCGCTGCAGGCGGCGTTGACGCTGTGGGACGGGCGAACGGCCGAGGCATTGCAGCTGTCCGAGGCCGCCCGGGTGAGATTCCGGCGACTCGGTGACCGCCAGGGCGAGATCCAGGCATTGTCCCCCGGCTTGCGGGCGATGGTCGCCCTCGGACGCCAGAGCGAGGCCCGTCAGCTGGCCGAGGAGATCGGCGCGATCGGCGCATCGTTCGGCCAGACCGTGTACGCGGCGATGATCGAGGCCGGCGCGGCCATCCATGGTGGTCGATCCCGACGTGCCCTGGAGACCACCGAGGTGGTGCTGGCCGAGACCGAGGCGCGTGGCGGGATCAGCGACTACGAAGCCCGTGCTGTTCGCGCCCTGGCGTTCGCCATGGAGGGCGACCTCGAGAGTGCCCGCATCGTGTCGGAGGCGGCGATCGAGCAGCAGCCCGAGGCCGCACTCGGTCGAGCGGTGGCCGCCTTGATCGCGTCGCTCGATGGTCGGGCGGCCGAGGCGATCGAGCATGCTGCGTATGTGCCCAAGTTCCATGCCGCGACCTACCTCGATCGGATTTACGCCGATCTGGCGGCGGCCAGTGCGCATCGTCAACTCGGACAGGAAGTCCAGGCGCGCGAGGCGTTGAACATGGCCTCGGCGACGATCGCCGCCACGGGCGACATGGTGACCCGTTCGATCGTCGACGTCGCCCAGACCCGCTTCGGATTCGCCGGCAATGCTCGGCACCCGAGCCGGGCCGATGCCAACATCGGAATGTGGGATGGGCTGATCGGCGCGCTGGCCAGCCCGGGCAGGGTCGACGCGGCGTCGCCATCCGTGGCCGGAGGCCGACCGTGACCTGGCCGGGCGGCGAGGCGATGCAGCTCCGTGCAGACCTTGCCGACAAGGTCGAGGCGATCACCGCCAAGGCGGCCGAGCGCATGCCTGGCCGGTTGGAACAGTTGTTCTCGACTCGCGTCGCTCAGCTTCACGGGACCACGGTGACCGCCGACACGGCGTTGGCCGCGGAGGTCGGCCGCTGGCCGACGGCGTCGTCGATCACTGCCGGCGAGAGCGCCGCGATCGACCTGCTCGAGCGGTTCCTGCTCGACATCCGCAGCGTTGATGCGGCGACGTTCGCAACGCTCCACGAGCACTACGACGACGACGAGATCGCCGCAATCATGTTCCGTCTGGCGTTGCTCGATGGGTTCTCGAAGTTCAACCTGGTATTCCCCGGAGGTGAAGCCTGATGGCCGCTGCCCAATCACGGGTCAAGTCGGCGATGCCGCCTGACCTGGCCATCGATTTCGCCAACCTGTACGGCACGATGTGGAGCCACGGCATCGTCGACCACGCCACCAAGGAGGTCGCTCGGCTGCGCAACGCCCGCATCACCGATTGCGGCTATTGACGCAACGTTCGCTTCGCGGTCGCGAGGCAGGAAGGACTGACCGAGGATCTCGTCGATGCGATCGCCGACGGCTACGCCTCGTCGACGTTGACGGCCCGGCACAAGGCGACGCTGGCCTTCGCCGACGCCTTCCTCGATGCCACCGGGCCGCCATCCGCCGACGTACAGGCGATGATCGCTTATGAGTTCACCTCGGCCGAGCTGGTCGAGGTCGGCATTGCCATGGCGCTGTTCCACGGGTTCAGCAAGCTGCTGATCGCCGTCGGCGCAGAACCCGACGAGATGGACACGACGATCCTGCCGACGCCCGACCTGCGTCCGGCGTGATTACTTGTTCGGCTGGGGGAGTACCCGCAGGTACGGCTTGACGGTCGTCCAGCCGCCGGGGAACAGTTTCTCGGCTTCTTCGTTGGTCACCGCGGAACCGATGATCACGTCGTCACCGTCGCGCCAGTTGACCGGGGTGGCCACCTTGTAGCCGGCGGTGAGTTGCAGGGAGTCGATGACCCGCAGGATCTCGTCGAAGTTTCGACCCGTCGAGGCCGGGTAGGTGATCATCAGCTTGACCTTCTTGTCGGGTCCGACGACGAACACGGAGCGCACGGTGAGGGTGTCGTTGGCGTTCGGGTGGATCATGTCGTAGAGGTCGGCCACCTTGCGGTCGGGGTCTCCGATCATCGGGAAGTTGACCGGTGTGCCCTGCGTCTCGCCGATGTCGCCTTCCCACTTCTCGTGCGATTCGACAGAGTCCACCGACAGGCCGATCACCTTGACGTTGCGCTTGTCGAACTCGGGCTTGATCTTGGCGACGTAGCCGAGT
Organism: Actinomycetes bacterium; assembly: GCA_031371195.1. Classification (GTDB taxonomy): domain Bacteria; phylum Actinomycetota; class Acidimicrobiia; order Acidimicrobiales; family Ilumatobacteraceae; genus JANMJD01. Next base: position 2,580 of record JANMJD010000066.1, on the reverse strand, counting down.
TCGGTGGTGCAGACCGGGGTGAAGTCCTTCGGGTGGCTGAACAACACACCCCACGAGTCGCCCAACCATTCGTGGAAGTTGATCGTGCCCTGGGTCGTATCGGCGGTGAAGTCGGGGGCGATGTCCCCGAGACGGATGGCCATGATGCTGCTCCTTGTTGCGTGCGCAGAGTGGTACCGGATGCTGCCGAGAGTCTGCCGTCAATCGATCCCAATTCCGACCGGTCTTGTCAAGATTCAAAGCCGCAACGCCCGGTCCTGGACAGGTGACTAATTGGTCACATATAATCGGGACGTGACCGGGTCGACTGGACCAGACGACGAGGTGTTCCGGGCCCTCGCCGACCCGAGCCGTCGGGCCCTGCTGGACGCGCTGTTCGAACGTGACGCCCAGACGCTGACCGAGTTGCTCGAGGTGCTGCCCACCCTCACGCGATTCGGTGTGATGAAGCATCTCACGGTGTTGACCGAGGCCTCGCTCGTTGTCACCCGCAAGGTCGGGCGTGAGAAATTCCACTATCTCAACCCCGTGCCGATCCGCCGGTTGCACGACAGGTGGATCTCGAAGTTCGCCGAACCGTGGACGCGGGTGCTCACCCGTCTCGCCGACAACCTCGAAACACCGTCCGATCCGCCCAACCACCCCGTCGCACGACGCCGACCATCGAGAAAGTAGGACCAGTCATGCCCAAGCCCCGCCACGTTCACGAGATCTACATCAAGGCCCCTGCCGAGCGGGTCTGGCAGGCGCTCACCGATCCGGCAATGACGGTCGGGTACTACTTCGGCACCGCCGTCGAGTCCACCTGGGAGCCCGGCGCGCCGTACAGGTACGTGGCCGATGGGATGGATGCGATTGTCGGCGAGATCAAGGAGATCGAGCCGGGCCGCAGGGTGGTGATGTCGTTCACGATGGCACACGATCCGGAAGCGGCGGCCGAGGACCCGACGACAGTGATCTGGGAAGTCACCCCGGTAAGCAACGACGTCTGTCGTCTCACGCTCATCCACCAGGACTTTCACGGCCCGTCGTCGAAGACGTGGTCGAGCACGCTCACCGGTTGGACGCACATCATCTCGGGCCTCAAGACGCTGGTCGAGACCGGCTCGCCGATCGGGGACATCCACGACGATCGTGCCGATCAGCCGGCGGCCGACATCGACGGAGAATTGCACCGCGAGCAGGGGGTCGCGGCCTTCAACTCCACGTGGGATCTGTTGGGCCAGGAGGTCCGGACCCCCGAGGAGGACGAGGACATGGTCCGTCGAGCGTATGCCGCCGCCTATCACTGGGCGCGTGCCGCCCGGCGGGTTCCGGCCAATGAGGCCAGAGGTTCGTGGCTCCTGTCGCGGGTCCATGCCGTGCTCGGCCGAGGCGAGACCGCGTTGCACCACGCGCAGCGGTGTGCGGCAGTCTGCGAGGCCGACGGCCTTGCCGACTTCGATCTCGCCTACGCGTACGAGGCGACTGCTCGGGCGTTGGCCTGTCTCGGTCGTAGTGGTGAGGCCGCCACCTCGCTTGCTGCCGCCCGGGCCGTCCCGATAATCAATCCGGAGGATCTGGCCATCGTCGAGGCCGACCTTGCCTCCGAGCCATGGTTCGGACTCTCCGGGTAGCGGCGGCCCGCCTTCCTTCGTCGAAGCGAAGCTCCAGGGCTTACCTTCCACCGTTCTCGGCGGCTCCTTTCGCCGTTCTGGCGTCCCATATTTTGGGGCGACCGCTGCACTTTCCGATCGGAACCATTTCTCTCACGCCTCTTCCATGGTCCACTGCGTTCGGTGAGATTTTGAGCAGTTCCAGTTCGCGCGGCTTGAGACGTTCTTAAAGTGGGTGTCTGACCACCTTAGGCACGACGACCTAATGCGAATATGTCATAGAGTAGGGTTAAAACCGCTGCTAGTGTCATTCATCTACAGCGCAGACATGGCGGATGGTCGGTAGGCGGAAACGATGTCGAACGGCGCTCGGCGGGAATTCCCAGCGAGCGCCGTTCGAGAGCGTCTCCCGGCACCTCTATGAATCACTGACAGATGGAGCCAATTAGCGAAAGGGAATCAAGTGAATCATCGAATTATGTGGTATGTAATGGGATGCGGAATTGCACTCATCGGTACCGGCACTGCAATGGCGGACAACCTTCCACTCGTCTCCTCCGCCCCGGCCGAGTTGACTGTCACGGCCGTCGCACCTCCAGACGTGGTCGCCGCCGTCATCGTTGACACCGGCGCCTCGGGCTCGCCGGCTGGGATCGTCGTCGATCCAGTGGTCGTCGATCCAGTGCTGGTCGATCCAGTGCTGGTCGACCCAGTGCTGGTCGATCCAGTGGTGGGTGGCGCCGTCACTGCGACGGTGGGCGGGGCCAGCCTCTGCGTCACCGTGAATGATCCGGCTTGCTCGACGGGTTCCGGTGCGACGGTTCCAGATGTGACAGTGCTCGATGCGTCGGGGGTCGCCGTGCTTGTACCGGCGGTTCTACCGGTCAGTGGCGTGGTGGATGTCGCGGTGACCACGCCGATCGTCGATGTCGCCCTCTGTGTGGCGTTGAATGATCCGGCGTGTCCCACGGGTGTGACCGTTCCG
>JANMJD010000188.1:0-5088 GCA_031371195.1 Actinomycetes bacterium | reverse complement strand
GCTGGGCGCCACCGAGGTGTTGCTGGTCCGGGCCCGCCGCGCCTTCCGAGCGATGTACGAGTCGGGCCACGGACGAGAGGAGCACGGTCGATGAGCGATCCCTTCTTCGCCCTCGGCACTCCGGACCGCCCGGGGACGCCTCGGCCCGAGTTCGCCGCTGAGCTGCGCCGCCGCATCGCGCTGTTGGTCGACACCACGACGATTGCCGTGCCGAGCCACCCGGCCGGCGCACCCACCGCCATCCGCATACCGAGGAGCGATCCCATGACGACGACCCGAGTCACGCCATATCTCACGGTCCACGACGGACCTGCCGCGCTCGAGTTCTACCGCGTCGCGTTCGGCGCCACCGAGGTCATGCGCGTGGTGATGAACGAGGACACCGGCCAACTCGGCCACGCGGAGTTCCACATCGGCGCGGCCGTGTTCTACCTGTCCGACGAGTTCCCCGAGATGGGTGTCGTCTCGCCCCGCACCCTGGGCGGAACGGCCGTGGCGCTGCACGTCGAACTCGATGACGTCGACACGGCGTTCGCCACGGCGATCGCCGCCGGGGCCACGACGCTGACCGAGCCCGCCGATCAACCCCACGGTTCCCGCCACGGCACACTGATCGACCCCTTCGGCCATCGGTGGATGCTGTCCCAACAGATCGAGCAGGTGTCCCTGGCCGAGTACGGCGACCGGATGGGCGAACGAGGCGCGTCTGTGACACGTACCGGTACCTCTCGCCGGGCGTCGGGCGGGGGCATTTGGGCAGCGCTCAACTTCGCCGATGCCCCGGCCGGAATCCGCTTCATGATCGACGTTCTCGGCTTCGAGGAAGACCTGGTGGTACCCGGAGAGGAAGCCGGGGTCGTCGAACACAGCCAGTTGCGCTGGCCCGAGGGTGGCGTCGTCCAGGCTGCGACCGCCAACCGCCCGGGGAATCCGTACTCGCAGCGGCCGACGGGAACCGACAGCCTGTACGTGATCACCGCCGACCCCATGGCGGTCTATCAACGCTGCCTTGCGGCTCGCGCCGAGATCCTCGAAGCACCCGAATCACCCGATTACGACCCGGACGGGCTCGTGTTCACCCTTCGCGATCCCGAAGGCAACCTCTGGGCGTTCGGCACCTACGCCGGCGAGTCGTGACAGCGCCGAGACCTTCGTCGACAGGTACGACGGGGACGCGCCTACGATCGGTTGATGGCCCTGCGCGAACTCCTCGACGAAGCCCGTGATCTGCAGACCGAGTCGGTGGCGTTGCGCCGCCGATTGCACCGCCATCCCGAGATCGGCAACGAGAACCCGCACACCCGTGACGAACTGCTCGGGGCGATCGAGGGGCTGCCGCTCGATCTGACCCACCATCAGACGACGACCGGTGTGGCCGCCCTGCTGACCGGCGGCCGGCCGGGGCCGACGGTGCTGCTCCGGGCCGACACCGACGGCCTTCCGCTGGTCGAGGACACCGACCTCGACTTCGAGTCGGCGACCGAAGGCCACATGCATGCCTGCGGCCACGACACCCACGTGGCAATGCTTGTCAGCGCCGCCAAGATGCTCTCGGCCCGCCGCGAGGCCTTGGCCGGGCGCGTGCTGTTCATGTTCCAACCCGGCGAGGAGGGCCACCACGGCGCCCGGTTCATGCTCGAGGAAGGTCTGCTCGACATTCCGCCCCTCGCCGACGGCACCGCGTCGCCGGTCACCGGAGCGTTCGCCCTGCACATCACCTCGGCAATGCCGACCGGGTTCGTCTCGGTCAAGCCCGGGCCGATCATGGCCTCGGCCGATCGGATGTACATCACGGTCAAGGGTCGAGGAGGCCACGCCAGCGAGCCCTACCGGGCGCTCGACCCGATCCCGATCGCCTGCGAGATCGTCCAGGCCCTGCAGATGATGGTGACCCGCCGCATCGACGTGTTCGACCCGGGGGTGATCACGGTCGGACGGATCACGGCCGGGACGACCAACAACATCATCCCCGAATCGGCCGAGATCGAGGGCACCATCCGCGCCGTCAGCGAGGCGACCCGCGCCAAACTCCACTCCGGCATCCAACGGGTCGCCGAAGGGATCGGCGCGGCGCACGAGGCCGAGGTCACCGTCAACATCGTCGGCGGGTTCCCGGTGACGGTGAACGACCGCGAGTTCGCTGATTTCAGCCTCGACACCGCCCGTGAGCTGGTCGGGGATCGCCAGGGCATCAAGATGGCCAACCCGGTGATGGGCGCCGAGGACTTCGCCTACGTACTCCAACGGGTGCCCGGGGCGATGATGTTCCTCGGTGGCACCCATCCCGATCGTGATCTGGGGACGGCCGCCCCGAACCACTCGAACCACGTCTGGTTCGACGAGGAGGCGATGGTCCACGGCGCGGCGCTGCATACCCTGATGGCCTGTCGTCACCTGGGCGTCGAGCCCTGACGCCATCACCTCCTTAGCGGCGAGACCCATTCCTCGGGCTTTCGGCCGAGTTCCACCATCCGGCGGGTGACACTGTTGGGAGGCCTGATCCCTTCACCGCCGGCGATCATGGCGGCATGTGCTCCGCCCTCGGCCCACACATGACACGTATTGATGTTCGAGGCGACCATCATCCGTCGTCGCTCGGCGTCCATTGGAGGTTGGGGGTCGACACCGGCCTCGCGCATCTTGGCCAACCGCATCGACCACGTGCACTGCACGGCCACCGGGGCCATCGCCTGGAGTAGCGCCGTGGTATGGGTGCACCCACGTGGTCCTCCGAACAGCTCTCGAGCCTTCTGGGTGAAGCCGCGGGTGATCGACAATCCAACCAGCTGCTGATAGTGGTCGATGATCTGCGGGCACCCGTCGTGCGGATGTTCGGCGAAGCTCACCTGGGCTGCGGTGATCACCAGGCTCGGGAAGGCCAGGGTCAGCTCCACGATCATGTGATGCACGGTGAGGGTGTCAGGATCGTCGACGACGTAGAGCCCGGGCGGCTTGACGTCCTGCACCGTACCCCGGAGCACGATCTCGGTATCGCTGCGCTTCCAAGCCTGCACGTCGTACGCGCGACGGTGGAGCGGGGTCAGTGCAGGATCATCGAACAGGGTCACGCGGACCATCACAGCCTCTGCGCCCGCCCGACGACGAACCAGGACGGCGATGGCGCCGCAGGGGTGCCCGACCGGTCGACCACCGAGGCCGCGGTCGACCCGTCCGTCGACGCCGACCACGTGACGGTGACATGCTGTGTGCATGCTCGATCATCTCGGAATCCAATGCTCCGACCTGGCCGCCAGCGCGGCGTTCTACGACGACGTGCTCGCGCCGCTGGGCGCGGTGCGCATGATGGACTTCGGCGTGGCCATCGGGTTCGGTATCCCCCCGAAACCCGACTTCTGGCTCGGCGTGCTCGACTTCGGAGACGGGTTCCGCGAATCGCACATCGCCTTCGTCGCGCCCGATCGAGCGGCCGTGCAGGCGTTCTTCGACGCCGCAGTCGCCGCCGGGGCCGAGGTGCTCCACGAACCGCGAGTTTGGCCCGAGTACCACGCCGACTACTACGGAGCCTTCGTTCGCGATCCCGACGGCAACAACGTCGAGGCCGTCTGCCACGCGCCCGAGGCCTCGTGATCACTCGGAGCGGTGAAAGCGAGCGAAGCTGACGATGTTCGCCCCACGCAGCGACACCGACGGTTTTCCGTCGGGTCCGTTGATGGTGGCGCGCCCCAGATCGACATCCCCATCGATCGTTGCCTGCGTGAACCGAATCTGGCCCTCGGACGTCAGCCCGCGGTTGAGAAACACCGGGCCTCGAACACGGGCGAACTCGGCCGTCAACCCAAGCCGGAGGTTCGACTCGGCCAGGTCGAGTTTCGAACACTCCGATCCGGTGAGATCGATGAGGCCTTCGAATTCGCAATGGACGAACTCGATCGGCACCGGCACCTCGACAAACGACAGGTCGAGTCGGCCGATGATCCGCACGTCTCGAAATGTGTGGCGCTCGCCGTTCAACAACCGCGATCGAACCTCGTCGGCCGTCATGGTCTCCATTGGGGCAGACTACGTAGTCCCTCGCTTCGCCGATGATCCGGCGGTCGGCAGCCACCCACCGGCGCGCGTCACGCGGTTCGAGCCGACCACAATGGTCGACCATGAACGAGATGGAGATTGCCGCCGGACTCTCGCAGACGTCGCAGTACCGATACGCCGACCGGGTCGGAGGCCGGTTGTACCTCGCCGGCCAGGTACCCCGCGACGGGGACAGAAAGCTGGTCGGCGTGGGCGACGCGGCCGCCCAGTCGCGCCGGTGCCTCGAGAACCTGTTCACCCTTGTCGACCTGCATGGCTTTGCCGTCAGCGACATCCACCACCTCACCATCTACGTCGTGGGCGAACATCAAAATCTCCTCGATGCCTGGCGGACCGTCGTCGATGCCTTTGACTCCGAGGTTCCCCCGGCAACCCTGCTCGGGGTGAACCTGCTCGGCATCGTCGATCAACTAGTCGAGATCGACGCCCACGTCGAGCTGAGTCGGGGGAGCGGCAACGGATCGGCCGGATGACGAGCCGAGGTGGTGCCAGAAAGTCCAAATATGAGCGCTTTCCGGCACCACTTCCCGATCGGCCGGCACGCGCAGGAGGTTGGAGCACCTGGGCCGGCTCGCGCGCGAGGTTGGCCGGCGCTACAACGTCGTAAGCGGATCCGTCAGCCGGCGAGGAGACGTCCCAGGTGGGCGAGGGAGGGCGTGGCGGAGCCGAGGAACAGTTCGAGCTGCTTGACGGCCAGAAAGTGCCAATGGAGGGGATAGTCACGATCAACGCCGAAGCCGCCGTGAAGATGTTGGGCGGCGTGGACGACGCGTTGGCCACCTTCGGCAGCCCAGAACTTGGCGGTGAGCACCTGTTCCGCGGCCGGTCGACCCTCGGCCAGGCGCCAGGCGGCCTGCCAGGCGGTCAGCCTGACGCCTTCGGTGTCGATGTAGGCGTCGGCGGTGCGCTGGCTGACCGCCTGGAATGAGGCGATCGGGCGGTCGAACTGCTGACGACTCTTGACGTAGGTGGCGGTCAAGGCGAGCGCAGAGGCGCAATGCCCGCCGACCATCACCGCCGCGGCCGTCGACGCCCGCT
>JANMJD010000164.1:0-15424 GCA_031371195.1 Actinomycetes bacterium | reverse complement strand
CGATCAGCCGTGGGCTTAAACGCTGGAGAACGTATCGCATGTCGACCTAACATCTGTTGTCGCCGACGGGCCAGGCGCCGGGGTGGGCGGGTCGGTTTCTGCCGCCCGCCCCACCCCGTGCATCCGGCTATGCCGAGGCGTCGATCCAGCGCGCGTAGGTCCAGAACTGGCCCGAGAACCCGGCGCCGTCACGGGCCGGCGTACCGTCGGGCAACATCGTCTGGCCGAGACCCTGGACGGACGGCTTGTGCGGCGTGCCCCAGATGGTCCACGACCACGGGATCTGGTAGCACTCCTTGGCCATCTGCTTGTTCACCGTCTCGGCCGCGGCCTGGCGGGTTGCCGGGTCGGTGGCGCTGCGGGCCTCGGCCAGGGCGTCATCGACGACCTGGTCACGGACTCGACCGAAGTTGAGGGCGAGGCCGCCGTCGGGCGGTGCCGCCGCCGAGTTCCACCAGAAGTTCTGCTGGTCGACGGTCAAACCGGCATGGTTACGCCAGCCGAAGACGAAGAAGTTGTCCTTTCCGAACAACGCGTCGGTGATGAACTCGTCCTGGGGGACCTGCTGGAAGACGAAATCGACGCCGATGTCGGTCCAATATCCCTTGATCAGGTCGGCGAGCTGGGCGTTGATCTGTCCGATCGTCGTGCCGTAGTTGATCGAGACCTGTGTGCCGGTCTCGGCCTTGTACGCGTCGAGGAGGGCCTTGGCGCCTTCGATATCCTGTTCGGTCGAGAAGCCGTTGTCGGCGAGGTAGCCCTCCTGCCCCGGTGAGAACAGGCCGTTGGCCGGCTGGAGAATGCCGCCCGAGGTGGCGTCGATCATCTCCTGGCGGTCGATGGCCTTCGACAATGCGCAGCGCACGCGGGCATCCTGGAGCGGGCCCTTCTTGTCGAGATCGATCAGCAGATAGTTGGTCTCGGTGAGATCCTTCTGCTCCGTCATCGGGAACTGGTCCGCCTTCTCGCGGTAGTCGGCCGTCACCAGGGCGTCCGACGTCGAGAAGATGTCGATGTCGCCGGCATTGAGCGCGGCTGCGGCGATCTCGGAGTCCTCGATCACGCGAAACTCGATCGAGTCGAGGTACGGCAGCTGATTACCCTTGGCGTCCTTCTGCCAGTAGTTCGGGTTCTTCTTGACGACGAGCTTGTCGCGCGGGGCGTAGCTCTCGACGATGAACGGCCCGGTGCCAACCGGCTTGGTGGCCAGCGAGGGGTCGGCCACAACGGCATCAAGCCAGGTCGGCGAGGCGATCAGGCCGCCCTGGCCGGTCATGTAGTAGTCGAAACCGGGCCACGGCAGCGGCTTGGACGGGTCACCGTTCTTGCCGGTGAAGATCGTCGCGGTCAGCTCGTCGACCTTCTCGACCTTGATCACGCAGTCGCTGAAGTCGGGGTTGACGCATGGCGCCTTGCCATCGGCCGACGGTACCTTGGCCAGGTCGACGAGGGCCTTGGAGATCAACAGACTCGAACCGACGAGCTGCAGGTTCTTGATCACCGCGTCGGCGTTGAGGTCGGTGCCGTCGGTGAACTTGATGCCGCTGCGCAGCTTGACCGTCCACTGGGTGAAGTCGTCGTTGTGGGTGATCGACTCGGCCAGATACGGGTGTACCTTGCCGTCGTCGCCGATGGCGGCGATCGGGTCGTAGAACGTGCGGGCTCGCTCCTGGCAGTACGAATCGCACTGCATCGCCGCCGGAGTCCACGGGTTGGCCACCTCGGCCTCGCCCGAGACGATGAGGGTGCCGCCGGGCACGGGGTCCTTGGTGGCGGTGGTGGTGGCCGGATCGGTGGCGACCACCGCGGGCTCGGTGACGGTCGTGTCCTGGGATTCGGTGACCGCCGCAGCATCCGCCGCAGTCGTCGCCGTACCGGCCGCCTCGGTGGCATCGACCGCGGCAACCTGGGTGCCCTCATCCTTCTTGCTCGAACATGCCCCTGCGATCAAGGCGAAGCTCGCCATGGCCGAGATGAGGAGCACGCCCGGGCGGCGCCCGGACCGTGTATGCGTTCTCATTCGTTCCCCCTTGCTGGATTGAGTGTTCCGTCACTGTGCGCAATGCGTACCTGCGGTCGGCACATCGAGTGACCCCCGACACACCGATGAGCGGACCGTAGCAGTCCCGCCCCGCCGATACCGTTCCGGAAGGTGGATCGCCTTCGACCCGACTTTCTCGACGCACCGGCGCCCGGTCGCCTTCCGGCGGACCCGGCATTGATGGCGTCGGCCCAGGCACGCCACCGCCGTTCCGTCGAACTCGGGCTCAGCATGTACGTCGATCCGCTGACCGGCTACTCGGTGATGACCGCCGCATACCTCGCCGAGCGCGGCTACTGCTGCTCGTCGGGCTGCCGTCACTGCCCGTACGAGCCGTAGCTTCGGATCATCGTCGTCAACCCGGGGACCGGCGAGCGGGTCGAGTAGCGGCCTGGCTACGCTCCGGGTATGGCTGATGACGTGCTCAAAAAGGTGTTGGTCGAGCCGGGGGACAAGGCGGGGCTGGCCAAGCGGTCGCCGACCGAGGACTTCGGTTGGGACAAGGAGTCGGCCAAGGCCGAGACGATCAAGCTGCTCGCCAAGGTCGACGCCCTGCAGACCCGGCTCGCCGCCGAGCGGTCCCGAGGCCTGCTGTTCGTCATCCAGGCGATGGACGCCGCCGGCAAGGACGGCACCATCCGTTCGATGCATGCCGGGCTCAATCCGGCCGGAGTCCACGTCCACGGGTTCAAGGCTCCGGCCGGCCGCGAGACGGGGATGGACTTCCTCTGGCGCATCCATGAGGTGTGCCCCGCAAGGGGCGAGATCGGCATCTTCAACCGGTCGCACTACGAGGACGTCCTGGTCGTACGCGTGAAGAACTTCGTGCCCCGCTCGGTGTGGTCGAAGCGCTACGAGCACATCCGCAACTTCGAGAAATTGCTGGCCGCCGAGGGGACACGCATCGTCAAGGTCCATCTGCAGATCTCCAAGGAGGAGCAACGTCTTCGCTTGCAGGATCGCATCGACGACCCGACCGAGCAATGGAAGTTCCGCCTCGGCGACCTCGACGACCGCAAGCTGTGGCCGCAGTTCATGCGAGCCTACGAGGACGCGATCACCGAGACCTCGACGGCGTACGCGCCGTGGTACATCGTGCCCGGCGATCGCAAGTGGGTGCGCAATCTGGTCGTCGCCCGCTTGCTGGTGGCGACGCTCGAGGACATGAATCCACAGTTCCCCCCGCCCGACGAGTCGCTCAAAGGGCTTCAGGTCGTCTGATCGCGCCGCAAGACCTCGCGTGAGCAATTTACATTTCGTACAATCGGCGGACCATGCCCGTTGACGTTCCTACCACGCTGTCCGACGCGCTCGGACTACTCGACCGGCATCGCGGAGCCACGGTGCTCGCCGGAGGTACCGACGTGATGGTCGAGGTCAATGCGGGGCGGCGGCGCCCCGAGCACGTCATCGCCGTCGACCGCGTGGCCGAGTTGCGCGAATGGCACTACGACATCGGCGCAGGCGCGGTTCGGCTCGGAGCTGCGGTGCCCTTCAGCACGATCATGAACTCGCCGCTTGCCCGGTTGGTGCCGGCCTTGGCCGATGCGGCGCGCACCGTCGGCTCGCCGCAGATCCGCCACGTCGGAACGGTCGGCGGCAACCTGGCCACATGCTCGCCGGCGGGCGACACGCTGCCCGTCCTGTCGGCCCTCGACGCGGTGGTCCACGTCCAGTCGGCCAACCTCGTCCGCAAGATCGGCATTCATGAATTCATGGTCGGGGTGAAACGGACCAAGCTCAAGCCCAACGAGTTGATCACGGCGATCGTCATCCCGGTACGGCCCGGTTGGCAGGGCTACGCCAAGGTCGGCGTGCGCAATGCGATGGTCATCGCCACGGCGAGCGCCTGTCTCGTCGCCGATACCCATGTCCGCCGGGTTCGTCTGGCGCTCGGCTCGGTCGGCCCGACGATCCTTCGTTGCCCCGATGCCGAGCAGTGGATCACCGACCGCCTCGACTGGGACACGATGTCGGCCGTCGAGTCCGTCGCCGCGCAGGAGTTCGGGATGATGGCGGCCGCCGCGGCGCGTCCGATCGACGACCACCGCTCGACTGCTGCCTATCGTCGACATGCCATCGGCGTGCTGGCAACCCGCCTGCTCAGACGGGCATTTCCATGACCGGCGAACACTATTCGCTGGTCGTCAATGGGGTCATCCACGAGGTGGGCGACGCCGGCTTGGGCGAGAGCCTGTTGTACGTGCTGCGCGAGCGTCTCGGTTTCGTCGGACCGAAGGGGGCGTGCGAGGAGGGCGAGTGCGGGTCGTGCTCGGTGACGGTCGACGACCGACTGGTCTGTTCCTGTCTGGTACTCGCCGCGGCCGCCGTCGGCCGCACCATCGTCACGATCGAGGGTGTCGCCGATGGCGAAGGGCTCAGCGATGTGCAGGCGGCCTTCGTCGAGGCAGGCGCGGTGCAGTGCGGCTTTTGCACTCCTGGTCTGATCATGGCGGCCCACTCGCTGCTGTCGGGGAACCCCACACCCTCGGAGTCGGAGTTGCGCGAAGCGCTGTCGGGCAACATCTGCCGCTGCACCGGCTACGGCCGGATCATCGACGCCGTCCAGCGGGTCGCAGTCACCCGCGCCGCCACCCAACCTGCCGGTGAGGAACGGGCCGGCAACGAACAGGCCGGCAACGAACAGGCCGAGCCGGACGGCCCGACGTGAGCCCGGACGCGAGCACCGTAGCCACCACCCCGTCACCGGTCGAGCGGGCGGTGCGGCCCGGCCGGTTGGGTGATTCACCCGTGCGCCCCGACGCAGGGCCCAAGGTGCAGGGTTCGTTCGCGTTCACCAGCGACTTGAGCGCCGAAGGAGCGTTGTGGGGGGCGACGCTGCGCTCGCCGCACCCGTATGCCCGCATCGTGGCGATCGACGTGAGCCCGGCATGGAAGGTGGCCGGGGTCGAGGCGATCATCACCGCCGACGATGTCCCCGGCCATCCCACCTACGGCCTCATCTCCGACGATCAGCCGGTGTTCGCCCGCGACGTGGTCCGCTACGTCGGCGAGCCGATCGCGGCGGTGGCGGCCGACTCTCCCGAGACGTGTCGCCGGGCGCTGGCGGCGATCGTCGTGACGTACGAAGCGCTCGACCCGCTGGTCGATGCCGAGCGGGCGATCGATGGTTCGCACCCCTCGATCCACCCCGAGGGAAACGTCATCCGCCACCAGCGCGTCGAATGCGGCGATCCCGACGCGACAGGCCCGATCGTGGTCGAGGGAACGTACGAGATCGGCATGCAGGACCAGGCCTTTCTCGGTCTCGAGGCGGCGCTGGCGCTGCCCGACCACGACGGCGGTGGCGTCGAGATGTTCGTCGCCACGCAGTGGTTGCACGAGGACCGCAAGCAGATCGCCGCCTGCCTGGCGCTGCCCGAGGAGCGGATCCGGTTGGTGCTCGGGGGCGTGGGCGGAGCGTTCGGTGCCCGCGAGGACATCAGCCTGCAGGTCCACACATGCATGCTCGCCCTGAGAACGGGCCGGCCGGTGCGCATCCACTACGACCGCCGCGAGAGTTTTCTCGGCCACGTCCATCGTCACCCGGCGTCGATCTGGATGCGGCACCACGCCACCGCCGACGGCGAGGTCGTCAAGATCGAGTCGCGGATGGTGTTCGACGGCGGGGCGTACGCCTCTACGTCGTCGGCGGTGCTGGTGAACGCCGTGACGCATACGCAGGGTCCGTACCGGTGCGCCAATGCCATCGTCGACGGGTGGGTGGTGCGCTCGAACAACCCTCCGTGCGGAGCGATGCGCGGCTTCGGCGTGGTGCAGGCATGCTTCGCCCACGAGAGCCAGATGGACCGGCTGGCCGCCGCCTCCGGCCTCGATCCGGTCGAAGTCCGTCTGCGCAATGCCATGGTCACCGGGGATCGGCTGATCACCGGCCAAGTGGTGGAAAGCGTCGCCCCGGTGGCGCGCTGTATCCGCGAGACGGCCGCTCTGCCGATGCCTGCGGCACTCGCTGACGCCGGTGACGACGTGATGCGGCTTCCGGGTGGAGCGGGCCGCACCGCCGACGTATCGCACATCCGTCGAGGGATCGGTTGGGGGGTGGCGATCAAGAACCTGATGTACTCCGAAGGCTTCGACGACTACTCGACCGCTCGTTGCCGTCTGTCCGACGGCGTCGCCACGCTCGAATTCGCCACGTCCGAGGTCGGTCAGGGATTCGTGACGATCGCTGCGCAGATCGCCCGCTCGGTGCTCGGCGTCGACGATGTCGTGTTGGAGCCGATCTCGACGAACGTGGGCTCGGCCGGCTCGACGTCGGCGTCGCGCCAGACGTGGATGAGCGGCGGAGCGGTCGACGCCGTCTGTCGCAGGGTACGGGAGTTGCTCTTCGCCCGCGTCGCCCGGCAGTGGTCGGTTGATCCGCTACGCCTGGTCATCGATGGTATCGACGTCGTCGACTCGCTCGAGCCGAGCCGGCGGACGACGGTCGCCGAGGCCTCGTCGGGCGAGGCGATCGACGAGACGATGGAGTACCGCCACCGCCCGACGGCGCATCTCGACGACCGTGGGCAAGGCGCATGCCACACCGCCTTCGCCTTCGTCGCCCACCGGGCAGTGGTCGACGTCGACCCTGAGCTCGGGCTGGTCAAGGTGGTCCAGATCGCCACCGCGCAAGACGTCGGCGTCGCACTGAACCCCCTGTCGATCCAAGGTCAGATCGAGGGCGGTATCGCCCAGGGCCTGGGCTTGGCGGTGATGGAGGAGATCGTCGTGGTCGACGGCCTGATCCGCAACGCCACGTTCACCGACTACCTGCTCCCGACGATGCTCGACATGCCCGACGTGATCGCCACGCTGATCGAGGAGCCCGACCCGCAGGCGCCGATGGGGGCGAAGGGGGTCGGTGAGCCCCCGTGCATCTCGGTCACCCCGGCGATCGTGGCGGCCATTCGCAACGCCACCGGACGGGATCTGACCCGGGTGCCGGTGCGTCCGCACGACATCGCACTCGGCTGAGACCGAGCGTCGTCAGCGATCACCGGCGATGTCAGCGATTGATCGTGACGTAGTCGATGCTGCCGGCGAAGGCGTCGCCCGGATCGGTGCTTCCCGGCTTCTTGCCAACCGTCAGGTAGGTGCCGTACTGGTCGCGGGGAAGGATCGTTCCATAGCTGCTGAACGACTTGGTACCGCTGACGACACCGTCGGTGGTGATCTTCAACACGCGGGCCAGGCGGTCGAGCGAGCACTCGATGGTGTGCGCGTTGCCATCGATGATGCGGGCGCTGTAGACGTCGAGGGAGTTGAATCCCGGGGCCTTCATCCCGCAATGCACCTTGCCAAGCTTGGTGCCGTACCCGATCAGCTCGAGCTTGTAGAACCCGCCGGCATCGGTGGCCCGCCCCCGCTGCAGGATGTTGTAGGACGGAATGGCCAGGCTGCCGTCACCGGGGATCGGCAGAGCACCGCTCGTCAGCGTCGGTTGCAGCCGCAAGGCAACGCTGAACGAGCCTCCGCCGGGGGAGAGACTGCCCGACGGGTCGGGGACGCGGATCTCTCCGATCGCCGGATCGGCGAGCACGCCCACCAAGCGTCCGGTGGCATCGATGTTATTGGTCCAGCCCGGGAAGGTGTAGGTCGATCCGTTGGTGACGACGCCGATGAATGGGAGGCTCTGATGCCCGGGCACGACGGAGTCGAGCATCTGGGTGGAGCCCGACGGCTCGTTCATCTGCCACGAACCGACCGTTGCGGCGAGCGCGACACGAGCTGATCCGAAGACGCTCACCGCGGCGATCACGACGGCCCCGACCTGCCGCTGTCGGCGCTTGGATTGACGAAACCTCGTTTGCAACTGAACTCCCTCGCCGTTGTCCCGCACGGCTACTGACTGTAACCACTTCGGGCGTATCCGACCGCGCAGAAATTGAAGGGGTGACCACGGGTTGCGTCTAAATCGAGTATCAATAAGTCATGCGACCTACCGTCCTTATCGGGATGCTGGCGACGCTCATCGTGGGCGCGTGCGCCAGTGGGAGTTCATCGGTAACTGTCGGTGACGCCGGACGAGTGGTGGCCACCAACGCCGCGCCGGCCGCGCCGATCGGACCCTCGTCGACGAGCGGCTCGGCGCCGTCGGAGGCCGCCGTCGTGGACACGACAGTCCTGGACGCCGCCGGCGAGACGACCGTCGCCGAACCAGCATCGACATCGGTTCCGCCGACCACCGCCGCTCCGGCGACCGTTCCGTCGACGACCGCTGCTCCGGCGCCGGTGATCGATCCGTTGCCCGGTGTCGCCCAGTTGCAGACGGTCGACATCGCCACGCAACAGGTCGCCAACCTCGAACATCCGCTGGCGATGGCCTGGAACCCGGCGGATGGATCGTTGTACATCGCCGGGCAGAACGGACAGATCTGGCGGTTCGACGAGGCCGGGCAGCCGCAGATCGTCTACGACATGGCCGACCGGGTCACGGCGTTCGCCGACGGATCCGAGCGCGGTCTGCTCGGAATCGCATTCAGCCCCGACGGCCGGATGTTCCTCGACTTCACCGACCTGAACAACGACACCAATGTCGTGTCGATGGCGATGAGCGGGCTCAGCCCCGATCCGGCGACGGAATGGCCGGTCCTGTTCGTCGAGCAGCCCGGCGTCGGTCACAACGGGGGCACCGTCATCTTCGACCGGGCGGGGAATCTGTACGTGGCGATGGGCGACGGAGGAGGGAGCAACGGGCGTGACGCCCAGGACCCGTCGAAGCTCCTCGGCACGATCCTGCGCGTCCACCCGAAGGCCGACGGGCCCGGTTACGACATTCCGCCCGACAATCCGTTCGTCAACGACCCCGTCATCCGCCCGGAGAAGTGGATCTACGGCTTCCGCAACCCGTGGAAGTTCTCGATCGACGACGACACGGGCGACCTGTGGCTCGGCGACGTGGGCAACTCCGACTGGGAGGAGATCGACCGGATGCCCGCCGGCGGTCAGGGGGCGAACTACGGCTGGTACTGGTTCGAGGGCAACCACCGACATCATTCGGGGGCACCGGCCGACATCGTGGCGCCGGTGTGGGAATGGAGTCACCAGGTGGGGGTGGCGGCCGTTGGTGGCTACGTCTATCGCGGTTCGGCGATCCCGTCCCTGCGCGGCGCCTACGTCTTCGGCGATCTGACGGGCACGGTCTGGGCCGTGGGGGTCGACGGCGTCGAGAAACTTCCCATCCGCATGAAAGGCCTGGTCAGCTTCGGTGAAGACCCGACCGGCGAATTGTGGATGACCAGCCTGTGGGGTGCAGTGGTGAGGATCGTGCCCGCCTGACCCGACGGAAATCAGAGCGGACACGCCCGAATTCGCTAGGTTCTCGGGTCCCGCTCCGATTGCGGCGGACGCATCGCGACCAGCAACCACCATTGATGGAGAGACACCTGTGAGTACCGAGCGCGAGATCATGACGTGGAGCATTTTCGGGGAGGCCTCGCGGGTATTGGCCCAGATGGTTGCCGACGACGGCTTCGAACCCGACATGGTGCTCTCGATCGCCCGTGGAGGTCTGTTGATCGGCGGCGCCCTCGGCTACGCCATGTCGGTGAAAAACGTATACACGATGAACGTCGAGTTCTACACCGGTGTCGATGAGCGACTCGAGGTTCCCCGCATCCTGCCCCCGGCGCCCGACTTCGTCGATCTCGGGCACGCCCGCATCCTGATCGCCGACGACGTCGCCGACACCGGCCACACGTTGCGCAGCGTGCAGGAGTTCTGCGCCGGCAAGGTCGGCGAGGTGCGCTCCGCCGTGCTGTACGAGAAGCCCCATTCGCTGGTGCGCTGCGAGTACGTCTGGAAGCGAACCGACAAGTGGATCAACTTCCCGTGGAGCGACAAGGAACCCGTCATCAAGCGCGCCGGAGCTGTCAAAGACGCCTGACGACGACGGTGGCGCAGTTGCGGCCACTCGCACCCCAGATGCCGGCGCCCGGGAACGTGGCCGCTCCGGTCAGGAACAGACCCGGGACGGGCGTCTCGTAGCGCGTGAGTTCGGGCTGCTTCGACCGCAGAGCGGCGAGCGGGCCGCCTCCGAAGCTGGTGGCGTGGCCCCGGGGCAGGTTGAACTCCGACTCGTAGCGATCGGGCGTCATCGCCCGCCACTCGGCCACACCGGACAGGAATCCGTCGTCGACAGTCGTGGCGTACTGCTGCAGCCAGCGATGCGGTTCGGGTGATCCGGGCCAGCCCCCGGCATGGCCGTACGGCGTGAACAGCGCTTCGAGGCTGAACACCTGATGGGTCGCGCTGGTCATCGTCGGGTCGAGCACACCTGGCAGGTTGGCGAACAGGATCGGGCGGTCCATCACCTTTCCGCTCGCCATGAGGGCATGGCCCTCGGCCATCTGGGCCACAGTCGGCACGATCATCGCCGACGGATGGAGCGGATCGAAGCCCAACCGGTCGGCGAGGCGATCGTCGAGTTGGCGGTAGTGGGGCAGTGCGGTGATCGCCGCGTCGATCTTCGATTCGAAACCCTCGGCATGCGGCGTGGCCCGCCAGCGTTCGATGACGGGTCGCGCCGCGGTCGGCGGATGTTCCAACCACTCGACGAAGGTGCGGTGGGGGTCGCACGCCGAGATCACCCGCGGGGCGGTGATCTCGGTGCCGTCGGCCAGCCGGACGCCGCGCACCCCCCGGGGGTTGCACATGATCGCCTCGACCAGGGCGTCGGTCCGCACCTGACCGTCGTGGGCCTCGAAGGCCGCCCGCAGGCCGCTGGTCAGGGCACCGCTACCGCCGACCGGTCGACCGACCGAGGCGACGTGGCGGATGGCGTAGGTGAGCGCGCCGAGCCCCGTTCCCGGAGTCTCGGGCGACAGGCCCCACACCGCCGGCCCGGTGGCCAGGGCCGGGGCGATCACCTCGTCGGCGGTGAAGAACTGGCGCATCACCTGGGCGGCGCTCATCCGGCTCCATCGCAGCAGGGTGGACACTCCCCGACCCCGCCGAGCCAGCACCTGGCGGGCCAGGCTGCGAGCGCCGGGCGTTTCGGTGGCCGCGGCGAAGATCAATTCGACTGCGGGCATCGCCGTGGCGGCGTACCGGCGATATCCGTCGACCTGCGTCGGATAGGTCATCGCCAAGCCCTCGAGCGTGGTCGCCACGCTGTTGAACACCGGCCAGGCCGGCCCACCCGACCAGGGGATGTTCAGCTGACCGGGCTCGACCTCGAGATAGCTGACGCCGAAGTCGGCCAACCGCAGTTCATCCATCACCGGGGTCGTGCGAAACGTGATGTGATCGCAGTTGCAGATGTTGACCCGAACCCCGAACGCCGACTCGGTCGAGGCGCATCCGCCGACGCTGGAACGTGCTTCCAGCAGCAAGGTGCGCAGGCCGGCCCGGGCGAGATAGTTGGCGCACACCAGGCCGTTGTGGCCGGCGCCGACGACGATGGCATCGACGTCGGCGTGCGGGGAGTCCCCACGGGACACCGGGCTCACGATCCACCCGCCACTCTGCTCCGGCATTGCACGGCGCTCATTGTGGCAGCGCCGGGTCCGGCGGGCACCGCTCGGCCGATGATTGCCGGGTCCGGTTGCTCCCGGTACGGTCGGCTGTCGTGAGCAGCAGCATCCAACGCCTCGGTGATCTGCGCGGGCCGCAGGTTGCCGACGCCATCGGCGAGTCGTCGATCTTCATCCAGCCATTGGGTGCGATCGAGCAGCACGGTCCGCACCTTCCGTTCAACACCGACGAGGTGATCGCCACTTCCGTGGCCGAAGCGGCCGCGGCCAGGGCCGTCGCCGAGGGTCTCGACGTCTGGCTGCTCCCGACGCTGGCGTATACCAAGTCGAACGAACACGCCTGGAACGCCGGAACGGTGTGGCTGTCGGCGACCACCCTGCTGGCCGTGCTGGACGACCTGGGACGCTGCCTCGCCCGCACGCGGGCTCGCCGGCTGGTGTTCCTCAATGGACACGGGGGGAACAGCGCGTTGGTCAACGTCGCCAATCGCGAACTGCGACTCAACCACGGTCTGATGACGTTCCTGGCCCACCCGGGCGTACCGCCCGACCAGGGTGGTGCGTCGCCGCCGGCCGAACTCGGGATGGGCGTACATGGCGGCGCCGAGGAAACGTCGCTGATGCTGCACCTGCGGCCCGATCTCGTCGAGATGTCGACCGCGGTGCGCAACGTGCCCGGAGGCCTCGCCGACAATCGCCATGTCCGGTTCGGCGGCAAGGTCACCTTCGGGTGGCTGTCCGACGATTTCGGACCTGACGGGCATATCGGTGATCCGACGACGGCAACCGCCGAGCATGGCGCCTCGCTGTTCGCCGGCGCGGTCGCCGGGTTCGTCGAGGCCCTGCACGAGGTCGCCGTGTTCAACTTCGGGCAGACCAATGGCTGACAGGGACGAACCGGATGATCGTCGCCTCGCCGATCTCCGCATCGACGGCGAACGGCTCTGGTCGCGCATCGAGGCCTTGGGAGAGATCGGTGCGATCCACGGACCGAACGGGGAGCGCGGGGTCGCCCGGCTCGCCCTCACCGACGAGGATCGCCTCGGACGTGACCTAGTCGTCAACTGGATGGGTGACCTCGGTATGGCGATCTCGATCGACGCCATCGGCAATGTCGTTGGCACACGGGCCGGGCTCGACCCCGAGGCGGCCGCCGTGATGACCGGCTCGCACATCGATACCGTGCGCACGGGCGGGCGGTTCGACGGCAACCTCGGGGTGCTGGCCGGCCTCGAGGTGGTCGAGACGTTGGCCGCTCACGGCATCGTCACCCGTCGGCCGGTGCAAGTCGCCTTCTTCACCGACGAGGAGGGCGTGCGGTTCGCCCCCGACATGCTCGGCTCGCTGGTCTACGTCGGCGGTGTGGCGGTCGAGGAGGCGCTCGATCGTTACGCCCCCGATGGGGCTCGTGTCGGCGACGAGCTGGAACGCATCGGCTACGCCGGGAACACTCCGTGTCCGGCGGCGAGCTTCCCCCACGCCTTCGTCGAACTGCACGTCGAGCAGGGTCCGGTGCTGGAGCAGGCCGGGGTGACCATCGGCTGTGTCACCGGGGTCCAGGGGATCTCATGGATGGAGCTGACGATCACCGGCCAGTCCGCCCATGCCGGCACGACGCCGATGGCCTTGCGGCACGACCCGCTGGTCGTCGCCGCCCAGGTTGCCGTCGAGGCGCGCTCCATCGCAGCGAGGATGGGTGGCGCACAAGTGGCGACCGTCGGCCGGTTCGACGTCTTCCCGAATCTCACCAACGTCGTCGCCTCGAGGGTCGTGATGACCGTCGATCTTCGGAACATCGACGAGGCGTTGTTGCAGGCCGCCGAGGCGGAGTTGGGGGCGGCGATCGACCGATTCGCCGAGGCCGAGGGCTGCAGCGTGTCCAGGCAGGTTCTGGCTCGTTTCGAACCGGTCTCGTTCGCGGCCGAGATGATCGATCGGGTCGAGGCGACGGCCGAGCGCCACGGGCTGAGCCATATGCGCATGCCGTCGGGGGCGGGGCACGACGCCCAGATGTTGGCCCGGGTCTGCCCGACGTCGATGATCTTCGTTCCCTCGGTCGATGGCCTGAGCCACAACATCGCCGAGTTCACCCAACCCGCCGATATCGCCGCCGGTGCCGACGTGCTGCTGCAGGTGATGCTTCAGCTGGCGAACGAGTCGTAGCAGCGATGCTGCGATTCGACCTCGTCACGCTCGACGCCCAACGCCCCGACGAACTCGCCGCCTTCTGGCGGGCCGCGCTCGGTCTGGTCGAGGTGGAGCGTGAGGACGGCGACCGCTGGCAGGTCCTGGCGTCATCCGACGGCGTGCGGCGCATCGGTGTGCAACGCGGACACCACCGGCTGGGCACCGTGCATCTCGATCTCGCCTGTTCACCCGACGAATTCGCCGCCGAGGTCGACCGGCTGCTTGCCCTCGGTGCCCGCCGCACCCGCCCCGACCGAGTAGAGCCCTACGGCTCCATCGCCAACCTCGCCGACCCAGAAGGCAACCTTTTCGACCTCTGCGCCTACCACTAGCACAAGCCGCAATGCCGTTCAGTTCGCGATCAGGCAGCTCGGCCACCGTTTCTCCACCGTCGGTCCTGCGTCCGCTGAGCCGCGGGTTCGGCCGTCACTGAACGGCATTGGGACGAGCCCGTCTCCGAAGCAGACGAACCCGCCGCTCCGACTCGAGGTGCGCGCGGCGAGGGAAGCGCCGGCCATGCCGACTCGAGGGGCGCGCGGCGAGGGAAGCGCCAGCGACGAGTCGCAAGCGGCGCGAGGAGGAAGCGCCAGCGGACGACGAACCCGCCACCAAAACGGAGGAAGCGCCAGCGGACGACGAACCCGCCACCAAAAGAGGGGCGCCGGCCCAAGCCGACGCCCCTCTCACGAGGATTCAGTTGTTGATCGGGTCAGAGCCCAGGGGCGCCTGCGCAGAAGGAGTTGTCGATCACCGTCGAGGCGGCGACGTCGGCGGCCAATTCGGTGCCCTGCTTCGTGAAGACGTCCTTGACGATGTCGACGAGACCCTGCGACCGCTTCTCGTCGAGGGCGCAGTAACCGCCCTCGGGACCGTTGGCGGCGATCTTCTTGCTGCTGAACAGTTCGACCCCGGCGGCGTTCAGATCGGGGTTCACATGCCAGTACGTGTCGTAGGCATCGGTGATCTTGACGAGCTCGTCGTTCATCGCCGCCGGGTCCTTGATGTAGTCGACCCAGGCCTGGGCCATCATCGGGACGAGCAGCTTGAGACACGGAGCGAGAGCCTCAAGCTTGTCCTTGCGGACGCTCAGAGCGGCCGGGTAGTCCTGGAAGCCGATGTCGTGGACCAGCAGGTACTTGACCGGGGCCGGCTTGCCGTCCTTCCAATTGATGACATGCTCGTAGCTGTAGACCTCGTTGGTGGCGAAGCCCTGCTGGATGAAGTTGCCGCCATCGGCGATCCACGTGTCGGGGGCGCCGCCATAGGTCGGATCGAGCTGGCTCTCCTTGATGTATCCCTTCGAGACCATCCAGTTGACGTAGGTGGTCTTATCGAAGTGGAGCACCTTGGCGCCGGAAGCGGCGATGTCCTCGGGCTTGTCGATGGTCAGCTGGGCCGGATCCCACATCAGCATCTGAGGGTTGATGTCGAGGGTCTTGGCGACGGCGACGACCGGCGATGTCTTGGAATCGCGCACGATGTCGGACAGGTTGACATAGCCGAACGTGATCTCATCCTTGGTGTACATCTCGGCGGTGACCTGGTTGAACGAGATCGCGTCGCCACCGGCGCGGACCTCGACCTCCTTCACGCCGCCGACGGCGTACTTGGGGTTGATCGGGCCGGAGTAGCGGAAGGTCGCCTTGTCGACGGTGCCGCTGGGGCCGATGAGGTTGTAGGTACCACCGTGCTCGATCTCGGGCCACCAGTCGGTCTGGAC
>JANMJD010000155.1:0-22447 GCA_031371195.1 Actinomycetes bacterium | reverse complement strand
GCCGATCGAGCGCAGCGCCGTGGCCTCGGCCGAGCGATGGCCGGTCAGATCGGGATTCCACCGCTGCAGCCGCAGCGCCTGACGGGCGATCAAATCGACCAACCAGGCGTGGAACGCAATCGTGAACGCCCGCGGATCGGCGGGCGGGGGATCGATGCGGGTCAGCTGATCGGAGCGCCGTACGGCAGCCACGATCGGCGGCCGGCGAGCGGCCCGGGCGGCGAGCGCGTCGTCGAGCACCGGGGTCATCACCGGCTGCCATCGAGCATGCAGCTGCCCGGAGGAATCGCCGACGACCTCGGGGCGCAGATGACCCCGGGCGACGCTGTGGCGGGCGAGGGAGATCATGTCGCGAACCCAGATCGAACTGGGGGTCAACTCCTGGTGGCGGCGAGGCTCGACAGTCGACTCGGTGACCGCCAGCGCCGGCACGACGACTGCGGCGGCATCGAACACGCCACCCGGTGCGTCGACCATCAGCCGGGTGCCCCACGAGCCCGGGGGAAGCCAACCCCACTCATTGACCATCAGGCCGTACAGCGGTGCGGCCGGAGCGTGCCGGCGGGTGGGTCGGCCATCCCACGCCCAGGCGACCACCTCGGCACCGGTCCAGCCGAGTTGCAGCACTCCCATCCAGCCGCGCCAAAGCCCGATGCGCACCCACGAGGAACACCGCGAACGACGCCGGGGAGTCACCGGCGTTGCGCCACCGATGGCGGGTGCCGTTCTGCACGACAGTGTCGCCCGGCTTCAGCACCACCTCGGCACCGTCGTCGAGTTCGAGAATGATCTCACCGGAGATGACCACTTCGAAGTCGGTGGTGTCGGTGGTATGCATGCCCGGATCGTCGGCCTCCATGTGGCCGAGCATTCCCGGCAGAGCGTCTTCGAACTCGGCGAGCGCGTCGGCGATGTCGAGCGGCGGCTGGTCGACCTCGCTATGGGGAGGGATGGTCACGAACCCGAAGCGGTATCCGCCGGGAGCCGGGAAATACGCCGATGTGGCCGGCTCCGCACCATTTCCGGGATATGTCGACGGGCCATCAGCCCCCCACATCGTGTGGAACTCGGCCCCGGGCATGAGGGCCGGGCGGAATCCCGGGACATGGCGATCGGCGACGAACACTGACCGACCCGATGCATCGTGGCCGGTGACAACCTGACGAATCTCCATCCGGTCAACGGTAGCGGCACATGCCACCGGGCGGTGCGGGCCGGATCGGCTTTCTGCACCGCCGCCGCACCCGCGACCCCGACCGTTCGACCACGGCGCGACGTCGACGGTGGGCGCCGAGGGGAGGTCGGCGGCGATGAAGCTGTTCCTGAGCTATGCGGTCCGCGATGCCGAACTCGCCGGTTCCTGCAGGCCAGTCCGGCCGGCGCGGAGATGGCGCCGGCCCTACATCTCGATGTCGCCCAGGACGGGGAGTCACCACGATGCAGTGGAACGGCACCGGGACGACGATCGCCACGATCCGCAACCCGCTGGTCTTCTCGTCCGGCGACCGGTATGCCGAGCAACGGATCTACTCGCTCGCCGAAGGAGCCGCCTGCTGCGTATCTGCGCACGGTGATGACCGTCGAGGCGATGGACCGGCTGGTCGGCATCGACGGCGAGACTTCGAAGTGCGCCCACGACAACCCGGTCGGCCTCACCCCGATCCCGGTGCTGACGCGACCCTTCCCGTGACCGGCCGGTGGGCCGTCGGTCCATCGCACGGAGCGGCGGTGACAGGCGCCATCGGCGGCGCCGGGTGTCCGACGCCGCGCAGCAGGATGTCGACGTGACCGACGACATCCATCGCGCCGATCGCCTGGCGGGAGACGAAGCGACGGTAGAACAGCGGCCCGACCAGCTGTGATACGAGCAACTCGACGTCGGTGCCCGCAGGGAGTTCAGCGGTATCGAGCGCCGACTCCAGACGGCGTTCCAAGCCGGCGCGACGCCGTGCGGCGAACTCGCGCGCCAACGCAAGCACATGCACATCGCGCTCGGCGGCATCGATCATCGTCGGGAGCACCTCTGCCCATGAAGCCGAGGCGAGACCCTCGACAAGTGCCGCCATCGCCGTCCGCAAATCGTCGCCCAGGTCGCCCGTGGGCACGAGGAGCGGGGCGTCCATGATCGACTCGATCGACTCGAAGGCCAGCTGGTCGCGATCGGCCCAGTGGCGGTAGATCGTCGTCTTGGCCACCCCGCTGCGCGCCGCGATACCCTCGATCGTCAACCCACCGAGCCCTACCTCGCGCAACAGTTGCACCGTGGCGGACAGGACCGCCGCTTTGCTCCGCAGCACGCGGGGGTCGTCGCATTTGGCCTTCATTCCCGTGTCCACCGCAGGCATTCCTGTGTCCACCGCAGGCATTCCTGTGTCCACCGCAGGCATTCCTGTGTCCACCGCAGGCATTCCCGTGTCCACCGCAGGCATCGCAGGGTCCACCCCAATCACACCCTCAGTGCCCCGTGCCGGTCGGTGCGTCCACGCTCGACGGATGCTGCCACGCGACGACCAGCGCGGTACACGCCGCCAACACGGCCACCGATCGCAAGCCGGCGTGGGCGCCGTTGACGAACGCGCTGCTCACCGCGTCGGTCAAGCCGGTAGCCGCCTCGGGACCGGCGGTCGTCGCCACCTGCTGGGCGACGCGACCGGCTCGTCCGACGTTCTTGAGCACTTGCTCGGCGGCATCGGGGGGAAGCGCCGACAACGACGGGCGGACGTCGCTGCGATACACCGCCGAGACGATGCTGCCGACGACGGCGATGCCGATCGCCCCGCCGAGTTCGCGGGTCGTGTCGTTGACGGCTGAGCCGACGCCCGCCATATGCCGTGGCACGGCCGACATGATTCCCGCCGTCATCGACGGCGTCGCCGTGGCCATGCCGGCGGCCATCACGATCAGGCACACGACGATGTACACGTACGGGGTCGAGCGCCCGGCGAACGAGAACAGCAGCAGACCCACGCTGACCAACATCAGTCCCGCCGTCAGCGTGCGTCGCAGACCGAATCGCTGGGCGAGACCGGCCGAGCGGGGCGACACGGCGACCATCGTCAGCGCGAACGGCAACCCGGCGACACCGGCCCGCAGGGCGCTATAGCCCCGCACGTACTGCAGATACTGGGTCAACACGAAGAACATCGAGAACATCGCCATGAACGTGAAGGTGATCCCGCCGGCGCTGACGGCGAATCGCCGATTGGAGAACAACGACAGGTCGAGCATCGGATTCGTCCGGCGCTTCTCCCAGGCGATGAACCCGCCGAGGCCGGCCACCGCCGCGGCGAATCCGAGCAGGACGATTGCGGAACCCCAACCCTTCTCGGGCCCCTCGATGATGGCGAACAGCAGGGAGCTGAACCCGATCATCGACAACAGAGCGCCGACCGGGTCGAGGCGGGTGGATGCGCCCTCGCTCGAACTCGGGGCGAGGATCAGGATGAGGACGAAGGCGAGCACGGCGATCGGCACGGTGGCGATGAACACCGAGCCGTACCAGAAGTGGGCGAGCAACACACCGCTGAGGATCGGTCCGATCGCCCCGCCGGCCCCGGCGAAACCGGCCCAGACGGCGATCGCCTTGGGCCGTTCAGCCGGGGGAAATACCGAGGTGAGCAGCGACAACGTGGCCGGCATGATCAAGGCGGCGCCGACGCCCATCAGCGCCCTGCAGGCGATCAACACGTTCGGCTGACTCGATTGGGAGCAGGCCACCGACGCCGCAGCGAAGATTGCCAGGCCGAGCAGCAGTGCCCCTTTGCGACCGAACCGATCGCCCAAAGCTCCGGCGAAAAGCAGTAACCCGGCGAACACCACAGCGTAGGCGTCGACGATCCACAGGATTTGGGTGTCGGTGGGCCGCAGGTCCCGGGCCAGGGTTGGGATGGCTGTGTTCAGCGAGCTGACCGTGGCGACGACCAGCACCAGGCACAAACACATCAGACCGAGTGTCCACCACCGCCGCTCGTATGCCGTGGGATCGATGCCGGCCAGATCGACGGTCGCCGCAGGGGAGGTTTCGATACGCATGCGTAGCAGAGTATCTTCGATACGCGACCGTTGCACAACTTTTGAAGGATCGGCGGCGCACCGCCACTACGGTGTTACCCCGGACGGCCGATTCCGGTCACGTTCTGCCAGCGCACGGCCGAGACCTTGACCACGTCACCCGAGTGTGGGGCGTGGACCATCTGACCGTTGCCGATGTACATGCCCACGTGACTGATCGGGTTGTACGAGAAGATCAGGTCGCCGGGCTCGATGTCTCCCTGCGAAACGTGGGGAAGCGTGGCGAATTGGGCACGCGAATAGTGCGGGAGGTCGACGCCGGCCTGGCCCCAGGCCCAGGCCGTGAGACCCGAACAGTCGAACGACACATTCGGATTCGAAGTGGCGTACTGGTACGGCACGCCGAGCTGGCTCATCGCCGCGGCGACCGCTCCCGATGCGCCGGGTGAAGGAGCGGGAATCTCGCGAGCCGGCTGCGGGTCGGGCTGTGGTGCGGGCTCGGGTGCTGCGACGGGCGCGGGATCGGCCGGCGCCGGATCGGCACCCGGATCACTGGTCGGGCTTTGATCGGCTGCCGGACCCGGATCGGCGGGGCTCTGATCGGCTGCGGGCGCCGGGTCGGCCGGAGGACTTTTCCGGGGCGACGCCGCCGGAGGCGTGGGCGACGTATTGCCCGACCCGGGAGCGGCGCCACCGGGCACCGCGGCTCCCCGCGCCGGGACGTTCGACTCGGCGCGAGCCGACGTCGCTGCCCGCTTGGCGGCGTCGGCGGCAGCCTGGGCCTTGGCTTTGGCAATCGCCGCCTGCGATGCCTTCAGCTGCTCCGCCTCGCGACGCCGCTGCTCGGCGGCCAACTGCTCGCCGAGTTGGGCCTCTTTCTGCACCTGGAACTTGTGCAGGTCGGTCGTCTTCTTCTCGGTGGCGGACCGCTTGGCCTCCACCCGTGAGATCAACTCGGTCGCGGCCCGCTGCTGACCGTCCAGCAGCGCCCGTTCTTTGTCGAGGTCGTGCAGCGTCGCGCCCATCTGGTCGACGGCGCTCGAACCGGCGCTGACGGCCAGCGAGGCGTACTCCGACCGCTCGACGGCGACCGTGGCATCACCGGCGCCGCTGAGGAGGGCGCCGACGCCACCGCCCTGGTCGCCGTTGACGAACGTCTCGAGGGCGAAGTCGGCGACCTCCGTCTGGACCGCGCCCAGCTTGCCTTCGAGTTCCGCCACCCGGGCCGCGGCGACGACGATGTCGGCCTGCACGTGAGTGAGCTCATCGAGGGCGGCGACGTGGTCTTCGGCGAGTTGATCGATCAGCTGCTGTTGACGATCGATCTCGTCGATGACCTGGGCGATTTCCTTCTTCGTCTGATCACTCGACTGCGCCGAGGCGACGTCGATCGAGCTGTTCAGCGCGGCCAAGGCGAGCAGGCCTGCCGCCAAAACCTTCAGTGATCCCCGACCCGGACGAAACGACACACGACCAATCTACGACATTCGGCAACGAAAACGTCATCAGTTCGTCATCTACGTCACTTCTCCGTAATCATCGGCCATCAAGATCCGAGCGTTGAGCGGGGCGTTCGCGCCACAATGGTTCGGTGAACGAGCCCGCTGTCCCCGCCATGCAATACCGGGTCGGCCAGGCAGCCGAGCTCCTCGGGGTCAGTGTCGACACAGTGCGTCGTTGGGCCGATGAAGGTCGGCTCGGCACGGTGCGCACCTCGGGCGGCCAGCGGATGGTCGATGGCGAGGACCTCGCCCGCCTCGCCCGCGAGGTGGCCGAGACCCCCGCCGAGCCCGAGGCCATCGTCGGCCGTTCGGCGCGCAACCGATTCGCCGGCATCGTCACCCGAGTGCTCGCCGACACGGTTGCCGCCCAGGTCGAGATTCAGGCCGGCCCCCACCGGATCGTCTCACTGATGACCCGTGAGGCAGTCGACGAACTGGGCCTGCGTCCCGGGATGTTGGCCGTGGCCAGCGTGAAGTCGACCAGCGTGGTGATCGAGGTGCCGAGTAGTGCCGGAAGGTTCACGCCCGATAATCTTGGCTGATGCAAGCTTTTCGATCAATCGTCCTTGCAGGTGCCATTCTCGTCGGTATCGCAGGATGCAGTGACGACAGCCCGGACAAGGTGCTGACCATCGCCGCGGCGTCCGACCTGAAGCCGGTACTCGACCCGATCGCCAATCGGTTTCAGGCCGACACGGGCGTCACCGTCTCCATTGTCTACGGCTCGTCAGGACAGCTGGCCACGCAAATCGCCCAGGGTTCGCCGATCGACCTGTTCTTCTCGGCCGATCGCAGCAAGGCCGAGTCGGCCGCGACGGCCGTGAAGGCCGATCCCGCATCGCTGAAGGTCTACGCGCTGGCCCGGCTCGCCGTGTGGGTCGGCCAGGGCACCGCCCCCGATCTCGCCGGGCTGACCGACAGCCGATTCACCCACATCGCCATCGCCAACCCCGAACACGCCCCGTACGGCAAGGCCGCCGAAGAAGCGCTGAAGACGGCCGGGGTGTACGACACCGTCTCGTCCCGGCTCGTCCTCGGCGAGAACGTCGCCGACACCCTGCGGCTGGCCACCTCGGGCAACGCCGATGCCGCCGTCGTGGCCCTCTCCCTGGCGCAGGCCGCAGGCGGGTCCTTCGTCGAGGTTCCGACCGATCAGTTCACGCCGCTGGAACAGACGGCGGTGATCACGGCGACGAAGTCACCCGCTCGTCGATGGGCCGCCGATCTGTTGGCCCGGATGACGAATGATGTAGGGCGATCGGCGCTCGCCGAGGCCGGCTTCGGTCTTCCGGTCTGAATCGGACCGGCAACTTCTCCATCGTGTGGACACCATTGTGGATCACCATTCGGGTAACCCTCGCCGCCGGAGCGATCGCCACGATCGTCGGCACACTGGCGGGCTATGGGCTGGCCAAATCGCGTTTCCGCGGTAGGCGACTCGTCGAGGCCATCCTCAGCCTGCCGATCGTGCTGCCGCCGACCGTGCTCGGCTATTACCTCCTGGTGGCCCTCGGTCGGCGCAGCGTGATCGGCCGCTGGTGGGAGCAGCTCACCGGGTCACCGATCGCCTTCACCCTCACCGGAGCGGTCGTCGCCGCGTCGATCTCGGCGCTGCCGTATGTGGTGCGAGCCGCCCGGGCGGCGATCGAGGGCGTTGATCCGCGTTTCGAGGCCGCCGCCCGCACGATGGGTTTGCCCGAATGGTGCGTCGGTTGGCACGTGACGTTGCCGTTGGCCCGGCGGTCGGTTGCCGCCGGCTCCGCGCTCGGGTTCGCCCGGGCCCTCGGCGACTTCGGCGCCACCGTGATGCTCGCCGGCAACATCCCCGGCCGTACCCAGACGATGCCGATCGCCGTCTACGACGCCGTGCAGGCGAACGATTCGGGGCGGGCGCGTTCGTTGTCGATCGTGCTCGGCATGCTGGCCATCGGGCTGCTGCTCATCGTCAACCGCCTCGGAGACTCCCCTCGGCGTAGCGCTCGATGACGCTGGCGGTCGACATCGAGGTGGTCGCAGGATCGACGACGGTCGCGGCCCGGTTCACCGCCGACCCGGGGATCACTGCACTGCTCGGGCCCTCGGGAATCGGCAAGTCATTGACGCTCGGAGCCGTCGCCGGAATCGTCCGCCCCCGACGTGGCACGATCGCGTTCGATGGCCTGACCTGGGCCGATGCCGAGGCAGGCCGACATCTACCGTCACAGCAACGCCGGGTCGGAATGGTCTTCCAGGACGGTGCACTACTCCCTCATCGCACGGTGGTCGGCAACGTCGAACTCGGCCTCGGGCGCCCGGCCTCCCGGGCTGCCCGACGTGTCGCGGCGCAGGCGTGGCTCGAACGGGTCGGGATTGCCCATCGGGGGGACTCGTCGCCGTTGACCCTGTCGGGCGGAGAACGCCAGCGCGTCGCCCTGGCCCGCGCCCTGGCCACCGAACCCCGCCTGCTGCTACTCGACGAACCGTTCAGCGCCGTCGACATCGACGCCCGGGCGGGACTCCGCCGACTGGTACGTGAGATCGTCGACGAACACGGCCTGGTGGCGGTCCTCGTGACTCACGACACCGACGACCTCGACGGGCTGGTCGACTCCATCGTCCGGCTGGGCAGCTGACCGCGCATCGGGTCGTGCGCCGTCCATCGGAGTTCAGGACATTCGGAGTTCAGGACGTGACGAAGCCGTCTTTGTCGAGGATCGCCTGACCGGTTGGGCCGGTGAGAAAGGCGACGAATGCGGCGTCGAGAGCCTTGCGATGCGAGTTGGCCACAACGGCGACCGAATGCTCAGCGTACGAATTGGCGTCCAGCGGGATGGCGATGCGCACGAGGTCGGCGGCACCGCTGGCGACCACCTCGGAGTGGTAGACGAAGCCGGCATCCGCCTGGCCGGCGAGCACTTGGGCGACCACCCCGGCGGCGTCCGCCGGTGCATCGGTCGTCGCCACTTTCACGTTGGCGGCCTTGAGCACCTTGCGGGCGGACCTGCCACACGGACGATCGGCATCGCACAGGGCGACCTTGATCGTGCGCTTCGACAGACCCGCCATGTCGGCGATCTTCTTGGGGTTTCCCGACGGCACGACGATCTCCATCACGTCGTTGGCGAAGGTCACCGGCTCGCCGGCGATCAAGCCGTCGCTCACCGCCTTGTCCATCTGTACCGGATCAGCCGTGGCGAACACATCGATGCCGGCGCCTCGAGCGACACCGCCGACGATGGCCGACGAGGTATCGAACGTGACCACCGCCGATGCGCCGGGGTTCGCTTCGGCGAAGGCCGCGGCGATCTCGTCGAACGTACCGACGAGCGAGGCGGCGGCATAGACGGTGATCGCCCCGGTCATCTCGTCGAACGTGACGGGCGGCGGCGGAATGGTCGTCGACCGCGCCGGCCTGATCAGCGTGGTCGGCACGGTCACCGGCGCCTTGCTGGTGTCGGAACCTCCGCACGCCACCAGGCCCGCGCCGACGAGCGTTGCCGCAATCCAACGAAATGGCCGACCCACGCGCTACCTCAACCCTTCCATGTCGCCCGCCAGGTGGTGGGGGCGACCCACTGAGATCAGATCAAGCCGAGTTCGTTGACGGCGTCGCGCTCCTCGACGAGCTCGCCGGTCGAGGCGTCGATCTTGGCGCGCGAGTAGTCGTCGATCTCGAGACCCTGGACGATCGAGTACTTCCCGTCGACGCACGTGCAGGGGAACGACGAGATGATTCCCTCGGGCACGCCGTACGAGCCGTCGGACGGGATCGCCATCGACACCCAGTCGCCCGCGGCGGTGCCGAGCGACCATGAGCGGATGTGGTCAACGGCGGCGTTGGCGGCCGAGGCCGCCGACGAGGCACCGCGTGCCTCGATGATCGCCGCGCCGCGCTTGGCGACGGTCGGGATGAATGTGCCGTCGACCCACGCATGGTCGTTGACGGCCTCGTATGCGTTCTTGCCGTCGACCTCGCAGTGGAACAGGTCGGGGTATTGCGTCGTCGAGTGGTTGCCCCAGATGGTCATGTGGCGCACGTCGTTGACGGTCGCCCCCAACTTGTCGGCGATCTGGGTCACGGCCCGGTTGTGATCGAGGCGGGTCATCGCCGTGAACCGTCCCGGGGCGAGATCGGGGGCATTCGACATGGCGATCAGGGCGTTGGTGTTGGCCGGATTGCCGACCACCAGGACCTTGACGTCCTTCTTGGCGCTGGCCGACAGGGCCCGGCCCTGCGGCTTGAAGATACCGCCGTTGGCCGACAGCAGGTCGGCGCGCTCCATACCCGCCTTGCGCGGCATGGCACCGACGAGCATCGCCACATCGGCATCGCCGAAGGCGACGTTGGCGTCGTCGGTGCATACGACACCGGCCAGCAGCGGGAACGCGCAGTCGTCCAGTTCCATCTTCACGCCGTTGAGCGCACCGAGCGCCGGGGTGATCTCGAGCAGCTGAAGGATGACCGGGGTGTCGGGGCCGAGCATGGCACCCGAGGCGATACGGAAGAGGAGGCTGGAGCCGATCTGACCGGCAGCACCGGTCACGGCAACACAAACGGGGGATGTCATCGGGCCAGCGTATGTTTCGCGCCACCGCCGCGCCGACTGGCCCGGTTCGCGACGATCAGCTGTTGGCCTTGATGGTGTCCATGATCAGCTGGGTGTAGATCATCTGGCCGTCGGGCCGCAGGTGGATGCCGTCGGAGTAGAAGATCCCGTCATAGGTCTGGCTGAGACCGTTCCAGTCGATCAACCGCACATTGGGGTGCTTTTCGGGCATCTTTAAAATGAACGTGTTGTTGTCGGCCTCCCACGGTTTGGGGACTTTGACTGTCAGCAGGATGACCAGTCGGACGCCTTTGAGGATGTCGAGGAGTTCGTCGAACCGTTCCTCCGACGTCGGGCCGTTGTTGCCCAGGTGAACGATCACGATGTCGCCCAGCGAGCCGACCTCGGCGTACTGCCGCATGATCTCGATGCCCTTGATCAGCTGGCGGCCCACGACGGCGTCGACCCACACGCCGTTGTCGCGCAGTGCCGGAGCGGCCCCGAGCATCACCGAGTCACCGAGTCCGATGATCGGGAACTTGGCAATCGTGGCTGGCGGAGCGGTCGGCGCCGGCGTCGTGGGCGGCAGCGTCTCGCCCGGCGTGGTCTCGGGAGGCACGGCCGTCGTCGTCGGTTCGGTGGCCGGTGCGGCGATCGTGGTGCCGATGACCGCATCGATACCTTCCACGGCCGCGGCCCCGGCCGCCAGGCTGGCCTCGATATCGGTCGGTTTGTCCTGGGCCGTGGCGACACTGAGACCGACGAACAGCGAGAAGATCGAGGCAACCGCCAGGCCGACACCCCACCTGCGGCGGCGGAAGACCATCTGCGGCGTACGGTCGCCGAAGAACGTGCGCAACCACCGCTTCACCTTGCGCTGACGGATCGGCGTCTCGATCAGTCGGTACGACACCTCGGTCAGGGCGAACGTGATCGCCAGGCGGATGATCATCAACAGCCACCACGGCCAATCGATGTCACCACCCTCGTCGACGGCCCCCGGACGGGTGAGCTGGAACACCGGCCAGTGCCACAGGTACAGCCCGTACGAACGGGTGCCCAACCACGCCAGCGGCTTGAAACCAAGGATCCGTTGGCCGTAGAACGACTTCATGTGCGTTGCCGATGCGATCACCAGCATCGTGGCCAGGCCGACCAGCAGGAACCCGCCCAGGAAGAGGATGTCGTACCCCTTCACCTGGGCGTCGGTGTAGACCACATCGTGGAAATGCGTGTGGGTGAACAACAGAACGAGCGAGCCGAAAATCCCGGCCAGGCTGACGATGCGACTGCGGTTGCCCAGCCGTCCGCGAGCCAGGGCGTACGGCCGCCAGACCATCGCCATCGCCGCTCCGAGCAGCAACCCCGACGCCCGCGTGTCGGTGCCGAGGTAGACCCGATTGGGGTTCGCCGAGTCGTACATCACCGCCATCAGCACCGACGAGGACAGACCCAGAACGAGAAATGCCAGGCCGATCTGCGGCAACCGACGGCGGAACATCTTGATGATGACGACCATCAGTAACGGCCAGACGATGTAGAACTGCTCCTCGACGGCCAGCGACCACAGATGGCGCAGCAGCGGTGGTCGGGCGGTGGCGTCGAAGTACGACTGGCCGACGTGGATCTGGTACCAGTTCGACCCGTAGAAGAACCCCCAGAACAGCCCGGCGCGCTGCCGGGCGATCGACGAGCGAAGATACGGCAGCACCGAGTACAGCGTCGCCACGACCGCCAGCAGCACGAGGAGCGCAGGAAGCAGCCGACGGGCCCGCCGTCCGTAGAAGGCCGAGATGCTGATTCGCCCGGTGCGTTCGTGCTCGGCCAGGAGCAGCAGGGTGATCAGGTAGCCCGAGATGACGAAGAACACCTCGACACCGAGGAATCCACCGGGCATCCACGACACGCCGGCGTGATAGAGGATCACGGCCATCACGGCGAGCGCCCGGACCCCATCGAGTCCGGGCAGGTAGGGAACGGCACTGATCGGGCGCCCCTGGGGGATTGTCGAGCGCTCTTTCGCCATTGCCTTCAGTATCGCCGCTCACGTGGGCGGCAGGCCGTCTCCTCGCGTTGTTCTGCGAACCGGGGCCAGGGAGGCGACCAGGAGCAGTGCGAGCAGCCCGAATGCCACGGGAAGCAGTTTTTCGGGGCGGTTGAGCGCCTCGCCCAGCCGGCCGGAGGCCGCCAGCAGGGCGAGGGTGACCACGACGATCCCGGCGACGAATGAGAAGACGTCGAAGCGGTGCCGGCTCATGGTGCCGTTCCTGCGACGGTGACCGTCGTTCCATCACCGACCGGTGCTGGCACGGATGTCGGCGACACCACGATGGTGGGCACGACCGTCACTTCGGCATTCGGCGACGCTTCCGAATCGGACGATGCAGACCCGGCAAGGCTGGGGATGACGGCACCGTTCGGCAGGTGCACCGAGCCGGCCACGTCGATCAACGTCCCGTCGATCAGGATCGCCGAGCCATCGGGCAGGATCCGTGCCCCCGTCCCGTAGACCCGGCTCCCATCGGCGGTGATCGTCGTCCCGTCACTCAACCAGATGCTCGTCGCCGACACCACGGCTTGACCGCCCGGATAGTCGTAGTAGACCGCGCCGGTCTCGTCGGTGCCGCTCGCCCCGGGTGGCAGCGGCGTCGGAGTGATCGGCACGACCGGGTCCGCCGGTCCGATCGGCACGGGGTTGGGATCCACGGGGCGCACATCGGCGAAGGTGACCGTATAGACGTTGATCCGTCCGATGCCGGCGGTGAGATCGAGGTCGAGGTGACGCCCACCCTCGGGACCGAACGTCTGCGTCACCACACGGCGGTAGCCGTCGACGCTGGATTCGGGCGTATCGATGGAACCGAGGCCGACGCGGGCCCTCAGCGACACCCGGGTATCCGGGGAGACCGCCACGGTGAGGCCACCCGCACCGACCTTCGCCGTCAACGACCCGTCCTTGTCGAGCTTGGCGATCTGGAAGTTGTAGCTGCCCGCACCGATGTTGACATCGTGTAGCCGCGAGGCCTGCTCGATGAACTCGGTTCCCCCGACCTCACCGACGATCGGGATGCCGAAACGTACGCCGAGACCGTCGACGGCCTGGGCGATCATCGCGCCGCCGGCGGCCAGCAGGCCCGGGATGACCAGCCATCGCGCTCGACCGATGATCGTCCCGATCAGCAGGCCGACGCCGCAGACAAGGCCGGCGACGGTGAGCGCGACCCGCATGGCGTGGGGCGTTGCATGGCCGGCGCTGGCCCCGACGGCGACGGCCGCCAACGCGGCGGCCAGGGTGACCCGCCCGAGCGGACTGCGTGGCCGAGCGGGACGGGGCGGACGAGGAGTGCGTTCGGGGAGCACGACGATCGGCCGGGAACGCTCGGTGCCGGCTTCCGTGGGGTGGGGTGGCCCCCATCCGCCGAGGTCGGCCGGAGGCCGGGTCGGGGTGGCCTGGTTGCGTCGATGGGGATGCCACAGGGCGGCGGCGACACCGACGATGGCGGCGATGAAAGCGAACGAACCCGGGTCGCCGCCCCACAGCTGGACGGCCAACGAGATCGCACCGAACGCCAGCACGGCAAGGCCGACGGCCCGTCGCCATCGACTTCGCAACGGAGCCCCGCGGCAGGCGGGCATCATCAACCAGGCGGAGAGATAGGCGAGGATACCGAAGGCGTTGAACATGGTCAGGCCGACGAAGCCCAACCGCACGAGGACCGGATCGAGGGCGGTCGACTCGGCCAACCCACCGGCGACGCCGGCGATCACCCGCTCGTCGGAGCGGTACCACCTCGTGGCCCCGGTTGGGAGAGCGGTCGCCGACCCGGCGGCGACCTCGTCGGATGCCGCGGGGGGTTCGGCACCCGACGACCAGGCATCCGACGGGACCCCGTCGTCGTCGGCATCCGGCCGGGGGAACTCGGCGTCCGTCCGGGGGAGCTCGGCCTCGTCACTCACGTCACTCATCATGCAACGCAACGTACGGATCGCCGCGTGATCGCACCATCGGGCATCACCCTGGTTCGACCCTGAATTCACCCCTGTCCTCCCGAGCGGCAACGTCTCCGTGCTGATGCTCCAACCCCCGATCCTCCCCCCGCCGGGCCGCGCCGGACGAGGGTCCGATCAGGGGCATCCCCGATGGCATCGACCGCCGAGTCGTGAGACGATCGTGGTGTGACGACGACCAACGGCGCGCCCCGCTCGATGGGGGGACTGCGCTTCGAACGCAGTTCGACCGATCGAGTCATCGGTGGAGTCGCCGGAGGTATCGCCGCCCGCCACTCGCTCGACTCGACCATCGTCCGCCTGGTGCTCATCGTGCTGTCGTTCGCCGCCGGACTCGGCATCGCCCTCTATCTGGCGGCATGGGCGTTGTCGACCGAACCGTCAACCACTCGGGGCGCGTTGCTCCTGCATCGGCCACCGAGCCCGGGCCTGGTCGCCCAACGATCGGTATCCATCGGTCTGCTGGGCGCGGCCGCCTTGCTGGCCGCCCGTCGCACCGGCGCGTGGCCGGGGGACGAGGTGATGGTGCCGGTGATCGGCCTTGGTATCGCCGCGGCATCACTGTGGTCGGGCGGCCCGTCGGGCACGTCGACGAAAGAACGGACCGATCCACTCGAACGGTTGACCAGCGGACGGATCTCGCCGGCGCGCGTGATCATCGGCGTGTTGATGGCCACCGGTGGAGTCGCCGTGCTCGCCTCCGACAGCGGTGGACTGCGTGCCTTGCCCCGGGCCGCGGCGGCGATCGGGCTCAGCGTCGTCGGTCTCGTGGTCGTCGGCGGGCCGGTGCTGTGGCAGCTGTTCGAACGGTTGCGCGAGGAGCAGCGCGACCGCATTCGCTCCGAGGAGCGCTCGGAAATGGCTGCTCACCTGCATGATTCCGTCCTGCAGACGCTGGCCTTGATGCAACGCTCGACCGGCGACCCACGCCGGATGGTGATGCTCGCCCGCCGCCAGGAGCGGGAGCTGCGGTCGTGGTTGTACGGCCAACAGGCCTCATCGGGGCATGCGACGATCGGCGGAGCATTCGCGGCGATGACAGCCCAGGTCGAACTCGACCACGAGATGGCCGTCGAGTTGGTCGCCGTCGGCGATGCCCCGATGGACGACGGTGCCGACGCGCTGCTGGGCGCGGCGCGCGAGGCGGCGATCAATGCCGCACGTCATGCCAAGGTCGAGTCGGTGGCGGTGTACCTCGAAGTGACACCCGAGACGTTGATCGCCTTCGTCCGCGACACCGGCTGTGGCTTCGATCCGCGGATCGTCGCCGGCGAACACCGGGGGATCAGCGACTCGATCCGTACCCGACTGACGCGCAGCGGCGGAACCGCCCGGGTCGAAACGGCGGTCGGCGACGGCACCGAGTGGGAACTGCGCGTCCCGCGCCGGCCGACATGACCGGCGTGGAAGCCGCGGCCACGCCCGCCGCCACACCGACCTCGCCGACGGTTCCTGCCGGCAAGACCCGGGTGTACGTCGTCGACGACCACGCCCTGTTCCGCGCCGGGGTACGGGCCGAATTGGGAGACGCCGTCGAGCTGGTGGGCGACGCCGGCACGGTGGAAGACGCCATCGCCGCGATTCCCGCCGCTGCACCGGAGGTCGTGCTCCTCGACGTTCATCTGCCCAACGGCGGCGGACGGGCGATCATCGACGCGCTGCGCGAGCGGGTGCCGCAGGTGAAGTTCCTCGCCGTGTCGGTCTCGGATGCCGCCGACGACGTGATCGGGGTGATCCGCGCCGGGGCCCGCGGTTACGTCACCAAGACCGTGACCCGCGACGAGCTGATCTCGGCGATCGAGCGCGTGCGCGCCGGTGACGCCGTGTTCTCACCCCGCCTGGCCGGCTTCGTCCTCGATGCATTCACCGGACATCCGGGCCTCGGCGCGACCCCGGCCAACCCGGAACTCGACCAGCTCACCGCCCGCGAGCAGGAGGTGCTCCGGCTGATCGCCCGCGGCTACACCTACAAGGAGACCGCCGGACGGCTGCATCTGTCCGTGAAGACGATCGAGACCCACGTCTCGGCCGTGCTCCGCAAGCTGCAACTGTCCAGCCGCCACGAACTGACCGCCTGGGCCGCCGAGCGACGGCTGCTGTAGCCCGCTGTCGCGGAGTCGATCGACAACCCACGCCTGAACCCCACCAGGGCGTCACACCAGCGTCAGTGGCGGAAGTGGCGCTCGCCGGTGAACACCATGGCGATGCCGTGCTCGTTGGCCGCGGCGATCACTTCGGCATCCCGCATCGATCCGCCGGGTTGGATCACGGCCCGCACGCCCGCGGCAGCGGCGGCATCGAGCCCGTCACGGAACGGGAAGAAGGCATCGCTGGCGCACACCCCTCCGACGGCCCGGCCACCGGAGCGTTCGGCGGCGATACGGGCCGAATCGAGGCGGTTCTGCTGGCCGGCGCCGATGCCGAACGCCTGACGATCCTTGACATAGACGATCGCGTTCGAGGAAACCGCCGCACACACCTGCCAGGCGAACTCGAGGTCGTCCCACTGCGCCTCGTCGGGCACGGCATCGGTCACGACTTTCCACGTCGAACGGTCGAGCGTCACCCGATCGGCTGATTGCACCAGCAGGCCGCCATCGACGGAGCGGACGTCGAGCGCGGCACCGGCCGGAGGCGGACCGCTGAGCACGCGCAGGTTCGGTTTCCTGGCAAACACCGCCAGCGCCTCGGCGGTGAACGAGGGGGCAACGACCACCTCGGTGAACACCGGTGCGAGGGCCTCGGCGGTGGCGGCATCGACCTCTCGGTTGCAGGCGACGATGCCGCCGAAGGCGCTCATCGGATCACAGGCGTTGGCCCGGGTGTAGGCCGCGGCGACGTCGGGGGCGACGGCGACGCCGCACGGGTTGGCGTGTTTGACGATCACGCAGGCGGGCTCGGCGAACCGGTTGACGAGGCGCCACGCCGCGTCGGTGTCGTAGACGTTGAGGTACGACATCTCCTTGCCGCCATGTTGCACCGCCGCATCCCACCAGCTCACCGCCCCGACCGACCGATAACGGGCACCGACCTGATGCGGGTTCTCGCCGTAGCGCAGCGTCTGGGCCCGATCGAGGGCAAGGTGCATCGACGAAGGCAGTGTTTCGCCGGCATCGAACCAGCCGACGATCGCCGCGTCGTAGGCCGCCGTGTGGGCGAACGCCGTGCGGGCCAACGAACGACGGGTTGCGGCGCTCAGCGAACCGGCGTCACGCAACTCGTCGGCCACTGCACCGTAGTCGGCCGGGTCGACCAGCACCCCGACATGAGCGTGGTTCTTCGCCGCAGCCCGCACCATGGTCGGGCCACCGATGTCGATCAACTCGATCCCCGGAGCGGAGGCGAACGGGTAGAGGTTGACGACGACCAGCGAGATGGGCTGGTAGCCCCTCTCGGCCAGCTCACGAACGTGTTCCAGCTGGTCGAGGTCGGCGAGCAGGCCGGCATGCACCGCTGGATGCAAGGTGACGACCCGGTGGCCGAGGATTGCCGGAAACCCGGTCAGCTCGGCGACGTCGGTGACCTTGAGGCCGGCTTCGCCCAGGGCGCGGGCGGTTCCGCCGCTGGACACGAGATCCCAGCCGAGGTCGCTGAGCACCGAGGCCAGTTCGGTGATGCCGGTCTTGTCGTAGACGGAAAGCAGGGCGGTGGGCACATCCCGACGTTACCGACGACCGGCAATCGCCCGGGTTGTCGCCCTCTTGAGTTTTCGTCAACTCTCCCGGTGGCGGTTGGTGTCTCGCGGGATGTATTTCTGGGTGTACGTTGCGCGTCAGGTGGGAAGCATGATTTCCCCGACATGCGGAGGAGGATCCTATGGATCTCAGTAAGTTCAAACCATCCGACTGGCTCAAGGTCGGCGGCGGCGCATTGTTCTTCATCGCCGGCTTCCTCAATTGGTGGGAGGTCGACCTCCCGGCCGGACTCGGCTCCGTCGGAGCCAATGGATGGGATTATTTCTGGACCACCGGGATCGCCTGGCTGCTGCTCGTCGGGGTCGCCACGGTCACCATCATGCAGGTGCTCGGCAAGAAGCTTCCGCTCGATCTGCCCTGGCCGCTCGTCGTGCTCGGCGAGACGGCACTGGCGTTGCTCCTCGTCATCATCCGCTTCTTCTCCGACGGCACCGGAGTCGACAACACGGGGCTGAGTCGGGGGATCGGCGCCTATCTGGGCATCATCGCGGCCATCGCCGCGGTCGTCGGCGCCGTGATGGGCTTCAAGGAGTCGGGCGGCGATCTCACCGCTCTGAAGGACATGAACAAGCTCAAGGCGGAGTTCAACTTCAACAAGGGCGGCAGCGGCACGCTTCCCCCTCCGGCCTCACCGCCGCCGCCTCCTCCTCCGGCGCCGCCGACCCCGCAGTGACGCCCCATTGACGGCAGGTACCCACCGTCGGAACCCGGCGCAGGTGTGACCGGAGCAACCGCTCGATCGGCCCGAGGACAGCACCTCGGGCGGATGGAGCCGCCATACTGAGACCGTGGCAGCACGCGAGGTCGAGGTCCTGGTCATCGGCGGTGGTCCGGCCGGTTCGGCCGCGGGGTACTGGCTGGCGCGGCACGGCCACGACGTCGCCATCGTCGAGAAGAAGGAATTCCCGCGCGAGAAGACCTGCGGAGACGGCCTGACCCCGCGTGCCGTCTACCAGCTCGGCGAAATGGGTCTCACCGATGAGCTGACGCAGTACCACCGCTACTCAGGCCTGCGTGCCACGGGCATGGGCAAGGCGCTCGAAATCGAATGGCCATCACACCCCATCTACCCGCAGTATGGCTACGTCGTACGCCGACGCGACCTCGATTGGATGGTCGCCCGCAATGCCGAGTCGGCCGGGGCGACGCTGCTCCAGGGCCACGAAGCCGTTGCTCCGATCATCGAGCGCGGGTTCGTCCGTGGGGCGTTGGTCAAGGCGAAGTACGACGACGAACCGTTCGAGATCCGTGCCCGGTACGTGATCGTCGCCGACGGGGCCAACTCCCGGTTCGGGCGGGCGCTGGGCACGTTCCGCACCCGGCAATGGCCGTACGGCACGGCGATCCGCACGTACTGGGAATCACCTCGCCACGCCGAGCCGTGGATCGAATCCGCCCTCGATGTCAAGGATCGCAGCGGCAATCCGCTGCCCGGCTACGGCTGGATCTTCCCGGTCGGCGACGGGACGATCAACATCGGTGTCGGCCTGCTGTCGACGTTCCGCGACTTCAAGAGCGTCAACACCACCCACCTCCTCGACGCGTATGCCCACCAGGTGGCCGAACGCTGGGAGATCGACCCCGGCAACCCCACCTGCAAGGCGACCGCCGGGCGCATCCCGATGGGCGGCTCGGTCGGACCCAAGGTCGGGCCGACGTATCTGGTGGTCGGTGACGCGGCCGGTTCGGTCAACCCGTTCAACGGCGAGGGCATCGACTACGCCTACGAGACCGCCCGCATGGCCGCCGACGTACTCCACGACGCCCTGGTGTCGAACGATCCGGTGGCGTTGCAGCAGTACACCAAGATGACCGAGGCCGAGTACGGGCAGTACTTCAAGGTCGCCCGCCTGTTCGCCAAGGTGATCGGCCGCCCGGCGCTGATGCGCGAACTCACCCGGGTCGGCATGAACAGCCGCACCCTGATGGAGTGGGTCCTGCGGATCATGGCCAACCTGCTTCGCCCCGACGAGTTCGGCCCCGCTGAGGCCGCCTACAAGGCTGCCGCCGCCATCGCCCGGCTCGCCCCCAACGCCTGAACCGAGCAGCTCGGCCGGCGGTCCGCTCCGTTTCGATCGACCCTCGGACGATCACACGACGGCACGGGACGACAGTTCGGCGATGAGGTCGGGACCCCGGGTGGCCACCCGGCGGGCGGCGCGGGTAGTCCCATAGAGATACACGGCGACACCGACGCCCAGGCCCGCCGCAGCGAACACCGGTGCCCACGGGCGGTCGTACCAGATGACGAGAGGGATCAACGTCGGCGCGGCGACTGCGGCGAGCGCGAAAACGCCGATCACCATCCACAGGCCGGTGGCGCAACCTGCTCCAGTCATGCCGCTACGCCAGGCGAACGGGTTGTCGCCGTCGTTGGCCGGAATCGGCACGATGGTCGACACGTACGCTCCCATGCCCAGGCCGAGCAGGCCGAGGGTCAGGGTCTCGACCAGGACCACCGGTGTCGCCCTCCAACTGCCGACGAGCACGCTGGCCGTGATCACTCCGAGAATACCCGGGACGATCACGTGCGGCGCCCACCCGATCGAACGAGCCCGGATGCGATCGAG
The DNA here is from genome assembly GCA_031371195.1 of Actinomycetes bacterium. GTDB lineage: Bacteria > Actinomycetota > Acidimicrobiia > Acidimicrobiales > Ilumatobacteraceae > JANMJD01. The sequence goes on along the minus strand of JANMJD010000155.1, from coordinate 2,135 downwards.
CGTGAGGCCACCGGCGAGATCCTCGAGCCACAACGAGGCACTGTCCCAGCCGATCAGGTTGAACCCGGACGAGGCCGTCACCCCCATCGAGGTCAGCCCGAGGAATACCATCCGGGGATCGCGATGCCCGGTGGTCCGCATCACCTGGATCGCCCCGAAACCGACGCCCATCATCGTGGTCATCAACAGTTGCACCCGCTTCGACGGGGATCGCCGCAGGTAGCGCATCTCGCGGGCCAACGCCGCACCCCACGGAGTCGCGGCCTTCCCCAGCGGGGCCGCGCCGTTCGACGCGGCATGCGACACCGACCGTTCCGAACCCGCCGCCAGGCGGTTGGTCGCCGCCGCCCAGCCGGCGAGGGCTGCGACTGCGGCGCCCGCGGTGGCCAACAGCCAGCCGACTGCCGCCGTCAGCCGACCCTCGGAGGCGGCGAGCAGACCACGACCCGGCCAGCCCATCGGGAACCGTCCGAACAGATCGACCAGCCGCTTTGCCGTGCCGCCATCGGCCCTCTGCAGGGCTGGGCCGATCGCCTGCGTGCCGAGCCACAGGGTCACCCCGACCAAGGTCGTGAACACCACGGCGATGTCACGACCCTTCCGGCTGCGCTGCGCTCGGGCCAGGCCTGCCGCCACCAGTCGGGCCAGGCCGAGGCCGAGGAGGAAGGTGCATGGCACCAGCGCCAGCACGATCAGCGCACCGATTCCGGCTGGCGCGTAGCCGACGATCACACCGCACAGCGCCACCAGCACGGCCAGCGTCGCCGGACCCGAGACCGCCCCACCGACGAGTACTGCGCCCAGCTCACGGGTCGTCAGCGGGACGAGGGCGAGACGGGTGGGATCGACCGTCTCGTCGGCGCCGCCGGCCATGATCGGCAGGAACACCCACCCGACGATGACCGACGTCAGCCCCAACACCGCAGTGGACGCGCGGTAGGTATCGGTGCCGGCCCGCGCCGCCGCCAGAATCGCGAATCCCCCGAGACCGCACAGCCCGCTGGCCACAAGGCCGATGATGAACAGCGCCGAGCCACCCTTGCGCAGCCGGTTGCGGGTCAGCCGCCAACGCAGCTTCGCTCCGAGCCAGGCGTACGAGAGCATCTCCTAACGCAGCCATTCGAGGCTGCCGACGCCCACAGCCGACCCGCCGACCGACTCGATGAACACGTCCTCCATCCGGCGTCCGCCGCTGACCGCGTCGATCGTCCCCGAACGGACCACTCGGCCGGCAATGACGATGGCCACGTGATCGCACAACCGCTCGACGGTGTCCATCGCGTGACTCGAGAACATGACCGTGCCACCCCGGGATCGGAACGTGGTGAGGACATCGGTGATCGTGCGGGCCGAGACCGGATCGACCGACTCGAACGGCTCGTCAAGGAACAACACCCGCGGGGCGTGGAGCAACGCGGCGGCCAGGGCCACCTTCTTGCGCATGCCGGTGGAGTAGTCGGCGACCAGCACCCCCGCATCGTCGGCCAGGCCGAGCACGCCGAGCAGCTCGTCGCGACGCCGATCGACCTCGGCGCGGTCCATCTTGCGCATCAGACCCAGATACGTGAGCAACTCCGCCCCGCTCAGCCGTTCGAACAGCCGCAGGTCGTCGGGAAGCACGCCGATCACCCGCTTGACCGGTCGGCTCTCGGGCCACACCGGGATACCGGCGACGGTCGCCGTCCCGCCGTCCGGACGAAGCAGGCCGACGAGCATGCGGATGGTCGTCGTCTTGCCCGCCCCGTTCGGGCCGACCATCCCGTAGAACGATCCCTCGGGTACCTGCAGGTCGAGCCCGGCGACGGCGACCTTCGGGCCGAAGTGTTTGTACAGACCGAACGCCGCGACGGCCAGCATCAGGCTCCCCGGGCCGCCACGACAGCGGCTCGACCGGCGGCCTCGACGATGCGGCCGATCACGTCGTCGGTGTGCGCCCAACCCGGGAACAGCGCCTCATAGGCACCCGGGGCGAGGGCGACCCCCTCGGCCAGCATGGCGTGGAAGAACCGGGCATACATCGCCTCGTCGGTCGCCTTCGCCTCGTCGTAGTCGGTCGCGGGCGTTGCGGCCTGAGGGATGCCGACGTGGGTGCCGAGCACCGGCACCCGCGCCGGGATGCCGGCGGCGCCGAACGC
>JANMJD010000086.1:0-1699 GCA_031371195.1 Actinomycetes bacterium | reverse complement strand
CGGATGAGGATCACCTACATGGACAACAACCCGGTATCGAAGCACGTCTATCGCAGCGCCGGCTTCGAACCGGATTGCACCACGCGCTTGTACCGACGGTCGCCGGTCTGATTGAGCGACGTGTGTGTCGCCTCTCGCGTGAGCGGCGCGATCGGACTCACGGGTGAGCCGGCCACAGCGCGATCTGACGCGAGGCGATATGGTCGACCGAGACCTGACACAAGGGGGAATGATGGCTCGATTTTCGGAAGGTGCACCGGCGACGGCCCCGGCAGACGTGGCACCCACCACGTCGCGGCGCGGGCATTTTTGGGTCGGCGCCGAGCCGGATCCGTCGACCGGCGTGGCTCGCGGCCCCATGTTCGTGTACTGGGAGGCACCCGTCGAGGTCACCAAGCCCTACCCCATCGTGTTGGTCCACGGCGGCGGCGGGCAAGGCCTCGACTACCTCGGTACACCGGATGGGCGACCGGGGTGGTCGACCCTGCTGGTCGAGCAAGGCTGGGTGGTCTACGTCGTCGACCGTCCGGGCCACGGCCGGTCTGCATACAGTACGGAGGCACTCGGTCCGATGGGGCCACCGCTGCCCATCGAGGTGCTCACCGGGATCTTCGTCCCGCCCGCCGATGGGCCGGGGGCGATGCCGTTCGCCCACCTCCACACACAGTGGCCCGGCGATCGAGACGATCCCAACGACCCGGCACTGCTGCAGTTCCTCGCTTCGACCGGTCCCTTTGCTGCCGACGCCGCCGATCGCCAAGCGCTCGAGCAGCAGCGGTTGGTCGAACTGCTCGACAGGATCGGTCCTGCGTTCGTGGTCAGCAACTCCCTCGGCGGGCCCGCCGGATTCCTGGTCGCGGACGCGCGGCCCGATCTGGTCGTGGCACTCGTGCAGATCGAGCCGATCGGCCCGGCGTTCGCCACGATGTTCGGGCCCGACACGTTGCAATGGGGTGTCGCTGCCGCGCCGATGTCGTTCGATCCTCCGGCGTCGTCGACGAGTGATCTCGACCTTGTGACCAACGAGCCGGCCGCGCCGGGTGCTCCGCCGCTGGTCCTGCAAGCCGAGCCGGCCCGCAAGCTCGCCAATCTCGCCGACGTTCCAATAGCGGTGGTCTCGGGAGAGGCGTCGGTGTTCCGTTTCACGAACGGTCCGCTGGTCGAGTTCCTGCAGCAGGCCGGCTGCAATGCGGTGCACATCGATCTGGCCGAGCGCGGCGTGCACGGAAACAGTCACGGCTCGATGTTCGAACGCAACAACGCCGAAGTGCTCGCCGTCGTCACCGACTGGATGTCGGACCAACTCGATTAGCGCAATGCGTCAGTCGAACAGCGACGAAGTCGACGCCGGCCCGCCCGCCGGCGGTACGAGCCCGATGTGCTCGTACGCCGCGGCCATTGCGATTCTTCCACGTGGGGTGCGGGCCAGCATGCCCTGTTGGATGAGGAACGGCTCGTACATGTCTTCGACGGTCTCGGGTTGTTCGCCGATGCTGATGGCCAAGGTGCTGAGTCCAACGGGACCACCGTGGAACTGCTTGCAGATCGCCGTGAGGATGGCCCGGTCGACCTTGTCGAGTCCGCGTCCGTCGACACCGAACAGCTTCAAGCCATCCTGGGCCGTGGTGACCGAGATGGTGCCGTCGCCGCGCACCTCGGCGTAGTCGCGAACGCGCCGCAACAGACGGTTGGCGATTCG
>JANMJD010000070.1:0-16360 GCA_031371195.1 Actinomycetes bacterium | reverse complement strand
GGCCGGTTGACCGAGCGACCGCCATGGAGCCGGGCAACGATGGGGTCCGGGGGCGCAGCCCCCGAGCAACAACGGCTGAGCGTAGCGACGCGCCAGACTACGAGGGTGCTGTCACCGGAACCCATGATCGTGTGCGTCGACTGCGGAGGTGACTGCTATCTGCTCACCTATCCCCGGGAGGACGGCGTGTGGGAGCCCGGCGACATCGTCGCGTACCGCTGCCGAGACTGTCTCGACCGGTGGGATCTCGTGCTGCCCGACGACATGTCCGACGACGGCCGGTCGGACGGCTGAGTCCCGCGGCTTCGACAGCCAGCCGGCGACCAGGTACGTCGGAGCCAGGAATGCCGCACCGACAACACCATCGAGCCACCAGTGGTTGGCCGTGCTGGTCACGACGTAGATCGTCGCCGCAGCGTGGGCCACCGCCATCCAGCGCCATCGGCTCGTCGACGCCCGCCATGCGGCGATGCCGATCAGCACCCCCCAGGCCACGTGGATCGACGGCATCGCGGCATACTGGGCCGACACTCCCGCTCCGGCGGCGCCATAGACCGACTGGTTGAACTTCAACGCCGTGTCGACGAAGCCGAGTTCGGGGTAGAACCGAGGTGGAGCGACGGGCAGGTAGCGGATCACCAGGCAGATCGCCGTCGTCAGCGCCAGCGTGGTCCGCCACGGGTGGTATCGGTCACGATGCCGGAAATACATCCAGATCAGGAACGCTCCCATCGCCGGGACGTGCACCCCGGCGTAGTACAGGTTCGAGGCCTGAAGCACGGCCCGATTCGCCAGCACTCCTCGCTGCAGCCATTGCTCGTGGGGCAGGTGCAGCCGGCGCTCGACGTCCCACACTGTTCGCCCACGCGAGATCCCGCCGTCCGTGCCCAGCGGGTTGAGTTCGCCGGCCCGTAGCCACAGGGCGTAGAGCACGAGGACGACCGCGGTCTCGCCGGCGACCGATCGCCAAGCTCGACGGGGACGGCCACGGGGCGACCACGCGACGGCCCCCAGTACGCCGGCCATTCCGACCGCCCACTCCCACGGCAACCACATGCGCCGCCAACGCTACGCCTCGCGCAGGATCGTCATCGATTCACCCATTGGAAACATTCCCGAAATGAGGCATCCCTACGGTACGCCCACCTGTTCTGAACGAGGAGTTGTCGATGCAGATCGATTCGGGAGCCACCGCCTGGGTGCTGGTATCCGCTGCACTGGTGTTGTTCATGACGCCGGGTCTGGCGTTCTTCTACGGCGGGATGGTGCGAGGCCGCAACGTGCTGGGCATGTTGATGCAGAACTTCTTCGCCATGGGCCTGATCAGCGTGCTGTGGGCCACCGTTGGCTTCTCCCTCGCCTTCGGCGGGAGCGGTAAGTGGATCGGCAACTTCGATTTCGCCTTCCTCAAGGACATCACGAAGGTGGCCGAGCTCCCGGGCTACACCGGCGACTTCGCCCTCGTCGTGCCGGCAATGGCGTTCGTCGCCTATCAGATGATGTTCGCCGTCATCACGCCGGCGCTGATCACGGGGGCGACGGCCGATCGGCTGAAGTTCTCGGCCTACGCCATCTTCATCGGCGTCTGGGCGGTACTCGTCTACCCGGCGGTCGCCCACTGGGTGTTCAGCCCCAACGGCTTCCTGTTCAAAGGCGGCGCCCTCGATTTCGCCGGCGGCGCAGTCGTCCACATCAACGCAGGTGCCGCGGCGTTGGCGCTCGTGCTGATCCTCGGCCCCCGCAAGGGCTGGCCACGCGAGGCGATGCCGCCGCACAATCTGCCCTTCACGATGCTCGGCACGGGAATCCTGTGGTTCGGGTGGTTCGGCTTCAACGCCGGCTCGGCGCTCGGCGCCAACGGCCTCGCCGCCCAGGCGCTGATCAACACCCACCTGGCCGCCGCGGCTGCCATGCTCGGTTGGCTGATCGTCGAGAAGCTCGCCACGGGCCATGCCACCACGCTCGGGGCCGCCTCGGGCGCCGTCGCCGGTTTGGTGGCGATCACGCCGTGTGCCGGATTTGTAGGAGGTGTCGCCCCGATGCTGATCGGACTCGCAGCCGGCGTGATCTGCTACCTCGCCCTCAAGCTGAAGACCCGGTTCCGCTTCGACGACAGCCTCGACGTCATCGCCGTCCACCTCGTCGGCGGACTCCTCGGCTCCCTGTTGCTCGGCCTCTTCGCCGACACCAGCGTCAATGCCCTCGGCTTCGACGGGGCGCTCTTCGGCGGCGGATTCGAGTTGCTGTGGAATCAGCTACGGGCCACGGTGATCACTCTCGTGTTCTCGTTCGGGCTGTCGTACATCATCGGGATGATCATCCATCGCACCATCGGCCTGCGGGTGAGTACCGAGGAGGAACTGGTCGGACTCGATCAGAGCCAGCACGCCGAGACGGCCTACCAGGCGTGACCGTCGGCGATTCGACGATTCGTCCCCCCTACCTGCGTGAGAGGATGCAGCCATGAAGCTGATCACCGCCATCGTCAAGCCGTTCAAGCTCGATGAGGTCAAGGATGCATTGAAGACCGCGGGGGTGCAGGGGCTCACGGTGTCCGAGGCCCGTGGTTTCGGACGTCAGGGCGGCCATACCGAGACCTACCGAGGCGCGGAGTATCGCATCGACTTCGTGCCCAAGGTTCGCATCGAGGTCGTCATCGACGACGACGGCCTCGATCGAGTGATCGATGTGATCCGCACCAGCGCCTCGACGGGAAAGATCGGCGACGGCAAGATCTGGGTCACCGAGGTCGGTCGCCTCGTGCGTATCCGCACCGGCGAAGAGGGATCCGACGCGGTGTAGGGCCGCCCGGGCGCGACGGCCGGTGTCAGCCCGCCGCCGCCGCCATCTTGGCGTTGCGACGATTGATCGCCTCTTGACGGGACAGCTCGAGAGCGGCGATCAACAGGTGCTTGACATGCACGCGGTTACGGGCGTCGATGGCCACGATCGGAATCTCGACGCGCAACCCGAGGGCATCGCGGACCTCGTTGAGGTCATGATGCAACTGGCCGTCGAAACAGTTGAGAGCGACCACGAACGGAATCGACCGGGCCTCGAAGTAGTCGAGCGCGGCGAACGAATCGGTGATCCGTCGGCTGTCGACGAGCACGACGGCGCCGAGCGCGCCGGTGACCAACTCGTCCCACATGAAGCCGAACCGATCCTGCCCCGGCGTGCCGAACAGGTAGAGCACGAGTTCGTCGGAGACCGTGATACGGCCGAAGTCCATCGCCACCGTCGTGGTGGTCTTGGTCATCACCTCGCCGCGGTCGTCGACCCCCATGGCGACGCTGGTCATCGCCGCCTCGGTCGTCAGCGGGACGATTTCGGAGATGGCGCCCACCAAGGTGGTCTTGCCCACCCCGAAGCCGCCCGCAACAACGATCTTCAGCGGCACTATTCGGCGTGGTGCCGCCCTCTCGACGACTACCGGTGTATTCATCATCGCCAACCGTACCCTTCCGCCAACGCTCGAGATTTCATATCCTTCGTAGCCCATCGATCAGGGAATCAATCAATTCGACGTCGTCGAGGACGCCGGCCGGCGGCGCGTACACCGTGAGATATCCGTCGTCGGCAAGATCTCCGGCCAATACCCATACCACGCCGATCGGAAGGCGCAGCAAGGCGGACAGTTCTGCCATCGAATGGGGGATCGCCGCCCGCTTGGCGACGGCGCGCCGCTCGTCGTCGAGACCCTCGAGACTCGGACCGTCATCTCGCAGGGCGACGATCGTCTCGAACGAGACGGTTCTATTCCGGCTGCGGGTGCGGCCGCCGGTCACGAAGTACGGACGTACTGCGGCGTCCGGATCTGCCGTTCGACCGGCGTTCGGCTCCGCCCTCGGCTTGGCGATCCGGTCGAGGAACGGGCGCGACAGAGACATGTCGGGTTCATCGGTCCAGGCCGGATCGGCCGCATCATCTATCGGCGTCATCGCCCCATCCCCGTCATGCTCGTCATGTCCGTCGCCCTCAGGCCAGTTGCTTGAGTTCACTCACCAACGACGGTGTCAGTCGAGTGTGGGCCTGCTCGACGAGCAGGGCGATCTCATAGCCGATCTGCCCCATGTCGGTGATTCCCCGCGAGGCGACGACGCCAAGCGCTGAGCCCTCGCCGATCGCCGTCACGAAGAAGAACGAGGCATCAAGCTCGACGATGACCTGGTGGGCTGCCGGTTGGCCGAGCAGACGGGCCGTGCCGTCCGACAGGGAGCGCAGGCCCGATACCACTGCGGCAAGCCGCTCGGCCGTCGAACGATCGATCCCGGTCGATGCGGCCATCAACAGGCCGTCCGACGAGACGCACAGGGTGTGCTCCACCCCGGGTGTCTCCATGCCGAACCGATCGATGAGCCAGGCGAAATCGCGTGCCGGTGCGCTGACCGTGACCATTACTGCTGCTCCTCTGCATCGCCGAGCGCTGGTTCGGGGGGTGGATCGGCGATCAGACGCCGCGGGGCGCGGCGATAGCCGTCCTGGAAGCTCGACAGGGCATCGCGTACCGACTCGGCCGTGCGACGACTCCCGGGCACCGGCAGGGGCGGAGGCAGGCTCCCGTCGAACAGGTTCGCCCCGGGTACTCGCTTCTGCAGACCGCCGGCGGTCGTGGCGGGCTCCTGCTTGGCCGGAATCGCGCCGCGGCCGACCGTTGCGACCGGAGCCTCGAACTCGACCGCACGTGCTCCTGCTGCCGACGCCGATGGCGCGATCGGGGCCGGCTCGGCCGCCGGCAACGTGGGCGCCGGGAAGGCCGTAGCGGGCCGTTGGGCGACGACATGGGGCTGGTCGGCCGTCGACGCGTCGAGGGCGTCATCCCTCGGGTCGGCCGCGTCGGCGTGGCCGCGGCTTGCCGCGGACGAATTGCCGAGGGGACGCTCGACAGTCGGCCCGGACGCTGCTGCGAGACGATTCGGCAATGAGGTGGACGACGGCCCGTTGCCCGTCGAGCCGTTGACCGTCGCACCTTTGACGGACGCGCCATCGACGGCACTGCCGGTCGACCCGTTTCCGGACGGGGTCTGCGAGCGAACGGGGTCGGTAACCGGAGGAGTCGCCCGATGCAGCACTGCGCCAGGCAGCCGCACCCGGGCGGTGACGCCGTCACCGGTCGACTGCTCCAGGCGGACGCCGATTCCGTTGCGGGCGCCAAGTCGTCCGACGACGGCGAATCCGAGCACGAGCGAGGTCCGCTCCTCGAGGCGGCTCAACGACTCCAGGTCGCGGTTGGCGGCTGCCAGCGCATCGGGCGACATCCCCATTCCCCGGTCGACGATGGCGATCGTGTATCCATCGCCGGATTGCTCGCCGGTGACCACGACGGTCGTGTCGGGCGGCGAGAAGCGTGTGGCGTTGTCGAGCAACTCGGCCACGAGGTGGGTGAGGTCGGCAACCGAACTGCCGCGGATCAGCGCCGGGTGCAAGGACGACAGCTCGACCCGGTCGAACGACTCGATTTCGGACAGCGCCGCACGTAGGACTTCGCGGATCTCCACCGGACGCGGCCAGGTGCGTGCCTGTTCGGCACCCGAGAGCACCAGCAGACTTTCGGCATTGCGCCGCATGCGGGTGGTGAGGTGGTCGAGTTTGAACAGGTTGTCGAGCGTCTCGGGATCGCGCTCGTCGCGCTCCAGGTCGGTGATGAACGACAGCGTCCGATTGACGAGGCTCTGATTACGACGGGCGAGGTTGCCGAGCATGGTGGACACGTTGCGACGAATGCGGGCCTGCTCCGCGGCAAGCCCGACGGCGGTCGTCTGCATCGAGTTCATCGCGGTGGCGAGGGAGCTGAACTCTCCGGTGCCGTCGACCGAGACCTCGGACATCGAGACGTCCTCACCGGCCTGCACCTGCGCGACGACTCGGGGCAGTTGGCGTTCGGCAGACTCCGCCGCCTCGGTCAGTCGGCTGATCGGCCGGGTGATCGACCGGGCGAGCAACGCCGTCAGGACCAGGGTGAGCATGGCGAGACTGATGATGACACCCAGCGCGGTCAGCTTCTCGGTGCGCACCTTGTCGGCGGCGGCGTTCTCGAGGCGGATACGGCGCGCCTCGCCGAGTTCGACGACAGTACGGATCAGGTTCTTGTGCTTCTCGAACGCCGGGTTGAGTTCGGTTTGATCGACGACGTCGATGGCGGCACGATCGCCGGACTGAACGGCCGGAATCAGCCGCTCGTCGATGACCTTCCAGAACACGTCGCCGGCCGCATAGGCGGCGAGCAACTCGTTGAGCACATCCTTCTCGTCATCCCGTTCCAGGGCGACCTTCCAGACGTCGAGACGCTGGTAGTAGAGCGTCTTGTCCTGCGAGAGCTCCGAGATGCGTTGCTGGATCTCGACCGGGTCGCTCGTCCCGATCAGCTCCTGGGCCGAGAGGTGCGCCTCGATGAGATACGCCGGCGGGGGCAGCACGTCGGCGACGAGGTTCTGGGATTCGACAATCTCCCTGTAGGTCCCACCACCGATCTGCACGGAGTTGAGCGCGCGCAGGCCCACGAGGGCCACGACAGCCAACGCGAAGAGTGGTACGAGAACCACAATCGCCATTCTGGATCGGATCTTGAGATTGCGGAACACCCAAACCGCCTTTCGACTCAACAAGTATCTCTCAGTATTTCTCACCTTTCGTGTTCAGAAAACCGCCAGAGGGGCGATGATTCCGATGACCCACGAATTTTGTCGACGCCCGGTGGGCAGATTACACCGACGGTGTTCGCACCACATCCGGATCGGCGAAAGCTTGATCACATCTTGATAGGCGTAGTTGCCGCCTGAGCCCACCACCCACTGTGCCAGGATGGATGCGATCGATCATCCGGGAACGGAACGCCGCCCCCAGGCGTCTTACCTTTTGTCTTTACCCGAGGAGCCCATCTTGATGTATCGCCGCGTGGCCCAACTGCTTTTGCCCATCGCCCTGGTCTCGGTCGGGGCCTGCGGGGGATCATCGGCCGGCGAGGACCAGAAGTCGTCGGGATCGTCGAGCAAGACCAACACCACCGACGGCCCGCTCGCCGCCATCTTCGGAGGGTCGGAGTCGCCGGCCGAGTCCCGTCGCAAGCAGCTGAAGCAGGAGGAGTCCGTTGCCCAGTGCATGAAGGAGAAGGGGTGGGACTACACCCCGGTCGACTATTCGGCCCAGTTCGACAATGCCGCCGGTGACGAGGATGCCAATCTCAGCCCCGAGGAGTACGGCAAGAAGTACGCCTACGGCATCACCCACAACTACGAGTTGTACGAACTGCCCAATCTCGCCGGCGGCGATACGGCCGGCACCGTCGAGGCCATACCGGTCGACGGTCAGCAGTTCACCGATCCGAACCAGAAGTACATTGCCAGTCTCAGCGAGACCGAGCAGCAGCAGTACAACGAAGACCTCTCGGGCCCCCCATACGAGGCGCCGACCGACGACACCGCGGTCTTCGTACCCCCGCCTCTCGAACAGCAGGGGTGTTACGGCCAGGCGTCCAAGGAGGTGTACGGCGAATCCCCGTTCAGCGATCCGGCGATCAGCGAACGCCTCGGCGAGCTGTTCACCAACCTCGAGGACGATCCGCAGATCAAGGACGCCAACAAGAAGTGGGTCGAATGCGTCAAGAAGGCCGACCCCAGCTACGACCTGACCAGCCCGAACGACACCTATACCTACTTCGAGAAGTACAAGGCCGAGCTGGCCGGCCAGGAGGTCGTTCCGCTCGATTCCAATGGGGTCCCGCAGGGCGGCGATCAGAGCGGGATGTACAGCTCCACGCAGAATGCCGACGGCACCGGTTGGGCCTTCATGGGCGAGCCCAAGCCACTCGATGCCAAGGCGATCGAGACCATGCGCAAGGACGAGTTCAAGCTCTACGGGATCGATCAGAAGTGCCAGAAGAAGGTCGGTCTCGCCAAGATCCGCAAGCAGGTCGAGCAGGACATGAGCGACCAGATTCTCGAGGAGTTCCCCCAGTTGAAGAAGGACGGTGCCAGTGGCGCCAATGGGTGACCCATCCACTGAGCCCACGGTTCCCGGTCATCTCGACCCCGGCCACCCGCTCGACGAGATCGACGCCGAGGTCACCTCGGGCGGCCTCAAACCGGCGGGCTCGCGTCGCCGTCGACGCCAGGCCCTCATCGTCGTCGGGGCCGCCATCGCGTCGGCCGTCGGCGGCGTCGCCATCGGCAGCCGCCTCAAATCACCGGCCGACGCGGCCAATGAGCGCAAGGCCCCCGCCGCCTCGCTGATCACCGTGCCGGTCGAGCGCCGCGCCCTCACGTCCAACCTGACCGTGGCCGGCGACGTCGTCTTCGAGGAGCCCACTCCAGTGCGGCTATTGGGCGCCGTCGGGGAGAGTGCGGGAACCAACCAGGTGGTCACCCGCCTGCCCGAGATCGGGAGTGCGGTCAACGAAGGCGACGTGCTCCTCGAGGTCTCCGGAAGGCCGGTGTTCGCCCTGCAGGGCACGTTGCCGGTGTTCCGCGGATTCGAGCCCGGTTCCAAGGGACCCGACGTCGCCCAACTCGAAGCGGCACTGGATCGCCTCGGCTACTCCCCCGGAACGGTCGACGAGGTGTACGACGAGGGCACCGAGAAGGCCCTTGACGCCATGTACGAGGCGAAGGGCTACGCCAGCGAGGGACCGAGTGCCGACCAGCGCAACAAACTGCGCGATCAGCGCAAGGCCCTCAGCGATGCCGAGGAGTCCCTGCGCAAGGCACAGAACGACCTGCGCACCGGCGGCTCGACGGTCACGCCGTCGCAACTCCTCCAGGCCCGCCAGTCCGTCGACAAGGCTCAGGCGGCCATTCCCGAGGCCGAGGCGGCGGCAAACCAGGCAAACGTGCTGGCTGCGAGCAATGTGACCAGCGCGGTCGCCACCCGCGATGCGGCCAAGCTCGGGCGCGACGCGGCCAAGACCATCGCCGATGCAGTCGCCCAGCCCGGGGCGATCAACCCCGATACGGGCGAGGCCTACTCGTCGACCGAGATCGCCGAACGCCAGGCGACGCTGGCCGACAGGGAACGCGAACTGATCGACGCCGAGAAGTCGCTCAATCAGACGATCAGCGATCAGACGACCACCAAGAACCAGGGCGACAACTCGATCGGAGACGCCAGGGACGCCCTCGAGCTGGCCCGAGCCCAGTTGGTCGACCTGCAGAAGCCGGCCGACACCCAGCCGCTGCAGGAGGCGGTCACCCAGGCCCAGGCCGTCGTCGACCAGGCGACCACGGAACTGTTCGTGATCGAGGCCGAGGTCGGTACCAAACTCCCCGCCGGCGAGGTGATCTTCCTTCCGACTCTGCCGACCAACGTGACCAACCTGTCGACCACCGTCGGAGCGACGGTCAGCGACACACTGTTGACGGTCTCGAGCACGGCGACGCAGATCACCGGCCGGGTCTCCAAGAACGACGGCAACCTGCTCGTCGTGGGGGCTCCGGTCACCGTCGAGATCCCCGACGCGGGGGTCGAGACCACCGGCACCCTCAGCCAGATCGGCGCCCAGGACGCCCAGCCCGCCGATCCCAACGGCGGAGCCGGCAGCGGCGCGGGCGACAGCAGCCGGCTGCAGGTCATCGTCGCACCCGACGATCCGGCCAAGCTGAGTGACTTCGTCGGCTACTCGGCCCGCATCAGGATCACCGTCAGTTCCACCGAAGGCGAAGTACTCGCCGTACCGGTCGCGGCTCTGTCGGTCGGTCCCGACGGAGCGAGCCGGGTCGAGGTGCTCCGCTCGTCGGCCTCCGCAGGCGTTACGGCCGACACGACGGATTCCGCCGGAAGTGGCGGAACCACCGGCAACGGCAAGACACCGTCGGTAGCGACCACCGAGATGGTGACCGTCGAGGTCGGACTCACCGCCCAGGGTTACTCCGAGATCAAGTCGTTCACGGGCGCGCTCGCCGAGGGCGACCGGGTGGTGATCGGTGTCGAGGGCGATACCGCCCCGTCCGACACCAGTGGGGCCTCGGTCGACGAGCCATCGCAGGACACGTCGACCGCCGACACCAGCGCCGATACCAGCGCGTGACGTCACTCAACCGATGACCGACATCGACCTGGTCACCACGGCCGACCCGGCACCGCCGCGACCCCCGGTCGTCGCCCTGCACGATCTCTGGCGCGTCTTCGATACCGAACCGCCGGTCGAGGCGCTGCGGGCGATCGAGCTGGAGATCAGGCACGGCGAACACCTCGCCATCGTCGGGCCCTCCGGCTCGGGCAAGTCCACGCTGCTCAACGTGCTCGGTCTCCTCGACCGACCGACCCGCGGCCGATACCTTCTCGACGGCATCGACACCGACGAGCTGAGCGACAAGGAACGCGCCGGAGAACGAGGACGGCGGATCGGGTTCGTTTTCCAGGGATTTCACCTGCTCTCCCACCGCTCGGTGGAGGAGAATGTGATGCTCGGCGAGATCTACCGGGGTGCGCCACGATCGGGGCGGATGGATCGTGCCGTCGAGGTGCTCGAACTCGTCGGACTCGGCCATCGCATCGGCTTCCTGCCTACCAAGCTGTCCGGTGGAGAACGCCAGCGCGTGGCCATCGCCCGAGCGCTGATCGGCCAGCCGAGCCTGCTGCTGTGCGACGAGCCCACCGGAAACCTCGATTCGCAGAACACTGCCGCCGTTCTCGAGCTGTTCGATCGGCTGCGCGCCGGCGGACTGACCGTGCTCGTCATCACCCACGACCATGACGTCGCCCGCCATGCCGAACGACGGGTGCGGATGATCGACGGCTGCCTCACCGAGGAGGCCTGATGCGCCCGTTCGGAGAAGCCGGTGACGGACCGCCGTACGTCAACGTGCCACCGCCTATCGCCGGTACGGCCGTCGACGACGTCGCTCCGATCGAGTCGCAGAACGCACCGTCGCAGTCGCGCCGCGCTCGACGTAGACAACGTCGGGCGGCCCGACGGGCCACCACCCGGTCGCGGTTGCGTGTCCTCGACCTGATCGACGAGAGCCTCGCCGGCGTATTTGCCCGTCCGGCGCGCGCCGCGCTGACGACCCTCGGGACCGTGCTCGGCATCGCCTCGCTGGTCGCCACCCTCGGGGTGTCGCGCACGGCCGGCAATCAGATCGTCGATCGGTTCGACGAGTTGAGCGCCACCCAGGTCACCGTGCGGGCGCGGGCATCGGGTCAATCCGGCGGTTCGGCGAGGCGGGCCACTCCCCTGCCGTGGGCGGTGGAGGACCGGCTGCTGCCCCTGAACGGGGTCGTCGCCGCCGGTGCGATCGCCGACGTGCCCAACCCCGGGGGCATCCGCACCGTCCCGGTCAACGATCCGTCCGTCGTGTCCACCCGGACGTTGCCGGTCTTCGCCGCATCACCCGGTCTCCTCGACGCCGTACGCGGCCGCATCGTGGTCGGCCGCTGGTTCGACATCGGCCACGTCACACGCAACGACCGCGTGGCCATCCTTGGTGTCGACGCGGCGACCGAGTTGGGGGTGACGCGGCTCGGCAACCTGCCCGGCATCTATCTCGGCGACGACCTGTACACCGTCATCGGGATTCTCGACGACGCGCCCCGCGATGTCGGCCTGCTCGGCGGGGTGATCATTCCCAGCGGGGCGGCCAACGAGCGCTACAACCTGTCGAAGCCCGATCGGGTGGTGATCGAGACCGAGGTCGGTGCCGCGGCGCTGATCGCCAAACAGGCCCCGATCGCCCTGAGTCCCAACTCGCCGGCGGGCCTGAGCGTGAGCGCGCCACGCGATCCATCGCAGACTCGCGACGCCGTGCAAAGCGACATCAACACGCTGTTCCTGCTCCTCGGGCTCGTGTCGTTGATCGTCGGGGCGATCGGCATCGCCAACGTCACCCTGGTCACGGTGATGGAACGCACGGGCGAGATCGGCCTGCGACGCGCCCTGGGTGCCCACCGCAAGCACATCGCCATCCAGTTCCTCTGCGAATCGACGGCGATGGGCCTGATCGGCGGTGTTGTCGGGGCCAGCGTCGGGTTGCTGTTCGTCGTGGTCGTCTCGGCGGCGCGTGACTGGACCCCGGTGCTCGATATCTGGCTGCCGCTGATCGCTCCGGTCGTCGGCGCCATCGTCGGGCTGCTGGCCGGCCTCTACCCGGCCATCCGCGCCGCCCGCATGGAACCCGTCGACGCCCTCCGTGCCGGCACCTGACCGTCATCTGAGTGCAACCCCGGCATCGAACGATTCGCCGGCTCGTCAGCTTTGTGCCAGCACATAGACCGACACAACGTTTATGTGCTGGCAGAAGTGGCCCTGAGGTAGGGATCGAGGGCCCGACGCACGAGCGCGACGACGTAATCGGGTTCGGCCGTCACATGGGAGTAGGTGAACTGCAGGCAGGTGAAGCCACCGATGACCAGCTGATTCATTCGTTCGGAGTCGATGGCCATCTGAGCGGTCGTGCGGTGCCAGTGGTACCCGAGCACTTCGACGACCAGCGGAGTGCCGGCCCAGCGGAAGTCCACTCTGATGAGCCGGTCACGACGGCGGCCGAGCACCTGTTGGGCCAGCGGTCGGGGAAGTCCTGCGTCATCCATGAGCCGGAGGAATTCCCGCTCCAACCAGCTGTACGCGCCTGCAGCCAGCTCGTGCCTCTCGACGATCCCCAGCAGCCGCGGTAGTCCGTGTCGGCCCGACGCCCGCAAGGCGACGAGACGCCGATGCAACATCTCCTCGCTGGTCAGCCCCAGTTCGATGGCCGAGGCGACCGCGACAGCCAACCGATCGTCGGTTTCGTGGCGAGCGACGTCGATCAGGGCGCGAGTGGGCGAGACAGAATTCAGCCCACGGACCGACTCCCGGTCGATCGGCGGGACGTCGATGCTCTGGTGGACGTAGTGACCAACGCGGTGGACGTAACGATCACGCAGAATCAGCAGATGGAACGGTGGACGCAGCGGGTACCCGTATGCCGTGGAGCGCGGCGGCCGTCGATCCGTCAACCCAACACGGCGGCCCGACGCCGGCCACCAGGGTGCCCAGAGAGTGGAGATGATCGAGGAAGCCGCTCAGGTCTCGGCTTCGAAGTTCCGGGGCGAGCTGACCATCACCGGCCGCAGGGCGGCCTTCCCGGAAGGTCACCCAGCCAAGTCAATCGCCGCTCGCGCCATTCACCTACCTGCACCGTGCGCTCCGCTCGATGCCTGCGGCGGTGGGCGGTTTCATCCCCCGAGGATCGGCCCGGCGAACGCCTCGTTCCCGCCAGCACATAGACCGACACAACGTTTTTATGCTGACGCAGACCGGCCTTCAGCAGTTCCGAGAAGGCCGGCGGAGTCGATTTACAGTGGGAACCAGCCGAGCACGTCGACGAGCACGTCGGTCGATCCGGCCGAGTTGAACAGCGAGATCTTGCCGTTGGCGTCGACAGGCACGATGACCATGTTGGGGAAGATGTCTCCCGCGACGTAGTTGAGGTTCGAGGCGGTCGGCATCAGGCGACCGGTGGGCCACACGGTCATGAACGACTCCGCCGTCGGACCGACCGCGGTGACATTCAGGGCCACCGATCCGACGCCGGTCAACGGCACACCGCCGCGGCCCAACACCGTCACGTTCGCCGATCGCCCTGCGCCGATGCTGCCGCCACCGCTGAACAGGCCGTCGATGGTCGCTGCGCCGCGAGTGTCCATCAACCGCGCGGGTGCCAGTCCAGTGAAGCCGGGATCGGCAGGAAACCATCCCAACACGTCCACCAGCACATCGACGTTGCCGGTCGCATTGAACAACGAGACCTTGCCGTTGGCACCGAGCGGCACGATGACCATGTTCGGGATGATCTGACCGGCGCGGTAGTTCAGATTCGACGCCGTCGGCATCGTCTGACCGGTTGGCCACACGGTCATGTACGACGTGGCCGTGGCACCGACCGCGGTGACGTTCAACGCCACCGAGCCGCCCGCGCCTGGCGGTACCCCACCACGACCGGCAATCGTCACGCTGGCGACCGTATTGGGCCCGATCGGCGCCCGCGTCTGGAAGAGCCGGTCGACGGTAGAACCACCGAGGCGGGTATCCAACAGACGTTGCGGGCTGAACCCGACGAAGCTCGACGTGCTCGGGAAGTACCCGAGGACATCGACGGCCAGGTCGACCAGACCGGCGGCGTTGAACATCGAGATCTCGCCGTTCGTCCCGAGGGGCACTATCACCATGTTCGGGAACGTCTGACCAGCAACGTAGTTGAGGTTCGACGCCGTCGGTCGCGTCGCGCCAGTCGGCCACACGGTCAGGTACGACTCGGCCGTCGGGCCGATCGCCGTGACGTTGAGAACGACGGCACCGACGCCCGATGTCGGAATCCCACCGCGGCTGAGCACCGGAAACTTCACCACGCCGCCGATGCCCAGCCGGCCGATACCCGAGAATCTCCCGTCGACCGTCGCCGAGGCGCGGGTGTCGAGCAGCCGAGCCGGCGTGAGACCGACGTACGACCCGACTGAGCCGACCGTGATCGTACGAGTCGTCACCCCCGAGCCTTGGGAGTTGGTCACGGTCAGCGTCACCGTGTACGTCCCCCGATTGGCGAAGACATGGTTCGGGTTGGCGCCGGAAGACGCAGGACTTCCATCGCCGAAGTCCCATGACCGAGTCGTGATCGCCGGCGCAGCTGTGCTGGTATCGGTGAACCCGACCGACAGCGGCGCCGGTCCGGACTCCACACTGGCGGTGAACGATACGGTCGGCGCCGCCCCGGTCACCGTGACCGTGTGGGTGACGGTCGCGCATGAGCCCGCCATGCACATCCCTTGTCCACTGTTGTCCACCGTGAGCGTGACGGTGTGCACCCCCGGCACGGCGAAGTCGTGGGCGGGGTCCTGGAACTCGACCGGAGCGGTGCCGTCGCCGAAGTTCCACGACCAGTAGTCCGGCTGCGGCGTGCCCGTCGACACGTCGGTGAACACAACATTGAGCGGTGCACCCCCTGTCGACGCGCTGAGGTTGAACCCTGGGACCGGCGGTCCGGTGATGGTGATCGGTTGACTCGTGGTGCTGCTGCCGTTGGCATTGGACACGGTCAGTGCGGCGCTGTAGGTGCCCGGCGAGAGGTAGGTGTGCGTCGGGCTTTGTGTCGTGTCGAGCGGAGTGCCGTCGCCGAAGTTCCACGACCAGGCGGTGACCGAACCGCCCGACGAGGTCGACGTATCGGTGAACGTGACCAGCTGAGGAGCAGGGCCGGTGGTGGGCGTCGCCGTGAACGAGGCCGCCGGCTGGTCGGTCACGAGCACCTTGGCGGTTGCCGGAGCGGCCGTTGGACCATTGGGGTTGCTCGTCGTGAGGGTGACGGTGAACGGCCCGACCGAGTTGTAGACGTGCGTCGGATTCTGCGTGGTGACCAGCGGGGTGCCGTCGCCGAAATCCCACGACCAGGTGATCGGCCGACCGCCGCCCTTACTCGTGTCGGTGAACTTCACGGTGAATGGCAATCCGCCGGTGACCTCGTTCTGCGGCTGCAACGCAACCGGACTGGTGGTGAACGAGGCGGTCGGCGTGCTCTGGCCCATCTTGTAGACATGCAGCGAGAATTCCGTAGGCGTGTTCGGCGGGGCATAGTCGTAGCCGTCAGCCAACCAGACGGTGTCGTCGACGATCTCGACCGAACGGGTGTCGAGCAGGCCAAGTGTCTTCATCTGGAAGACGTGATTCGGCACCAGCGTGGGGACGGCATTCGCTCCGTGCCACGCGAATCGGTACAGGATGTCGTTCGAACTGGTCGTGATCCACATGTCGTCCGCCATCCCGGGCACGAAGCTGTTGTTCGCCCCGGCCTCGGAGAACCCGATCCCGGTGATGTGCCCGCTGATTCCGGGTAGTGCCCTGACGACACCGATCGTGTTCGTGGCGTAGGTGTATTGCACGATGTTCTTGAGATCCCCACCCCACAGCTCTCCACCGATCGCCCCGACACCGCTCAGGTCGAAGTGGGAGAGACCTTCGAGCGGTTGGAACGTGTCGGGCTGGAAGGGTCCACCGGGGGCCTTGCGGACCAGGCGGAACGCGGTCGGGTCCCGATGCGGCCCGCTCGTGCAACACGGACCGGCGAAGGCATAGAGAACATCGTGGACCTTGTCGTACGCCAACGCCTCCAAGTCGTGGGGGCGGGTGTCATGTTCAGGAAGCGCATCGGGCGTCGCCTTCGTGCCGGGCGGGAGGTTGTTGCCCGCAGGAGCAGCAACCGACAGACCAAGTTGGGCGCTGGTCAGCGTTGACGTAGGGATTAAGGCCCCCGTGGCGATGTCGATTTCCTGGAGTCGCGACTTCGAGTCATCCGAGACCCACATCGTGTTGCGCACCGGGTCGAAGGCCAGCCCCTCGGAATCACCGGGGTGACTACTGGCCGTCCACGTCGGGCGCGACGGATCGGGGGTCGTCAGGATC
>JANMJD010000038.1:0-6021 GCA_031371195.1 Actinomycetes bacterium | reverse complement strand
GGCCACGGAGCGAGTCGTTCACGACCTCAACGACGACCCGCATCTGCCATTCCCCGACGACCGCTTCGACGCGGCCACCTGGTGCGTGTCGATCGACTACCTCGTGCGGCCGATCGACGTGATGCGCCACGTGGCTCGAGTCGTGCGGCCCAGTGGGCTGTTCGTCTGCACGTTCTCGAACCGCTGCTACCCGACGAAGGCGATCCGCGGGTGGTTGTCGGCGTCCGACGAGCAGCACTGCGCTATCGTCGCCCGCTACTTCGCTCTGGCGGGAGGTTGGGAGCCGGCCGAGGCGGCGCGGTGCACGCCGCCCGGCACACGAGGCGACCCGCTGTTCGCGGTGTGGGGCCGGCGGACCACGGCGTCGTGAGTTCGCTCCACGACACCGACACGGCGGCACTCGCCCGACTGAGCGATCATGTGGCCCGGTTCGTCACCGATCGGTTGGCCCATACGCCGCTCGGCCGCCACGCATCGCCGACTGAAATGGATCGGCTGTTGCACGGCGCGATCACCGACGCCGGCCTCGGCACCGATATGGCGTGGAGCCTGTTCACCGATGCCGTCGTTCCCAACAACATCGGCCTGGCCAGCGAACGCTTCCTGGCATTCATCCCGGTATCGCCGACCCCGGCCGGGGTGTGGATGGACGCCGCGGTCAGCGCGGCAAACTTCTCGGCCGAGTCGTGGCTGGAAGCCGCCGGCGCCGTGGCGGCCGAGAACCAAACACTCGACTGGCTGGCCGGGCTGATCGGGCTGCCCACCGGCGCCGGTGGCTGTTTCATGAGCGGAGGATCGATCGGCAACCTGTCCGCCCTCGCCGTCGCCCGTGATCAGGCCGCAGGCCGATGTGGCGTCGCGGTCGGCGACACGGCGCACGCCTCGGTGCGCAACGCCCTGCACCTCCTCGGGTTGGAGGCCGTGGTCATTCCCACCGGCACCGACGGGCGGTTCACCGGCGCCGGACTCACCGGGGCACTCAGCGACTCCGTGACCGGCGACTCGAACCGCGGGCAGGACCAACCCGAGATCGGTATCGTCTGCGCCGCCGGGGGATCGACCAACGCCGGGGTCGTCGACGATCTGGCGGGGTTGGCCGACATCTCTGCCGACCGGGGACTATGGCTGCATGTCGACGCGGCCTACGGTGGCGCAGCCCTGCTCGTCGACGAGACCCGGCGCTTGTTCACCGGCATCGAGCGGGCCGACTCGGTGATCATCGACCCGCACAAGTGGCTCTTCGGTCCGGCCGGATCGTGCGCATTGTTGTACCGCGAGCCGGCGCTGGCCGCTGCGGTGCACACCCAACGCGGCCCATACATCGACGTGCTGCACGATGCCGGGCTCGATGATGCCGGGCTCGACGATGATGATCGGGAGCGTGGCGCCTGGAATCCCAGCGACTACGGCTTTCAACTGACCCGTCGGGCCGCAGGCCTGCCACTGTGGTTTACCCTGGTCAGCCATGGTATCGCAGCCCACCGGGCCGCGATCCAGCGAACGCTGACGATCACCCGGCAGTGCGCGGCGAGATTCGCTGCGCTCCCAGGGGTCGATTTGGTGATGGAGCCTCAACTGGGCGTGATCCTGTTCCGCCGCGCCGGTTGGGGACGCGCCGATTGGCGCGGTTGGGCCAAGCGTCTGCTCGATGGCGGCGTGGCGTTCGTTGCCCCCACCACGTGGCGCGACGAGCCCGTCGGGCGGCTTGTGTTCATGCACCCGAACACCCCCGAGTCGCTCATCGACGAACTTGCCGAATCCCTCTTGTAGCGCCCAACGCGGCGAAGTGGGGAACGTGGCGAGCAGCGTCGGGTCGACGTTCCCCATCTCCCGCCTCACGCCGGGACCCCGACAGCAGCGGTCCGATGCTAAGCACACGGGGTGACTGCACTTCCCTCAACGGCGCGCGCCGTGGTCATCGGCGGCGGCATCGTCGGCTGCTCGACCGCCTATCACCTCGCCCGTCTTGGCTGGACCGATACCGTCCTCATCGAGCAGCACAAGCTGACCTCGGGCTCCACGTTCCACGCCGCCGGGCTGGTCGGCCAGCTGCGCACCTCGGCCAACATCACCCAATTGTTGGGCAACTCGGTCGAGCTGTACAAGACGTTGGAGGACGAGACCGGGCTGGCCACCGGCTGGAAGATGAACGGTGGGCTGCGCCTCGCCTGCAATCCCGAGCGCTGGGAGGAGGTCAAGCGCCAGGCCACCACCGCCACGTCGTTCGGCCTCGAGATGCACCTGCTCTCACCCGCCGAGGCCCAGGAACTGTGGCCGCTGATGCAGGTGGACGATGTGATCGGGGCAGCATTTCTGCCCACGGACGGGCAGGCCAATCCGTCGGACATCACGATGGCGCTCGCCCGCGGCGCCCGCATGGCCGGGGCGACGATCTGCGAGGACACACGCGTGCTGTCAATCGAGGTGGTCGACGGCGTGATCCGCGCCGTCGTCACCGATCGGGGCCGCATCGAGTGCGAGAAGGTCGTCATCTGCGCCGGCCAGTGGACTCGTGCGCTCGCCGCGACCGTCGGCGTGAACGTCCCGCTCGTGTCGGTCGAGCACCAGTACATCATCACCGCACCGTTCAGCCCCGAGGTGCCGCGGAACCTTCCGACCCTGCGCGATCCCGATCGGCTGACGTACTACAAGGAGGAGGTCGGCGGCCTGGTGATGGGCGGCTACGAGCCGAACCCCGTGCCATGGGCGCTCAACGGGATTCCGCAGCCATTCCAGTTCCAGCTGCTGGAGTCGAACTTCGACCACTTTGCCCCCACGATGGAATTGGCGGTCGGCCGCGTTCCCGCATTGGCGAACGCCGGGATCAACGAGCTGATCAACGGCCCGGAGAGCTTCACCCCCGACGGCAACTTCATCCTCGGCGAGGCCCCGGAGTTGAGGAACCTGTTCGTCGGGGCCGGGTTCAACGCCTTCGGTATCGCCGCGGGTGGCGGGGCAGGCCAGGCGCTCGCCGAATGGGTCCACGACGGTGCGCCGCCGTACGACCTGTGGGTGGTCGACCTGCGCCGCTTCGGCCGCCCGCATCAGGACACCGACTGGGTGCGGACCCGCACACTCGAGGCCTACGCGAAGCACTACACGATGGCCTGGCCGCATGAGGAGCACCGCAGCGGTCGCCCAGCCCGCGTCTCGCCGTTGTACTCGCGGCTCGCCGCCGCCGGCGGCGGCTTCGGCGAGAAGCTCGGCTGGGAGCGGCCGAATTGGTTCGCTTCGCCGGCCAACGGCGAGTCGCCGGTCGACGAGTACACCTACGGCCGGCAGAATTGGTTCGCCGCCGTCGGCCGGGAGCATGCCGCCGTGCGGGAGGCGGCAGCGATCATCGATCAGACATCGTTCGCCAAGTTCGCCCTGAAAGGCCCCGACGCCCTCGCCGCGCTGAACTGGATCTGCGCCAACAACGTCGACAAACCCGTTGGCTCGTTGACCTACACCCAGATGCTCGACCGGCGGGGCGGGATCCAATGCGACCTCACCGTGGCGCGGCTGGCAGCGGATGAGTTTTACATCGTCACCGGCACCGCGTTCGCCACCCATGACTTCGACTGGATCAACCGCAACATCCCCGCCGGGGTCAACGCCCAACTGTTCGACGCCACCTCCGGGTCGACCGTGCTGTCGGTGATGGGACCGCAGTCGCGGTCGATCCTGTCGTCGGTCACCCGGGCCGACATGTCGAACGAGGCCTTCCCGTTCGGCACGCAGCAGGTGATCGGCATCGCCGGATGCCCGGTGCGGGCCCTGCGGGTCACATACGTCGGTGAACTCGGCTGGGAGCTGCACCTGCCCGTCGAATACGCCACCACGGTCTACGACACGCTGATGGCCGCCGGAGCGCCGCATGGCCTGGTCAACGCCGGCTACCGGGCGATCGAGAGCTGCCGTCTGGAGAAGGGCTATCGCGCCTGGGGCTCCGACATCGGGCCCGACCACACACCGTTCGAGTCCGGTCTCGGCTGGGCCGTCAAGCTGCGCTCGGGCGTCCCCTTCCTCGGCCGCGACGCGGTCGTGGAGCAACGCGGGTCGGGCGTCCGCAAGATGCTCGCCGCCTTCACTGTCTCGGCGATGGACGTCGGACGCGATGTCGTGCTCCTCGGGCGCGAGACCATCTACCGCAATGGCGAGCGCGTCGGCTGGCTGACGTCGGGCGGGTACGGCTACACGATCGGGGCCTCGATCGGCTACGGCTACGTCCGCAATCCGTCCGGCGTGACCGCCGACTACGTGCTCAGCGGCACTTACGAACTCGAGGTCGCCACGGCGCGGGTTCCTGTGCGGGTTTCCCTCCAACCGCTCTACGACCCGACCAACGCCCGAGTCAAGGCCTGAGAACCACGAGACCTGCAATCCCGCTCACCCCGGGGTCGCCATCCTCGAACTCCCCTGGCCGCGGGTTGTCCGATGGCGACAACCGCGTCGGCCGGGGTGCGAAGCTCTCGTTGATGACGAGCGAGACGACGAGCGAGATGACGAGCGAGACGACCAACGACTCCGCGGCCACCGACGCGACAGACGCGACAGACGCGACAGACGCGACAGACGATGTCACCGACCTCGGCGCGGTCGACCTCTCGGCGCTGATCCACGCCGGGCAGATCTCGTGCCGCGAGGTGATGACGGCCTATCTGGCCCGCATCCACTCGATCAATCCGACGGCCAACGCGATCGTCAATCTCGCCGCCGACGATGTGCTGCTCATGCAGGCCGACGAATGTGACGCAGAGCTGGCGGCCGGCTTCTCCCGCGGTTGGATGCACGGCCTCCCCCAAGCGGTCAAGGACCTCAACGACGCCGCCGGATTTCCGACGACCTCGGGCTCTCCGTTGTTCACCGGCATCCGGCCGGCACACGACGGGCTGCTCGCCGAACGGATGCGGGCCGCCGGGTGCATTATCATCGGCAAGACCAACGTGCCCGAGTTCGGACTCGGCAGCCACACGTTCAACCCGGTCTTCGGCGCGACACCGAACGCCTACTCTCGCGACCACTCTGCCGGCGGTTCCAGCGGCGGCGCTGCCGCAGCGCTTGCCCATCGTCTGCTCCCGGTCGCTGACGGAAGTGACTACGGCGGCTCGTTACGTAATCCGGCGGCGTGGAACAACGTCTTCGGGTTCCGCCCCAGCCAAGGCCGCGTGCCCGACTGGCCGTCCACGGAGGGCTGGATCCGCAGCGTGGCCACGGATGGCCCGATGGGGCGTTCGATCCGTGACGTCGCCGCCCTGCTCGCCACCCAGGCCGGCTGGGACCCCCGCGACCCGCTGTCGATTCCCGAACGGACGGGCGCCTCGTTCTTCGACGCCAACGATCCCGTGGAGCCGAGCGAACTGAAGATCGGCTGGCTCGGGACTCTCGAGGGCCACCTTCCGATGGAAGCAGGCATTGCCGACGCGTGCACGGCCGGTTTGCGGAGGCTCGAACAAGCCGGCGCCGTCGTCGAACAGGCCACGCTGGACATCGACCTCGAACGGGTGTGGCAGGCGTGGATCACGATCCGCTGGGTGCTCGTCGGCCATGGCCTGGAGGCGACCATCGAGCAGGACGCGGGCCGCGGCCTCGTCAAGCCCGAAGCGATGTGGGAGTACGAGCAATCCCGCTCGGTCACCGCAACCGATCTGATGCAGGCCAGCACGGTTCGCTCGGCACTGCTCCAGGTGATGCTTGGCCTGTTCAGGCGCTACGACCTGCTGGTGCTACCCACGACACAGGTGTGGCCGTTTCCCATCGCCGAGCGATGGCCGACGTCGATCGACGGCAGAGCGATGGACACCTATCACCGATGGATGGAGACCGTCCTGTACGCCACATTCTGCGGCCTGCCGGCGATCAGCGTCCCGGTCGGCTTCGGCGGCCCCGATCCGGTCCGTCAGCTCCCGATGGGCATGCAGCTCATCGGCCCACCCCGCGCCGATGCCGCGGTGCTGGCCGCAGCGGCCGCCTATGAGCGCCTGATTCCCGACCTCCTCGCCATTCGACCGCAGCCACCGCTCGCACGAGGACCTCGAT
>JANMJD010000035.1:0-7010 GCA_031371195.1 Actinomycetes bacterium | reverse complement strand
GGCTCACGAGATGCAACCAGGAAAACCCGAGACCGTGAACCACACGATCTTCGAAAGGACCGGCGAGATCCCACAACTGGTGATCGCTCGGGCGATATCGGGCCTGCGTATCGAATGAATTCTGGCGTCCGCGCCACGCCGACGCGGCCGCCGACCAGACCGTCGCGATGACCAAGCCGTCGCCGCGGACGACTCGACCGTGTTGGGACACGCAGCCAGATACCGTGGGCGCAACGTCACCCCGAAACCCCTAGGGCGTCGGACTCATCTCCGGCGGCCTCCCGAAAAATCTCGTGTTCTGCGATTCCACGATAGTGAAGCGTGATTACGCTTCGTGGTTGAATCATGCTCGAATCTTGACCATCACTGCCAACCGGCAACCACATATGCGAACTCCAAGCCTGAAGCCCGATGCGGCCCTGATCACAGGGACCGGTGGGGGTCACTCCGGTGCACCGGCGTGGCAGATTTGGCTGTTTGTCGGGCTGCTCGCGGCCGCTGGAGCGACGTTGACCATCGGGCTCGTCAGCCGATTCGGACCACGCGTCGGTCAACCCCTTCCGCTAGTAGCTCTGATCGGCATCTTCCTGTTGGCCGAATCGCTGCGGGTCGAGGCACCCCAGATCTCGTACGGACTATCGCTCACTCTCGGTGGTGCAGCGCTGGTCATCGGGTTAAGCGACGGCCGCCCACGCGACGTCGTTGTGGCCGCGGTCGCCGCCACGGTCCTCCATACACCGGTGTTACGTCGGCATTCGATCGTCGATGCCCTGTTCCAAGCCGCGCGTACCGCCTTCGCCACCGCGGTCGGCGTCCTGTTGTTCGTCTCTCTGCGTCCGACGACCCCCCTCGCCGCGGCGTCACTGTGGGCGGCGATTCTCGCCTGCGCGGAGGCTGCCGTCATCTCGGCGATGGCCACCGGAACATACGGCCGGCTCCTCGGACGGCCGGCTCCGCTGCACGATCTGTTGCGCGGTCTGCTCTACAACGTCGTCGCCATGGTCGCCGGCGCCGCCATCGGTTCGCAGGTCGTGCTGCTCGCCCATCACTCGTTCTGGCTGCTGCCGGCCGTCGCTGTTCCGTTGCTTCTCGCCCTGCTGGCCCTGCGCACGTATTCGCAGGAACGCCGTTCGTGGATCCAGCACGAGTTCATTCAGCACGCAACGGCCGCCCTGCATCAGGATCGCAACCTCGACGAGGGCCTGACGACGGTGCTCGCCCAGATCCGCGCCGCGTTGCTCGCCGAGTTCGCCCAGACCGTGCTCTTCAGCGCCAATGGCAGCCTCAGTGTGATCGCCCATCAGGATCCGAGCCGCTCGCGAGCCCTCGGCGAGGCCGATCCCAACGTCGTGCAGGCCGCCTGGACGCTGGCCGAGCGCCTCAACGGTGCGTCCCTGATCACCACCACCACGGCATCGCGCGAACTGCTGGCCGCACTCGATATCGAGCACGGCATCGCTGTGCCGTTGTTCCACGATCAACGGCTCGCCGGCCTCGTCGTCGTCGCCAACGGAGGGCGCGACGTCGACGGCTTCCGACTTGAGGACCGCTCCCTGATCGGCATGGTCGCCCAACAGATCGAAGTGGCCATCGAACGCGGCTGGCTGGAACAATCGCTCAATCAGTTGGTCGAACTCGAGCGCCAACTCGCCCACCAGGCGCACCATGACGGACTCACGTCGTTGGCCAATCGCCGGCGGTTCAACGAACGACTCGAGGAGCTGGTTCCGAGCGGATCCCGCCCGGGCGCCGCCGCCCTGCTGCTGATCGACCTCGACGGATTCAAATCGGTCAACGACAACCACGGCCACGACGCCGGCGACCAACTCCTCACGGTCATCGGACGACGGCTGAATGTGTTGGTGCGCACCGGGGACCTGGTCGCACGCATCGGTGGCGACGAGTTCGCCCTGGTTCTCGCCGGGATCAACGACATCTCCACTGCGGCTCGGCGTGCCGAGCGGGTGATCGAGGCGATCGAGCAACCAGCGCAGATCCGCGACTATGAACTCGTCGTGTCTGCATCGGTGGGCATCGCCCTGATCGATGACCACATCGTCTCGCCGGCCGAACTGCTCCGCAACGCCGATCTGGCGCTGTACCACGCCAAGGGGGCCGGCAAGGGGCGCTTCTCGCTCTACGACCCTGCAATGCGGGCGGCCTCCGAGGCGCGCCGCCAACTCATCGTCGAGCTGCAGTCGGCCATCGTCAATCGACAGTTCGAGGTGGTCTATCAACCCATTCACGACATCATCAGCGGCCAGCTGCTCGGAGCCGAGGCGCTCATCCGTTGGATGCACCCCGTGCAAGGGCGACTCGAACCCAGCGCCTTTCTTCCGGTCGCCGAGCAGACCGGTCTGATCGCGCCGATCGGCGAACTGATGATGGAGGCCGCACTGGCCACCGCCGCCAAGTGGGTCGACGCGATGGAGGCCGACCAGGCGTTCACCCTCAATGTGAACGTGTCGGCTCGCCAGTTGTACGACCCGAAACTCGTCGATGTCGTACGCGCCGAGTTGATCCGCGCCCGGCTCGACCCGAGCCGCCTGGTGATCGAGATCACCGAATCGGCGATGATCGAAGACCTCGATCGCACCAAGGAAATCGTCGCCCAGCTGTCGATGCTCGGCGTCCGCGTCGCCCTCGACGACTTCGGGACGGGCTATTCCTCGCTGAGCCATGTGCGTACATTCCCGCTGCACCACCTGAAGATCGACAAATCCTTCGTCGATTCGATCGCCACCAGCGCGACCAACGGAGCGGTGGTCGGATCGATCGTCCATCTCGCCGGCGCACTGGGCGTCATCGCCGTGGCCGAGGGGATCGAGACACCCGAGCAGCTCGCCGAATTGCGACGACGCGGGTGCCGGGTGGGCCAGGGATACCTGATGTCGGAACCGTTGAGCGCCGATGCCTTCGATGAACTCCTGCGCAGCTATCGACCCACATCGTGGCTGCTCAACACCCCGGCGAGCGGCGTTCGCGAGCCCTGAGCACGTCGAAGCCGTTGCTCAACATGTCGTACCGACCGCGGGGACGGCCAGGTCGATGAGGTAGCCGTCGACTGCTCCATCGATGCAGTCGTTCAGGCCGTAGCCGGTGTGCTCCGATCCCTTGACGGTGACGAACATCGCCGAATGCAGCGCCTCGGCCATCCCTCGCGACGCCTCCAGCGGAGTCGCCGGATCGCCGGTCGTTCCCACCACGACCACAGGCGGGGCCTTCGCCCCGTCGATGACCACACTCGACGGCTGTGCGGGGATCGGCCACGCCTCACATACGTCGGGCTGCTGCCACAACGGGCCCATTTGCGGGGCAGCCTCGGCCAGGCGGCGCGCCAGGGCATCGTGATCGATCGATGTCGCATCGTCATCGAGGCATGATGTGGCGAAGAACGCCTCGAGCGTGTTGTCGTACGCCCCGCTCCGGTCGCGGCCGAGATACTGGTCGTACAGGGCCAGCAGACCAAGGCCGTGACCGTCGCGGGCATCGGCGAGCGCCCGCTCCAGCCGGGGCCAGGCGCTCGATGCGTACATCGCTTGAGCAACCGCCAATGCCGCCACCCCCGAGCTGACCGGTGGCCGACCGGTGCTCGTCGGCACAGGAGTCGCGTCGAGCCGGGCCATGAGGTCGGCAAAGGCCCGCTGCGGGTTGCCATCGCTGTAAAGGGCACACTTCTTGTCACCGGCGCAGCGGGCGAGAAAGGCGTCGAGGGCTCGTTCGAAGCCAGCGGCCTGCTGCACCGTTTCGTCGGTCGCCGACCGACGGGGATCGATCGCCCCGTCGAGCACGGCGGCGCGCACGGTGTCGGGATACAGAGTCAGCCACGTCGCCCCCAGCTCCGATCCGTACGAGAACCCGAAGTACGACACCCGAGCCTCGCCGAGCGCAGCTCGAAGGCTCTCGATATCCCGGGCACTCTGCTCGGTCGACATGTACGCCAGCATCCCCCCGCTACGGGTCTCGCAGCCCGCCACGAAGTCGCCTACGCCTTGATCGAGTGCCTGCGTATCGGCCGGCGAGTCGGGGGTGACGTCGAGCGAGAACAACGGATCGAGATCGTCGACACAGTCGACCGCCGGTTCCGACCGGCCGACTCCGCGTGGGTCCCAGCCGACGATGTCGAATCGGGCCAGTAAGCGGGACGAGTACACCTTGTCGGCCTGTTCGGCGAGTACCGAGCCGGCCGCTCCCGGACCGCCCGGGTTGACGAGCAAGGTCCCGATGCGCTGCTTGGGATCGGTGGCCCGATGACGGGCGACGTACAACGAGATCGTCGCGCCGTCGGGCGACGCATGGTCGCGAGGCACGATCAACTGGGCGATGTCGACACCACCACCGGCGTCGGTCCAGGCCAGGACATTCTGTGGCACGAGGGTGACCGCCGTATCGACCTTCGTCCCCTTCGATGAGCAACCGAGGAGGGAGCCGACCAGGGCGCCGACGACGAGCAGGGCTCCCACGAGCCGTCGGTGTGCAGACATCGGCTGCGAGCGTACGGCCCCGGCGGTGCCGACGCGCCGATGTGTCGTGGTCCAGGCCATCCCGGTAGCCGCACAATTCCAACCGCCCGCCCATAGCCTCGCCACATATGAGAATGGGTCCTCACATGATGCTGCCGGGCGACGCAAACGCGGTGAAGGACGCCCGTCTCGATCGTGGTGCGCTGGCCCGCGCCTGGCGATTCGCCCGGCCGTACCGTCGGGCGATTTGGATTTTCGTCGCCTGCATCATCGCCTCGGCGGTACTCGCCCTCGTTCCTCCCCTGGTGTTCCGTCGCATCCTCGACGTGGCCATTCCTCGGCGTGACCGTCGGCAGATCACCTGGTTGGCGGCATTGGTGGTGGCTGCGGCAGTTGGTGATGCGGCATTGGCGACGGCCCAGCGCTGGTACTCCTCGCGGATCGGTGAGGGACTGATCTACGACCTGCGTGTCGCCCTGTTCGACAAGGTCCAGCGCATGCCGGTCGCCTTTTTCACCCGCACCCAGACCGGCGCGTTGATGAGCCGGTTGAACAACGACGTGATCGGCGCCCAGAATGCCGTGACCAACACGTTGGGCAGCGTGGTGTCGAACGTGATCGTGCTGATCACCACGCTGGCGGTGATGGTCGCCCTGGAATGGCGCCTGACGCTGCTGGCCCTGATCGTGCTGCCGGTGTTCATCATTCCCGCCCGTCGGGTCGGCGGGCGGCTGCAGGCGATCTCCCGCCAGCAGATGACCCTCAACGCCGAGATGAACACGCAGATGACCGAACGGTTCAATGTGTCGGGAGCGCTGCTCGTCAAGCTGTTCGGCCGCCACCGTGACGAGGTCGGGGCGTTCTCGATGCGGGCGGCCGGCGTACGCGATGCCGGCATCCGCTCGGCGATCTACAGCCGGGTCTTCCTCGTCGCCCTCGGTCTCGTCGGCGCGTTGAGCGCGGCGGCGATCTACGGCCTCGGGGCCCAGTTGGTGGTGTCGGGGTCGATCCAGCCCGGCACGTTGGTGGCTCTCGCCGCGCTGACGACACGCATCTACCAACCGTTGACCGGGCTGACCAACGCCCGCGTCGATCTGATGACGGCAATGGTCAGCTTCGAGCGCGTGTTCGAGGTGCTCGATGCGCCGGTGATGATCGTCGACAAGCCTGGAGCGATCCCGCTGACCGATCCGCGTGGCGTCATCGAGTTCGACCACGTCCGGTTCCGTTACCCACCCAGCTCGGCGGTGTCGATCGCCTCGTTGGAAGCCCCCGGGACCGAGATGTCGGGCGATGCCGACCGCGACGTGCTCAGCGACGTCACCCTCACCATCCCGGCTGGGCAGACCGTCGCCCTTGTCGGGGCTTCCGGGGCCGGCAAGACCACGATCGTGTCGCTGGTCACCCGCCTGTACGACGTCACCGAAGGGGCCGTGCGCGTCGACGGCCACGACGTGCGCAACCTCGAAGGCGAGTCGTTGCGCGCGGCGATCGGCGTCGTCAGCCAAGACCCGCATCTGTTCCACGAGTCGATCGCCTCGAACCTGCGCTACGCCCGCCCGGGGGCCACCGATGCCGAACTCGTCGAGGCGTGCCGCAACGCCCGCATCCACGACACGATCGCCTCGCTGCCCGACGGCTACGACACCATCGTGGGCGAGCGCGGCTACCGCCTCTCGGGTGGCGAGAAGCAACGCGTGGCCATCGCCCGCCTGCTGCTCAAGCGACCGGCAATCGTGATCCTCGACGAGGCGACCAGCGCACTCGACAACGAGAACGAATCGCAGGTGCAGATGGCCTTGGAAGCGGCGCTGACCGGGCGCACGGCATTGGTGATCGCCCACCGGCTGTCGACCATCCGCAACGCCGATCGCATCGTCGTGCTCGACGGGGGCCGGGTCGTCGAGAGTGGCACGCATGACGAGTTGGTCGCCCTGGGCGGCTTGTACGCCCATCAGGAGCTGCTGGGCACACAACGGGTGTGACCTCGACCAAGAAATGGGGCGCAAGCCCGGCGCGACGTATCAGCCGGCGCCGTCGGGCGTGAGATCGACCTTCTCGCCGTCGACCACGGCGGTGCTGTCGCGTGGACCGACGATCCAGTTCAGCGGCCCCATCACGATCACCGGATGGGCGTCCTCGGCGAGGCGGCGGAACATCTCCATCAGGTCGCCCTCGGCGAGGGTCACGCCGGCCTTGGTCGCCCGAGTCGTGCCGCGGCTGCCCTTGAGGAACTCGTTGCGATACAGGAAGATGGCGCTGCCGCTGCCGACGACGATCGGGTGGGTGTTGAAGTCGATCACCACGGTGTGGGCGTACAGACCGTTGTTCTTGGCCAACTCGTACAGGTTCTCGTTGGGAAACGAGCAGTTGGTCCGAGTCGTCCATTGGTTGTACGACGCGTCCTTCGTATCGGAGATCCAGCAGTCGCCCGGTTCGACCTTCGAGTACGGCAGATTGGTCGACGAGACCTTCGACGAACCGAAGGCGGCAGTCAGCCGGAAACTGCCCGCTGGCGTGGTTCCGTCGCCTTCCTTACGATTCTGC
>JANMJD010000013.1:0-28212 GCA_031371195.1 Actinomycetes bacterium | reverse complement strand
CGGCATCGTCAAGTTCTGGGGACCGTACCCGTACCGCTCCCCGTTCTACGCCGACAGTGAACGGCAGGAGACCGAGCGGGCACTCGATCACCTCGAGCAGGTGCTGATGGTCGAGGGCGCGCAGACGGTCGCGGCGATCATCCTCGAATCGGTCGTCGGCACCAACGGGATCCTCGTCCCGCCGCCCGGCTCCCTGCAGGGTGTACGCGAGATCTGCACGAAGTACGGCATCGTGATGGTCGCCGACGAGGTGATGTCGGGCTTCGCCCGCTGCGGTGAGTGGTTCGCCGTCGACCACTGGAACGTCACCCCCGATCTGATCTGCTTTGCCAAGGGCTCGAACTCCGGCTACCTGCCGATCGGCGGCGTGATCATCAGCCGCACAATCGCCGACACCTTCCGCGACCGCCCCTATCCCGGCGGTCTCACCTACTCGGGCCACCCGCTGGCCTGCGCCTCGGTCGTCGCCTCGATCAACCTGATGAAGGACGAGGGCGTCGTCGAACACTCCCGGTGGCTCGGCGAAGCCGTCATCGGACCGGAACTCGCCGCCATGCGCGAGAAGCACCCATCGATCGGCGAGGTCCGCGGGCTCGGTACGTTCTGGGCGATCGAACTGGTCCGCAACCGCGAGACCCGCGAGGGCTACGTACCGTTCAACGCGGCGGGTGCCGATGCCGCCCCGATGATGGAATTGGCCGGCGCCTGCAAGGCCCGCGGTCTGTGGCCGTTCACCCACTTCAACCGCATCCATGTCGTCCCGCCGTGCAACACCCCCGAGGCCGACGTCCGCGCCGGCCTGGCGATCATCGACGAAGTCCTCGACATCGCCGATCGAAACTGTGCTGGCTGACCGAGACGCCCGTGACTGAGACGCCCGCCGACTGAGACGCCCGCCGACCGAGACGCCCGCGACTGAGACGCCCGCCGACCGAGACGCCCGCCGACTGAGACGCCGGGGCCGAGTGAGCGCAAGGCTGATTGGGTCGTGCTGGATACCTAAGTCGGCGGGGTGTAAATCGCTCCACCGACATCGGCCGACCAACTGCCGACGATCACCACGCCTGATGGCGTATCGAGCGCGGTCCCGCTGAATTCGGCCTGCCCGCCGTCCCACTCGGTGATCCAGGCATCGGTCGATTCGTCGTAGACCATCGCCGCGCCCTTGAAGAAGACGATCAGCCGACCGTCCGTCCACAGCGGGGCCGCCGCGGGGTGGGCGGGGCCATCGGCGATGCCGCGCCACGTATCGGTCGTCGGGTTGTAGGCCATCGGCGCGATCCGCATCGACGACCCGCCGCCGTCCGACGGCCACACGAGCAACTCGGTGCCGGTCCACGCCGACGGCGAGCGGGCCGAGACGAACCCGATGGGCGGGGACGCCAGCGTTCGCCACCTATCGGCCGATGGGTCGTAGGCGATTCCTCCGGAGGCCAGCAGGCTGCCATTTGGATTGTCGCC
This sequence comes from Actinomycetes bacterium, assembly GCA_031371195.1. Taxonomy (GTDB): domain Bacteria; phylum Actinomycetota; class Acidimicrobiia; order Acidimicrobiales; family Ilumatobacteraceae; genus JANMJD01. The sequence goes on along the minus strand of JANMJD010000013.1, from coordinate 26,751 downwards.
CCCGATCACCAACATCTCCCGGCCGGTCCACGCCGCGAGGCTGTTTATCGCCCGGACCGTCGGCGGTCGGGCGATCGACCGCCAGGTATCGGTATCCGGCGAATAGGCGACCGCTGTCGGCCGCACCTCGTCGGTGAAAACCTGCTGGCCATCGATCACTCGACCGCCGACGACGAGAACCTCGGCACCGTCCCACACCGACGCCGGTTCCGAGGTCGCGCCCCGCGGGTCGGGGGTGATCTGCACCAACTCCCATTGCCGGTGACCGTTACCGGAACCGATGATCGAACCTCGTCGTCAGCCGCCGACGACATGGCGACGGCCGACGACGCCGGGACGGGCGACGAGGCTGGGCTCGCGGGCCGAGAGGCCGGTTGGCTCACTGCGGGGCGACCTGACAGGTTGACGGCGATCGCCACTGCGGTTGATATACCCAGTCCGATGCAGATACCGGCCATCGCCAGCCGCCGGGTTCGTTGGCGCCGGCGCCCGATGTCGACCGCTCGGGCCATCACCGTCGAGGCATCGGCCAACGGTGCGGCGTCGACCGCACGCAGAGCCGACCGGAGACGAGTATCGAGATCGGTCGTCATGATTCCTCCAGAGTCGCCAGGTCGCGGCGGAGTTGCTCCAGCGCCCGCGACAGTTGGGATTTGATCGTGCCGACCGAGACTCCGAGGACCGCAGCGATGGAAGCCTCCGACAGGTCGTCGTAGAACCGCAACACGACGATCGCCCGCCGCCGGACCGGCAGCCGGGCCAACGATCGCAGGGCAAGGTCTCGGGTGACCACGACACCTTCGATCTCTGGTCCGGCGAGGGACCATTCCCGGGCGTGGCGATCCCCGGACTCTCGGCGATCGCCGCCTCCGCCGCCGAACGCTTCCTGTCCATACAGCATCAGAGCATTCACCATGCCGTTTGGTTGCTCGAACACAACCCGACCACCACACGACATTCGGCCGTCGCTGTAGCGTCGCCTCGATGGAGCGTCAGCTACCGAACTGGAACCAACTCAAGCCGCTCCTCACCCGCGCCCCGCGGTCGGGAAGCCGCCTCGATCGACGCCTCGCCCGAGCCGCGGATATCGCTGACCTGCGCAGACTTGGTGAACGTCGGACACCACGGCCGGTCTTCGACTACGTCGACGGGGCGGCCGGCGATGAGATCAGCATGCGCCGCGCTCGCCAGGCGTTCGACCGGGTCGAATTCCTGCCGCGGGTGCTGCGCGACGTCTCGAAGGTCGATACGACCACGACGATCCTCGGTCGCACCTCGACGATGCCGTTCGCCTTCGCCCCAACCGGATACTCGAGGATGATGCACGCCGAGGGTGAATCGGCGGTGGCCAAGGTCGCGGCCCGCGCCGGCATCCCCTATGCACTGTCGACCGTCGGCACCACCACGCCCGAGGATGTGGCCATCGCCTCGGGTGTCGGACGGCGGTGGTTCCAGCTCTATGTGTGGAACGACCGCGAGGCGAGCCGCGCCCTCATCGGACGGGCCAAGGCATCCGGATTCGACGTGTTGATGCTGACCGTGGACGTGCCCGTCGGCGGGGCCCGATTGCGCGATGTGCGCAACGGTCTGACCATCCCGCCGACGCTGACCTGGCGGACGTTCCTCAATGGGGCGATCCACCCGCGTTGGTTGTTCGACTTCCTGACCACGCCGCCGCCGACGTTCGCCACCCTCGACGATCCCGCCGAGGAGGGTGAGAACATCCCGATGTCGTACATCGCCGGGCGGATGTTCGACCCGTCGGTGTCATTCGCCGATCTTGGCTGGTTCCGCGAGATCTGGGACGGGCCGATCGTGATCAAGGGGGTGCAGAATGTCGATGATGCCATCGCCCTGGCCGATGCGGGCATGGACGGCATCGTCGTGTCGAATCACGGTGGACGCCAGCTCGACCGGGCCTCGACGCCTCTCGAACTGCTTCCGCATATCGTCGAGCACGTCGGTGATCGGATGGAGATCCTGCTCGACACGGGCGTGCGCAGCGGGGCGGACATAGTCGCCGCCATCGCCATGGGTGCCGATGCGGTACTCGTCGGGCGGGCCTACCTGTACGGCCTGATGGCCGGCGGCGAACGTGGCGTGCAACGGGCGTACGACATCCTCGCCGCCGACGTCGGTCGCTCGATGCAACTGCTCGGAGCCAGGTCGATTACAGAGCTGACCCCCGATCTCGTCCGACTGCGGTCGGCATAACGCCGAACGCCGGTGTCAGCCCACCGTGCTGCCCATCAACCGGCGACGTCGAACGGAGGGCTGCTCAGCCGAAGGCGTTGCGCGAATGGAGCTCGGCGATCTCGTCCCAGGTGAAACCCGCTTCTAGCAGGACTTCCTCGGTGTGCTGACCCAATTCGGGGGCCACGATGCCCGGCGTCGGTGGGGTATCCGACATCTGCAACGGCGAGCCGACGACCGTCACCTCGTGACCATCGGGATGGCGGGCCCGCACCAGATAGCCGTTGTCATAGACCGACTCGTCGGCGACGACATCGGCATAGCTGCGCACCGGCGCATGGCGCACCCCGAGTTCGTGCAGCGTCAGGCACCACTCCGCGGTGGTCCGCCCGACGAAGGCCTCGGCCAACTCCACGAACAACTCGTCACGGATCGCCTTCGAGTACAGCAGCGGGGCGAACCGCTCGTCGACGGCGAGGTCGGCCCGATCGATCGCCCCGTAGAACGCGGCTCGCACGGCCGGCGGCACGCCGACGAGCGCCACCCAGCCATCGCAGGTACGGAAGATGCCGTATCCGCCGTGGATCAGGGGGTGCCCGCGATTCGCCCGACCGGGCAGATTGCCGGTGAGCAGGTACGCGGTGTACTCCGAAGCCTGCGCCCAGATCTGGCTGCCGAGCAGCGACGTTTCCACCTTCTGACCTCGTCCCGTTCGGTGGCGGGCCAGCAGGGCGGCCAGGATTCCGGCCGCCAGGTGCTGCGACGCGACGTGATCGGCGATGGTCACACCGATCGGCGTAACGTCGCCGCCGTCGACACCTGTCGAGGCGATCAAACCTCCGGCCGCCTGCCCGGCGAGGTCGGCACCCTCGCGGCCGGCGTTGGGACCGATGGTTCCGAAGGTCGATCCGGAGCCGTAGACGAGGCCTGGATTATCGGCCGCCAGGTCGTCGTAGCCCACACCCCACGCCTCCATCGTGCCCGGTTTGAAGTTGGAGACCACCACATCGGCCCCGGCGACCAGCCGCTTGAACACAGCCGCACCATCGGCGGTCCGCAGGTCGAGGGCGACCGACCGCTTCCCTCGGTTGCAGCCGACGAAGAACCCGCTGCGCGGATCGGTCACCGGGTCGAAGACCACCCAACGCGCCTGGTCGCCGAAGCCCGACAACTCGACCTTGATGACGTCGGCCCCCAGGTCGGACAGCAAGGCCGAGGCCTGCGGCCCTTGCACCAGCAGGCCGACTTCGATCACGCGAATACCTTCAAGAGCCCCCATCGCCGAGATGGTAGGCGACGGGTCACGACAGGATGCGAAAGAGGGGTGTACGCCTGCGAAAATCCGTGCTAGCGTTGGTTTCCGATGACGCACTCTGCCTTCACTTCGTCAAACGGACTCCTTCTTACCTAGGGCGACCGCTTTGATTCACGCGTTCGCCCGCACCCCCCGCCCTCCCCGGCCGGGGGGTTCTTGATTTTTCCGGCCGCCGCACATTTCTCCGCTCCGCACCCAGCTCAAGAAACCTCCTCCAAGGAACGCCCGATGCCTCCCCAAAATGTCACCCCCCGCAAGATGGCCTTCGACAAGTACCAGCCCTTCATCCCGGTGGTCCTCAAGGACCGCACCTGGCCCGACCAGGTGATCGACGTCGCCCCGCTGTGGTGTTCGGTCGACCTGCGCGACGGCAACCAGGCACTGATCGAGCCGATGGACCCAGAGCGCAAGAAGCGCATGTTCGAAGCCCTGGTCAAGATGGGATTCAAGGAGATCGAAGTCGGTTTCCCGTCGGCCAGCCAGCCCGACTACGACTTCGTGCGGATGCTCATCGAGGAGGACATGATCCCCGATGACGTCACCATCCAGGTACTGGTGCAGTGCCGTCAAGACCTGCTCGAGCGCACCTACGAATGTCTGCAGGGCGCACCGCGGGCGATCGTCCACTTCTACAACTCGACCAACCCGCTGCAGCGCCAGGTCGTGTTCGGGCTCGACAAGGCGGGCATCGTCGACATCGCCGTCAACGCCGCCAAGCTGTGCCGCAAGCTGGAAGAGACGATGGGGTCGACCGAGATCCGCTACGAGTACTCCCCCGAGTCGTTCACGCTGACCGAGCCCGAATTCGCCGTCGAGATCTGCGAAGCAGTGATGGAGGTGATCGAGCCGACTCCCGAACGCCCGATCATCCTGAACCTGCCGGCGACGGTCGAGTGCTACTCCCCCAACGTCTACGCCGACGTGATCGAGTGGTTCGGCCGCACGGTACGCAACCGGTCGTCGGTGGTCCTGTCGCTGCACCCGCACAACGATCGAGGCTGCGGAGTCGCCGCCGCCGAGTTCGGGGTGATGGCGGGAGCAGACCGCGTCGAGGGCACGCTGTTCGGCAACGGCGAACGCACCGGCAACGTCGATGTCGTCAACCTGGCAATGAACCTGTTCATGAACGGCGTCGACCCGATGCTCGATGTCACCGATATCGACGCCCTGCGCCGCGTCGCCGAGTATTGCAACCGGCTGCCGGTCCATCCCCGCCACCCATACGTCGGCGACCTGGTGTACACCGCCTTTTCCGGCTCCCACCAGGACGCCATCAAAAAGGGGTTCGACGCCTTGCCGGCCGACTACGACATGTGGGGCGTGCCCTACCTGCCGATCGACCCCAAGCACGTCGGACGCAGCTACGAGGCGGTCATCCGGGTCAACAGCCAGTCGGGCAAGGGCGGGGTCGCCTACCTGATGAAGACCGAACACGGCTTCGACCTGCCGCGCCGGCTGCAAATGGAGTTCTCCAAGACGATCCAACACATCAGCGAGGATTCGGGCACCGAGATCAACCCGACCAGGATGTGGGAAGCCTTCGTCACCGAGTACCTCCCGGAAAGCCCGGCGATCCGCCTCGACAGCCACGAGATCCGCACCACCGGGTCAGCGACATCGATCACCGCGCAAATGGTCGTCGACGGCGAGCACCGTACGATCGTCGGCGACGGCAACGGCCCGATCGACGCCTTCGTCAAGGCGGTGCGCAATGGCCTCGGCGTCGGCATCGACGTCACCGACTACGCCGAGCACGCCACCGGCCAAGGTTCGGATGCGACGGCTGTCGCCTATGTGGAAACCGCCGATGACCAGGGCAATGTGCGCTGGGGGGTTGGTCAGGACCCGAACACGATCACCGCTTCGCTGCACGCCGTCGTCTCGGCCGTGCTTCGTCAGCGCTAGTACCGCTGCAACCCGACCCGCTGCTTCGCCTACCCTGGTCGCCATGAGACGATGGTTACGCCGCTTGTCGGTACTCGGGCTTCTCGGCGGAGCAGCGGGCTGGTTCTTGAAGAAGCGCAATACCAACGCCGACGCGTCGGCTTCCGACGCCGCGTGGCCGCCCCTGCGCCTGGTCGATCCCATCCCGCCGGGCCGGGTGACTGATCCACCGCCCGCACAGGGTTCGACCGACGATGACATCACATCGGCCGTCGATGGATTGGCGACGGTACCGACGGTCGAGTCCGAAGGGCCGCTTGCGGTAGCAACACCGAAGTCGGCCGAGACATCGGATGCCACCTGGCTCGCCGCGGTCGATGGCGGCTGCCCGATCAGCCATCCCGTGAAGGCGAACGCCCAGTCGGGCATCTTCCACGTGCCCGGCGGACGCTCGTACGAACGCACAATTCCCGAACGGTGCTACGCGACGCCCGAAGCGGCGATCGCCGACGGCTATCGTCAGGCCAAGGTCTGAACCACTCTTCTCGATCACGGGGGAAACCATGCGAGTCAATTCATGCGAGTCGTAGTCGATTTCGACGTCTGCGCGTCGACGGGAGCCTGCATGCAGGTGTGCCCCGAGGTCTTCGAGGTACGCAACGACGGCTACCTGTACATCCTGCAGGAGGAGCCCGGCGAGGAGTTGCGCGACAAGGTGACGCAGGCCGCCGATCTGTGTCCGACCGCCGCAATCACCATCGAGGACTGACGCCGCGGGAGAAACCGACGCGTCGACCACGGCCATGTGCCCGGCGTCACCGTTGATTTTCCGTCAAGCCGCATCGGTTCGACAACACCCATTCGCCAAGATGGATGCATGGCTCCCCGCATCCTGGTCACCGAAGAGATCGCCGACGCCGGCCTGGACCGGCTTCGTACCGCCGGATACGACGTCGATGTACGCCTCGATCTGTCACCGACCGATCTCCTCGACGTCATCGTCGGCGCCCACGCCCTGATCGTCCGCTCGGCGACCAAGGTCACCCCGGCGGTGCTCGCCGCCGGATCGGACCTGATCGTCGTCGGACGGGCCGGCATCGGCCTCGACAACATCGACGTCGAAGCCGCCACCCGGCAGGGGGTGATGGTGGTCAATGAACCACAGTCCAACGTGGTATCCGCCGCCGAGCACACCATGGCCATGCTCCTCGCCCAGGCCCGAAACATCCCCCAGGCCCACGCCGCCCTCGTCGCCGGACGCTGGGAGCGGAGCCGGTGGGAGGGCGTCGAACTGGCCGACAAGACCCTCGGCATCATCGGCCTCGGCCGCATCGGGCGCCTCGTCGCCCAGCGGGCGATCGCCTTCGGCATGCGGCTCGTGGCCTTCGACCCGTACGTGACGGCCGAGCGCGCCCGGCAGTTGAACGTGACGATGATGCCGCTGGAACAGCTGATGACCGAATCGGACTTCATCACAGTGCACCTTCCCCGCAACGCCGAGACGACCGGGCTCATCGGACGGGAGCTGTTCCTCAAGGCCCGTCCCCACCTGCGGGTCATCAACGTCGCCCGCGGGGGCATCGTCAACGAGGCCGAACTCGCCGAGGCGATCCGCGACGGAGTGATCGCTGGAGCCGCACTCGATGTGTTCGTCGAGGAGCCGACGACGTCGTCACCGCTGTTCGAACTCGACTCGGTCGTCGTCACCCCCCATCTGGGCGCATCGACTCGGGAGGCCCAGGACAAAGCCGGTGACACGATCGCCGACATGGTCCGCCTCGCCCTCGACGGCGAGTTCGTGCCGTTCGCCGTCAACGTCGACGCCGCCGAGGCCAACCAGACCCTGCAGCCGTTCCTGCCTCTCGCCGAGCGGCTCGGCCGCCTGTTCGCCTCGCTCGTCGGCACCGTTCCCGACCACATCGAGGTCTGCACCGAGGGCGAGATCGCCGAGTACGACGACCGCATCATCGTGCTGTCGGTGCTCAAGGGCTTCTTCTCCGGCGTCGCCGATGGCCCCGTCACCTATGTCAACGCCCCGCAGCTCGCCCGCGAGCACGGCCTCGAGGTGCGCACCGTGAACTGTGCGACCTCACCCGACTACACCAACCTGGTGACGTTGCGGGGCGGCGGCCATTCGCTCGGCGGCACGCTCGTCGGACGGCGCAGCGAGCCCCGGATCGTCGAGATCGATGGCCACGTCACCGAGGTGCCGCCGGCCGAGCACATGCTGCTGGTCCACAACGACGATCGCCCGGGCGTCATCGGCATCCTCGGCACCCTGCTCGGCAACGCCAACATCAACATCGCCGACATGGACGTGGGCCGCAGCCGGCAGCCCGGTTCGGCGGTGATGGTCATCGCCCCCACCGAAGCAGTCCCCGACGACGTGATCACCGTGCTCGGACGGGCGCCGGGCATCACCTCGGTGCGCCAACTGACCGGCGGGTGAAACGGCGACACCCGATGACCGATAGCGTTTCGCTGGTCGACCGCGTCGGCTGACTCGGCGGCGATATACACCGATCTCTCAGGGAGAACACACCAATGGCCCACGATTTCCTGTCCGACGGTTGGTTCCAGGCCGTCCACGAACTGCGCGACAAGTACGCGGACGAGGCGCCCAAGGTGCCCTATGCCATCCGCATGAACCAGGTGATCACCGCGGCGCCGTTCACCGATGAGGACATCAAGATCTTCATGGACACCTCCGACGGCACGATGGTGATGGACAAGGGCGAGCTTGAGAACCCCGAACTCACGCTGACCACCGATTGGGAGACGGCCCGCAAGATCTTCGTCGAGCAGGATCAGGCCGCCGGCATGCAGGCCTTCATGAGCGGCAAGATCAAGGTGCAGGGCGACATGATGAAGATGATGCAGATGAACGCCGTCCCGCCGGATGACTTCGCCAAGAAGATCGCCAACGAGATCAAGGACCTCACCGCCTGACCGGCTGCGGAGGTCGCCGACGGTGGCCCGCCCTCAACCTACGATGGAATCCATGAGCGCGCCGGATCCCTCGATCGCCGACAGCGGCGATGCCTGGCTGCCTCCGGACACCACGTCGGGAGACTTCGGCGTCCCGACGTATGCGACCACTCGGCCGGGCGCACCGACATCGGTGCCCCCGCCTCCGCCTCCGTCCGGCGGCACCGGCTACGCCTTCGACATCGGGGGAATCGATGCCGATCCGGCGGCGGATGCACTCGACCCATCGGCGATGGACACGTCGGAAATGGGTACCGGGGCAACGGGCACCGGGGCAATGGACGCCGGGGGGATGGGCACCGGAGCCTCGACTTCGCCCGAAGCCGGGCCCGCGCCGCCGACGATACCGGGCTCGGCCGCTCCGACGACACCGACGGTGACCCATGGCCGTCGGCGAGGTCACCGGATCGGGTCGGTACTCGCGGCGATTCTCGTCCCGGCGCTGATGATCATTCTCGGACTGTCGCTGATCGCCAACTCTCTGGTGGGGGGCTCGAACCCGTCGACGTCGGCCCGGGCGAGTCAGCCCAAGACCACGACGCCCAGACCGAAGACGACGATATCCAAATCTGCATCCACCGGAGCGGCGGCCAATGACGGCACGACTCCCGACGCCACCGGCCCGACCGAGCCTGCAGTGATCACGGTCGTCGTCCCGGTCATCGCCGTCCCGGCGGCGGGAGATCCGGCCGACCGCGCCGCAGCGATCGGTCAGATCTTTCTCACCGCCCTCGCCGATGAGGACTTCCGCACGGCGCGGGCGATGACCGACTCCGATGTCGATGAGACAGCCGAGCAGAATCTGGATGCCGCATCACTCGTGCCGGTGACGGCCGGCCAGATCGGCCCCGATCTGGTGGCGATGCGGCTGGTGATCATCGAGTACCGCACGATCGGCGATCAGCCGACGACGACGTTCGTCTGCGCCCGATGGAACGTCAACACCGCCAGCGGGCGCATCGAACAACTCGGGTCGGCCCCACTGGGCGACCCGCAGCCCGGCAAGGTGGTTCCCGGCGACCTCGCGGTGACCTTGGCCGATGAGTGCGACGCAGTCCCACTCGGATAGGACGCCATCCCACTCGGGTAACAGGTCTCTGTCGTCGACACAGACCGCTGATCGGCCTCTATTCGGTCGCCAACGCCCCGATCGCGTCGGCCAGCCCCGCTACCGACCATCGATCGTTCTGCTCGATCGACGGGCCGTTCGCCCAGCTCTGCACCAGGGTGACATTTCCTCCCTGGACGAGGAACGTCTCGCCGTTGAAGACACACCGTTCGCTGGCGAGGTATGCCACCAGTGGTGAGATGTTCGCCGGATCCCAGGCGTCGAAAACGGCTGCGTCGGACGGCGGGGCGATCATCTGATCGAGCCCCGGAGTGGCCAGCGTCAGGCGCGTGCGAGCCCCGGGGGCGATGCAGTTCGACCTGACGTTGTAGCGCACCAGTTCCTTGGCCACGATCTGGTTGAACGTGGCGATACCCGACTTGGCCGCGCCGTAGTTGGACTGCCCGGGGTTGGAGAACAATCCCGAGGTCGATGAGGTATGCACGAGATTGCGAGGCTTGACGATCCCCGCCTTGTGCTGCTCGCGCCAGTAGGCGGCGGCCCAGCGAGACGGCACGAAATGGCCCTTGAGATGCACCGCGATCACAGAGTCCCATTCGGCCTCTGGCATGTTGACGAGCACCCGGTCCCGCAGGATTCCGGCATTGTTGACCACGATGTCGAGGTCGCCGAACGCTTCGATCGCCGAGTTGACCAGTCGCTGGCCACCTTCCCAGTCGGCGACGTTGTCTCCATTGACGATCGCCTCGGCACCCATCGCCCGAATCTCGGCGGCGACCTCCTGCGCGGGCGTGACGTCCTCACCGGAACCGTCGTTCGAACCGCCGAGGTCGTTGACGACCACCCGCGCTCCTTCAGCGGCGAAAAGCAGCGCATGCTCCCGACCGATGCCACGCCCGGCGCCGGTGATGATCGCCACCCGTCCGTCCAACGCTCCCATGCCGTCTCCTCCCGCAGTCCTGTCTGTGGCGGCAACTTACCGAGCCGGGTCGGTCCGCACCCAAACGAAGCTCACCGTCCGCCCATATCGGCCCTGCTGGGTGACGTCGATGTCAGGGCGAGAACGTCAGGTCGAGCGCCGAGCCCCGCTTGATCAGTTGGCCGGCATCCACGTTGGCCCCCCCGAACGTCGTACCGATCAACGTGCCGCTGAGGAAGTTGCCCGTGAAGGTGCCGACGGTCAACCCGTTGGCCTCGATCGCCGCCTTGGCTGCGTCGAAACCGAGGCCGCCGAGGTTCGGCACGGGCACGACATCGGGGCCCTTCGACACGGTCACCTCGATCGTCGTGCCGCGCTCGACGGACGTGCCATCGGGAATCGATTGAGCCATGATCTGCCCCGCCGGCACCGTGTCGCTGAAATCCTCGCCGGTCTGCGTTACCAGCAGGCCCTGGGCCTCGAGGAACACCTTCGCATCGGCGAAGGTGATCCCGGTCAGATCCTTGATTCCCCGCGGGGCGGGTCCCTTGGAGACGTACAGATTCACGGCAGTGCCCTTGACCACCTGCGAGCCGGCGATCAAACCGGGGGACGCGGCGATCTTCCAGCTGATCACCTGGCCCGGCGGAATCGACTCGTCGAACTGCTCCTCGGCCGTGATCCCGGTGAGCCCGACGGCGGTAAGCAGCGCCTTGGCCTGATCGACCTGCTGGCCGGTGAGCTCGGGGAGCGTCGACAGGGTCGGGCCGTCGGAGACGACCATCACGAACACCGAGCCCCGCTTGAGTTTCACTCCGGCAGCCGGATCGGTGCGGATCACCTTGCCCAGTTCCTGCTCGTCGTTGAGCTCGCGGCGGATTTCGATCTTCCAGTCGTTGGCCGAGATCTCGTTGGTGGCCTGCCCCTCGTCGATACCGACGAGGGAGGGGACGGCGAAGCTCGGTACCGTCAGCTTGCGATACGCGACCACCCCGAGCACTCCGGCCAGCACCATGCCCAGGGCGAGCAGGAGGTAGGTGATCACCGGACGGCGCGACACGGTCGGTGTGATGCTCTGGGCGCGCCCCTGCTCATCAACACCGACGACTCTCGGGCGTGTCAGTCCGCCGGTGGAGTCACCGGACCGTTTCGACCGGGGAAGCGACCCGGTCGTGTCGCGGATGATCGCGCCCGACGGATCGCGCAATACCGCACCCGTCGGGTCGCGGCGAATCGAGCGCGACGGGTCGCGCGAGATGGCATCGGACGAGTCGAGCGAGAAGACCCCGGAGGAATCGCGGGCGATGGCCCCCGATGGATCGCGTTGGATCGCTCCGGACGGGTCGCGCAGGATGCCACCCGTCGCATCGGCGAAACGGGTCAGTTCGGTAGTCGTCTCCTGTCCGGGTGGGGCATCGAACAACGACGTGCCCTCGATGACCAACGACAGCGGCTGGGGCTTGGGAAGCTGCTGTGCGGCTTGCACGAGGGCGCGCCCGAACTCCGATGCCGACGACCGCTCCGCCGGATTCGGGCGGCCGGCGCGCTCGAGCACTGCGGCCAACGCCCCCAGATCGGCCGAGACCGGCAGCAGGTGATCGACGCGGTTGGCCAGTGTGGCCACCGTCGTGTCGGCGGCGAATGGCAGTTGCCCGGTCACCGACTCGGTGAGGATGAGGGCCAACGAGTAGACGTCGGACTTACCGTCGATGCGCTTGTCCTGGGCCTGCTCGGGTGAGGCATAGCGGGCACTGCCCAGGTCGAGTGACGCCGCCGTGGCTCCGGTGGCGTGAGCGACCAGTCGCGAGATGCCCAGGTCGGCGATGCGTAGACGACGATCCTCGCCGAACAAGAGGTTCGATGGCTTCACGTCGCCGTGGACGATGCCCCGCCGGTGGGCATGGTCGAGGCCCCGGCATGCATCGAGACCGATCATCAGCGCCTGGGACGGCGACAGGGTGCGGCCTCGGTCGAGGATCGCCCGCATACTGCCCCCGGTGAGCAACTCCATCACCAGATACGGGCGCAGAACGCCGCCGATCTCCTCCTGGCCGAAGTCGTACACCGCGACGATGTTGGGGTGGCTCAGCGTGGTCAGTTCGTGAGCGGCGGCGCGGAAGCGGGCCAGCAGATCGGGCGTGGCGACGGCGTTGGGGTCGAGCAGCTTGACGGCTACGGCGCGTTCGAGGTGCAGGTCGAGCGCCTCGAACACCGTGGACGATCGCCCCGGAGTGCCGAGCCGGGCGCCGAGCTGATACCGCCCACCAAGAACGCGCTGCGGGGAGTTCTCGTCGATGACAACCATGGGACCACCCAAGCTATCGCTGCCGACCGTCATGCCGTGGCCAAGCCATGACCCGCAACCCGCACCCCGCAACCCGCAACGAGGTCCAGCGTCACACGTCGTCAGGTTGGGGAGATCCGCCCGACACGGAAGAATGACGCCATGGCCTTGCTGCGTCGCCCGATCGACCGCCCGATGTTGCTGGCCAGCTTCGGCATCGCCGTGGGAATGGTCCTGCTCGTGTTCAGCTTCGCCACCGTGCAGACCGGCACCGAATCGGTGGGGCTTCCCAAGGCGGTCGAGCTGATCAGCCCCCAACCCGACGATCGGGTGCTGCGCCAGACGCCGGTCTCCGCCGACCTGATCACCGGCTACACCGGCAAGCTGATCATCGACGAGACCGACCTGCCCGTCGTCGAGGTCACGCCACTCGTCAATGCCCAGCCCGGTGCGTCCGAGGCGAACGAGGTGCTTGCCACCCGCTTCGACAAGGGCAGCAACACCCTGACCTTCCAGCCCGCCAAGGGGGCGCTCATCGCCCAGTTCGCGCCCGGTCGGCATCGGGTGGAACTCGTCTACTGGCGCATCGATCTCGGACCGGATACGGCGCGTACGTTCAGCTGGGACTTCGACGTCACCGGCTGATGCCCCGGCGTCAGGCGGGCAGCTCGCCGGTGGCCAATAGATGCTCGAACCCTTCGTCGTCGAGGATCGGGACCCCGAGATCCTGGGCCTTGGCCAGCTTCGACGCACCCGGCTCGGCCCCGACGACGACGGCATACGTCTTGGCCGACACGCTGCCGGGACTCTTGCCGCCGCGATCCTTGATCGCCGCCTCGGCATCCTCGCGGTTGTAGGCGGCCAGCGTGCCGGTGACGACGACGGCTTTCCCGGCGAGAATCTGGGGCTGACGGCTGACGACGACGTGGCCGCACTCGACCCCGCCGGCCCGGAGACCCTCGATGAACTCCCGATGGGCCGGATCGGCGAACCATTTCGTGATCGAGTGGGCGATCACCGAGCCGACACCGTCGGTCATCGACAGGTCGGCCTCACCCGCTGCGGCGATGGCATCGAGGGTGCCGAACGCCCGCGACAGGGCCTCCGCGGCCGACGGGCCGAGATGCTTGATGCCCAGGCCGACCAGCAGTCGGGGCAGTACGCGGGTCCGTGAGGCGGCGATGGCCGCGATCAGCTTTTCGGCACTGATCCTGGCGAACCCCTCCAACGTGAGCAGTTGCTCGACGTCGAGGCGATAGATGTCGGCCGCATTGCGCACCAAACCCTGATCCGACAGTTGGAACACCGTTCGCTCGCCGAGCCCTTCGATGTCCATCGCCCCCCGCGAGGCGAAATGGATGATCCGCTGATCCCGCTGGAACGGGCATTCCGGCTCGATGCAGCGCGTGTCGGCCTCGCCGTCGGCGCGCACGAGTGCGCTGGCCAGCGGACACGAACAGGTCGCCGGGAAGGCCCACGGTTGATCGGCCGACGCGGGCCGCAACGACAGCACCGGGCCGACCACCTCGGGGATCACGTCGCCCGCCTTACGGACGATCACGGTGTCGCCGGGACGGACGTCCTTCAGGCGGACCTGGTCCTCGTTGTGCAACGTCGCCATCCCGACGGTCGAGCCGCCGACGAACACCGGCTCGAGCACGGCAAACGGCGTGGCCCGACCGGTGCGGCCGATGGAGACCTGGATGTCGCGCAGGATCGTCGTGCGTTCCTCGGGTGGGAACTTGAAGGCGATCGCCCACCGGGGGGCCTTCGATGTGAACCCGAGCCGCTCACGCTGGGCAAGATCGTCGACCTTGGCCACCGCGCCATCGATCTCGTATCCGAGTTCGTGGCGCCGCGCCTGCCAGTCGGCGCAGAAGCGGAACACATCATCGAGGCCATCGAGGACGCGGATCTCCGGGTTGACCGGCAAGCCGACGCGACGCAGGTAGTCGAGCGTCTCGTGGTGTTGGGTGAAGACCGGACCGCCGACGACCTCGCCGAGCTGATAACACCAGAAGGCCAGATCGCGTTGGGCCGTGACCCGCGGGTCCTTCTGACGCAGGCTGCCCGCGCCGGCGTTGCGCGGGTTGGCGAACCGTTTGTCGCCGGCGGCCAGCGCCCGCTCGTTGAGCGCCTCGAAGCTGGCCAACGGCATGTACACCTCGCCACGCACCTCGAAAACCTCGGGCACCGTCTCGCCCGAGGGAATCGCCAGCCGGGCCGGGATCGCCCGAATCGTGGCCACATTGGCGGTCACGTCCTCCCCGACGCGCCCGTCGCCGCGGGTCGCCGCCTGTACGAGCGCACCCGACTCGTAGCGCAGGCTGATCGCCAACCCGTCGATCTTCAGCTCGCACACGAATCGGGCCGGTTCGCCGGCCAGTCCCTTGGCGACACGCTCGCACCATGACCCGAGTTCGGCGGCATCCATCGCGTTGTCGAGGCTGGTCATCGGCATCCGATGGGTCACCGGGGCGAAGGTCGCACCTACGGGCGCGCCGACGAGCTGGGTCGGTGATGCGGCCTCGATCAACTCCGGATGGTCGCCTTCGAGTCGTTGCAACTCGCGAACCAGGGTGTCGTACTCGGCGTCGGCGATCTCTGGATCGTCGAGTTCGTGGTAGCGCTGGTTGTGATAGGCGAGCGTCGCGCGTAGCTGCTCGACACGGTCGCGCGGGTCATCGGGCACGGTCATCGCAGCGAACTCTATGCGGCCGTCCAACCCCGACAGGGTCCCTCGTGGACGCTCCACCGAATAATGTCAGTACGACATAAATACTGATACCGTACCCCGCCTACGACGAGGAGCATGATGAGCCCGTTCAACCCGGTCACCTTGATCGACGCCTACAAGTTCGATCATCGCCGCCAGTACCCGGCCGGCACGACGCGGGTCTACTCCAACCTCACCCCCCGATCGACCCGGTTCGACGGGGTCGACGAGGTGATCCTGTTCGGGTTGCAGGCATTTCTGCGCCGATACCTGATGGAGGAGATGACGGCCTTCTTCGCCGCCGACGAGAGCGACGTGGCCGACCGCTATCAACGGCGTCTGGACGGCTTGCTCGGCCCCAACTCGATCGGCACCGAACACATCGTGGCCCTGCATCGCCTGGGCTACGTGCCACTGCGATTCGCAGCGATTCCCGAGGGCGGCGCCGTGCCCGTACGGGTGCCGATGTTGACCGTCGAGAACACCCATCCCGACTTCTTCTGGCTGGTGAACTACGTCGAGACCATCCTGCTGGCCTCGGTCTGGCTGCCCTGCACGTCGGCGACTCAGGCCGCCCGGCTGCGTCGGATGCTCGACGCGGCCGCCCGGCGCACGGGGGGCGACATGGCCGCCGTCGACTGGCAGGGTCACGACTTCTCGTTTCGGGGAATGGGCTCGCTCGAGGCCGCCGCCGCGTCGGGGGCCGGGCATCTGCTCGCCTTCGCCGGCACCGACACGATCCCCGCGCTCGACTTCATCGACCACTACTACCCCCACTCACCCGATCTGCTGGTCGGCGGGTCGGTGCCGGCGACCGAGCATTCGGTGATGTGCGCCGGCGGCGAGGTCGGCGAGGCCGACACCTTCGAACGGGTGCTCGATCTCTACCCGGCCGGGATCGTCTCGGTGGTCGCCGACACGTGGGACCTGTGGAACGTGTTGACCGTCATCCTCCCCTCCTTGCGCGATGAGATCCTCGGACGAGACGGGCGACTGGTCGTCCGGCCCGATTCGGGCGATCCGGTGCGCATCCTGTGCGGCGACCCCGACGTTCCGCCCGACGAGCCGGCCGGCCGCGGCGTCGCCCGGCTCCTGTGGGATCACTTCGGGGGCACGGTCAACGATGCCGGGATGAAGATGCTCGATCCTCACGTCGGCATCATCTACGGCGACTCCATCAACCATGCCCGGGCCGTCGCCCTCACCGAAGGGCTCGAGTCGATCGGCTTCGCCTCGACCAACGTCGTGCTCGGCATCGGCAGCCACACATATCAGCACGTCACCCGCGACTCCCTCGGATTCGCCATGAAGGCGACATGGGCCGAGGTCGACGGCATCGGGCGCGATCTTTTCAAGGACCCGGTGACCGATTCGGGGACGAAGAAGTCGGCCGTCGGCCGGTTGGCCGTCACCCACGGTGCGGACGGTGGCCTGAGGCTCATCGAGCGGGCGACGCCGCATGACGAGGCGCGCTCGGTGCTGCAGCCGGTGTGGGAGGACGGCAGGTTCCTCACGGAGTGGACCTTCGCGCAGGTGCTCGAACGAGTCGGTCTGCGCACCATCCGGTGACCCGCCGATGAAACCCGTCCCCGATGAACCCGTTCCGATGAAGCCCGTCCCCGATGAGGCCCGGCGCATGAGTCCCCGGCCCGTGCACCGCAGCCCGATCGTGACGATCGACGTGGTCGTGTTCCGGATGGCCGACTCGCCGACATCGGGCCATCGGCTCGAGGTCCTGGCCGTTGAGCGCCGCCGCGAGCCGTTCGTCGGACGACGGGCCCTACCCGGCGCCTATGTGGCCGCCGGCGAGACGCTGATCGAGGCGTGCTGGCGCTGCCTGACTTCCAAGGCCGGGCTCGCTCGCGCCATCCGCGACGGACTCGTCGGCGAACCCCGCCAGTTCCTGGCCGCCGACTCGGTTGCCCGCGACCCGCGCGGTCATGCCGTCTCCATCGTTCATATGGTGCTCGTCGATCCACGCGCCCGTACCGTCGGCGGGGAGCAGCCGGACTGGCTTGTCGTCGGCCGGACCGATGATCTGGCGTTCGACCACTCCACCGTTGTCGACGCGGCCCGCCGATTCCTGGTCGACCGCCTGTGGGCCGACGCCACGGCATTCACCCGGTTGGCCGGATCACGGGACCTGACGACGCCGCTGATGAGAGCGATCGCCGAGGCGGCCGCCGGTCACTCCCTCGATCACGCCAACTTCAGCCGCCGACTCACCGGATCGGGTCTGTTCGCCGCGGCCGGCGACGGCGTGCCCGCAAGCGCTTCCCGACGGCAACGAGGACCGGGGCGTCCGCCGACGGTCTGGGTGCCGAGCACGTTGCCGACGGAGGAGCACCAGTGAACTAGCCGCGAACCAGCCGCGAACTAGCCGAGGCCGACGCTGGCCGGCAGACGACTACGTACACGACCGCTCAACTCACCGACGACGTCGAAGACCCCCCGGGCCACCGACTCCCCGTGCAACCCCAGGCCGCATTCGGGGCTGAGCAACGCCTGACCGATCAGGCGGTCGGGATCGCAGCCGGCGGCCACCAGGGATTCCCACAGGCTGGTCAGCTCCCGCCAGTGGCGCTCCGGGCGCCGGAAGATCGGACCGTCGGTCGGCACTGCTCCCCAGATGATGATGCCGCCGCGGTCAAGGAAGCGGGCCAGATAGCCGGCGATATCCAGCAGTTCGCGCCGAACCGGGAGCGAGAGCAACTCCGGGCCGGCGGCGATGATCCCCGCCCAGTCGGCCTTGCCGCAACAGTGGACACCGGCCAGGGTCATCGGCTCGATCACAGCCAGCGCGCCCGACAGCAGATCGATCGCCGCGTCCGGCGGGATCGGGAACCCGTCGTCCATCACGTCGGGGAACGACGGCTCGTCGAGTACGACGACCTGCTCGCACCCGGGGAGCGCCTCGGCCAGATAGCGATGGATCACCTGGACGTGCGCCCGAACGGCCCGTACCGCGACGGCGAAGGCCGGGCTCGCCGGAACTCCCGCACGCATCAGCGCCGTACCCAGGGAGATCGGGCCGACGAACTGCCATTTCACCGCAGACACCCGCCCCACGGCGACCTCGGCGAACACCCGCATGCCGAGATAGGCGTCGTGGTCGAGGTCGGTGACCACCGGAGCCAGCGGATCGATCCGACGAACGTCGACCGAGAGACTGCCGTACTGGCCGAAGTCGACGCCGCGGATGCCGCTGACTGCTTGGGCGATCATGTTCTCCGCCGGGGAACGGCGCGGCAGGGTGGGGACGAAGGGCAGCTCCGGAGCAAGTGCGAGCACGAACTCCGCCGCTTGCCGGGCGTCCCGATGCGGCAGGCTTCCCACCCCGGTCACCGCACCGGGGTGCAATTGCGTCATTCGCACCTCCCTCCCCATGATGGCCTTCTCAGTGAATTCCACCCCTACGTTGGCTACTTGGGGGTGACTTCGGCAAATCTTGGGACATGCCGCAATCCCCCGCATCGACAAAGACCGGGAAATCGGCGGTGTGGATACTGCGAATTTCGTGGATCTCGCTGGCATTCGTCGGCCCGATCGCCGGAGCGGGTGCGTTGCGCGGCCGACTCGATGGAGTCCGATGGACCGCGACATTCGGGCTGTGGGCGGTCTGGTTCGTGGTACTCGTCGCCCTCCTCGTCCCGAGCGTGACGACCCTGACCGTCATTCGGCTGAGCGTTCCAGCTGCTCCGGTCATCGCCCTCACCTCGCTGGTGGCCGGCGCCGAAACCGTCCCGGGCGTCATAGCGCTCATCGTCGGGGCGATCGCCACGGTGGTCGCCCTCAGTGGCGACGTGGGGCAGAGCTTCGTCCAGGCATCCGCCTACGGCGACGAGACCCGCTTCCCGCTACGACCCCCCGGACCGCTACTGCTCGGCCCGATGCAACTGCTGTGGGCGATCAGCATCGGGCCGTTGTCGGTCGGGCCGATCATGATCGGAGCCGGCCACCGGCTCTGGGGCGTGGCCATCTCGATCTTCGGCCTGTTGGCGATCTGGACGCTGGCGTCGCGCTTCCACCAACTCAGCAGGCGGTGGCTGGTGCTCGTCCCGGCAGGGTTGGTCATCCACGACAACATGCCGCTCGCCGAGACCGTGATGGTCGCGTCCGCCGATATCGATGCGTTGAACCTCGCTCCGGCCGACACGCGGGCGGTAGATCTCACCGCCAACGCGCTCGGATCGGCCGTCGAGGTGGGCCTGCGCCGTGCGACGGGTGTCGCCATACGCGGCGCGTCGCGCTCGGCCGCCAGCGAGGCGGTCACCGCCACCAGCCTGTTGATCAGTCCTACCCGACCCGGCCGGGTGGTGGCCGCAGCTCGACAACGGGGCTGGTGACGCGTCCGGTCAGAAACGGCCGGCCCGGTGGGCGACGCACAGATCGGTGATCTCGGCCATGATCCGGGCGAGGTCGAAGTCCTTGGGCGTATACACCGCAGCGACGCCGGCGGCGAGCAGCACCGGCCGATCCTCCTCGGGGATGATGCCGCCGACGACGACCGGCGCATCGATCCCCGCAGCACGCATCTGCGCCACGAGCGGGACCACCAGGACGAGATGGCTTCCCGAGAGAATCGACAACCCGACGACGTCGGGATCCTCATCGCGGGCCGAGGCGACGATCTGCTCGGGCGTGAGCCGAATCCCCGAGTAGATCACCTCCATCCCGGCGTCCCGGGCGGCGACGGCGATCTGCTCGGCCCCGTTGGAGTGGCCGTCGAGTCCCGGTTTGGCGACCAGCAACCTAGGCGGCCCGCCGGCGAGCGACTTGACGACCTCGACCACGGCAGCCAATTCGCCGTGTCGGCGCCCGCTGGCCGCGGCGACGCCGGTGGGCGCCCGGTACTCGCCGAAGACGTCGCGCAGCACCCCTGACCACTCCCCGGTGGTGCCGCCGGCTCGCGCCAGAGCGATCGTCGCCGGCATCACGTTGTCGCCGTTTGCGGCGACGCGACGCAGCTCGTCGAGTGCCGCGTGCACCGCGGCCGGGTCGCGGGCGGCCCGCCAGGCGACGATGTCCGCGATCATCTCGGCCTCGACCGCCGGATCGACCTTGAGAATGCTGCCATCGCCGGCCAGCGGCGAGTCGGCGGTCTCGGTGAACCGGTTGACACCGACGACCACCTGGTCACCGGCCTCGATCCGCCGCGTGCGGTCGGCCATCGAGCGGACCAGGCGACCCTTCAACTCGGCGACCGCCTCGAACGCTCCGCCCAGGGCGAGCACCTCGTCGATCTCCGCCCAGGCGGAATCGCGTAGCTGGGCGGTCGCCGCCTCGATGACCGTCGAGCCGTCGAAGATGTCGTCGTACTCGAGGACGTCACTTTCGAAGGCGAGCACCTGCTGCATCCGCAGCGACCACTGCTGGTCCCACGGGCGCGGCAGGCCGAGCGCCTCGTTCCATGCGGGCAGTTGC
The DNA here is from genome assembly GCA_031371195.1 of Actinomycetes bacterium. Taxonomy (GTDB): domain Bacteria; phylum Actinomycetota; class Acidimicrobiia; order Acidimicrobiales; family Ilumatobacteraceae; genus JANMJD01. The sequence goes on along the minus strand of JANMJD010000013.1, from coordinate 5,959 downwards.
ACACTGCGGGCCCTGGCGCGCTTCGACAGCGTGACGGCGAGCATCTCCAACACGATCCGCTGGATGTTGTTCTCGGGCTGTTGCTCGGTCAGCCCGAGGGAATTGACCTGCACGCCGTAGCGGAACCGCAAGGCCCGTTCATCGGTGACGCCGTAGCGTTCACGGCCGAGACGCTCCCAGATCTCGGCCATCGCCCGCAGCTTGCACATCTCCTCGACGAAGCGGATGCCGGCATTGACGAAGAACGAGATCGAACCGAACATCCGCCCGAAGGCCGCCGGCGTGATCTGACCCGAATCGCGCACGGCATCGAGCAGGTCGATGGCGTTCGTCATCGCATAGGCGATCTCCTGCACCGGCGTCGCCCCGGCCTCTTGGAGGTGGTACGAGCAGATGTTGACCGGGTTCCATTTGGGAGCGTGTTCGGCGCACCAGGCGATGGTGTCGACGATCAGGCGACGCGATGCATCGGGCGGGAAGATGTGGGTACCCCGTGAGAGGTACTCCTTGAGGATGTCGTTCTGCGTCGTGCCCCGCAACGCCTCGGAGGCGACGCCCTGTTCCTCGGCGTTGACCACGTAGAGGGCGAGCAGCCATGCCGCCGTCGCGTTGATCGTCATCGATGTGTTCATCGCGCCGGGCGGGATGGCCTCCAGCAGGATGCGCATATGCCCCAGATGGGCGACGGGGACGCCCACCTTGCCCACCTCGCCCCGTGCCGCTGCGTCGTCGGGGTCATAGCCTGTCTGGGTCGGCAGGTCGAAGGCGACCGACAGCCCGGTCTGGCCCTTGGCCAGATTCGTACGGTAGAGCGCGTTCGACGCTCGTGCGGTCGAATGGCCCGAGTAGGTGCGCATCGTCCACGGTTCGTCCCTCGTCGCCATCGACACAGCTTGGCCGCCGCGGCCCGCCCCGGTCGACCGGAAGCTACCGATCGGTACGAGTCATCCGTCACGGACCGCGTCAACCGTGCTTGCCCGCCACCAGGGCCTGGGCCGAATACCTCGCATCGGTAGTCTCTGGTCCCGAGATGTGCATGTTCTCCACCGACTACCCACACATCGAGGGCGGCCGCAATCCGCTCTCACGGTTCGACGCCTCCATGTCGAAGCTCGACGACGAGCATCGGCGGATGTTCTTCTTCGACAACTTCGTCGATCTGATGGGTGACGTGATGATCCGCCGGGGCCTGCCCACTCGTTGGGCCCCGGGTGCCGACCTCACACCCCGTCGTTGAGTGCGGTAGCCAACGGCCCGGCGAGTTCGAGTGCGGCGACCGGTCCGATGACGATGGTCGCCGGAGCGTGCACCCCCATCGCCGCCAGACCGCCGAGTCGGCCGCGCACGACCTGATGCCGATCGGTGGTCGCCGACATCACCGCCGCAACCGGCGTACCGGCGCTCAGCCCTCCGGCGATCAAGGCGGCGGCGATCGATCCTCGTTCGGCCACGCCCATCAACACCACGATGGTGCCGCCTACCCGGGCGAGCGCCTGCCAGTCGACGTCGGGCTCGCCGGCCCGGCGATGGCCCGTGACCACGGTAACGGCCGCCGCCACGCCCCTGTGGGTGACCGGAATACCCGCCGCGCCGGGCGCGGCAAAGGCCGAGGAGATGCCCGGGACCACCTCGTAGGCAACGCCCGCATCGGTCAACGCGATGGCCTCCTCACCGCCTCGTCCGAACACGTACGGATCGCCACCCTTCAGGCGCACGACGCGTCGGCCGGTGCGCCCCAGTTGGACGAGCAGGGCATTGATCATCTCCTGGGGGACCGGGCTGCCGGGCCGCTTGCCGACATCGATCAACTCGACCTCGGGCCGGGCCAGGTCGACAACGCCGGCACCAACCAGAGCGTCGTGCACGATGACGTCGGCCTCGGCGATCAGACGGGCGGCACGTACCGTCAACAGGTCGGGATCACCCGGGCCGGCACCGACCAGCCACACCGTCACGACGATCAGGCCCCAGCCGGGGCGAGATGGAGTCCGCACTCGGTCTTGCCCGACCCGGCCCAGCGCCCGGCGCGGGCATCCTCGCCGACACCGACCGGGCGGGTGCACGGCCAGCAGCCGATCGACGGATAGCCACGGTCGGCCAGCGGATGAGTGGGCAGGTCGAGGTCGGCCGAATAGCGGGCGACGTCGGCATCGGTCCAGGTGGCGATCGGGTTGACCTTCATCACGTTGTGCTGCAGTTCTCTTGCCGCAATCGGCGTGGCCGAGCGCGACGGCCCGTCGGCGCGCCGCAAGCCTGTCACCCAGGCCGTGCGGTCCGCCAGCACCCGGGCCAGCGGCTCGACCTTGCGGCGGCGGCAGCACGAGTCGGTGTCGGTCATCCACATGTCGTCGTAGCCGACGTCGGCGTCGGGGATGACGTGGCGCAATCGCAGGCCGAATCGCTCGCACACCCGCTCGGCGAACCACAGGGTTTCGGCGAACAAGTAGTTCGTATCGAGCAGGACGATCTCCGCCCCGGGCAACGCCTGCGCCACCAGCGACGGCATCACTGCGTCACCAAAACTGCAGGTCACCACCATGCCATCGCCAAACCGCCGATACGCCCACTGAAGGATCTCCGAGGCCGTGGCCCCCTCCAAATCGTCCCGCGACGGCTGCGATGCGAGCTGCATGACCGCATACTAACCAATACCTGACTATTCCGATCAAGATTTAGGTCATTACACTCGTCACATGCCGAACTCGTACCCCGTGATGCTGCTGCTCGACGGCGTCGACGTGTTGCTGGTCGGAGCGGGGCCGGTCGCCGCGAGGAAGCTCGAGGGCTTGCTGCAGGCCGGGGCCACGGTCACCGTGGTGGCTCCGACGGTCGACGCCGAGATCCTTCGATCCGGTGCCCGCGTCGAGCAGCGGGCGTATCGAGCCGGCGAGGCCGCCGGGTTTCGCCTGGTCATGACGGCAACCGGGGTCCCTGAAGTCGATCGACAGGTCGCCGCCGACGCCACCGCCGCCGGCGTCTGGGTCAACTCGGCCGACGACCCGGCGAACTGCAGCTTCACCCTGCCCGCCGTCGCTCGGCGCGGACCGGTCACCGTGGCCGTCTCGACCGACGGTCGCAGCCCGGCCCTGGCAACGTGGCTGCGCACGCGCCTCGCCGAAGCGCTACCCGGCAACATCGAGGCCGTCGCCGCTGACCTCGCGGCCCAGCGAATCGAGATCCGCGCCGCCGGAGGCTCGACCGAGGTGATCGATTGGGGGCCGCGTGTGGCGGCGGCCATCGAGCGCGCCGCCGCGCCCGACGACATCGAGCCGGTCAGCGACGCCGGGCGAACTCGACCGCCGCATCGCTGAGCACCCGGCGCAGCGTGGAGGCGATGAACGTCAGTTCCTCCTCACCGGCGATGAGCGGCGGTGCCAACGTGATCACCGGCTCGGCGCGGTCGTCGGCCCGGCAGATCAGGCCGGCCTCGTAGAGCTTGGGCGACAGATACCCGCGTAGCAACCACTCGGCTTCGTCCGGCGAGAAGCCGGCCTTCGTCGACTGATCGCCGACCAGTTCGATCGCCCGGAAGAACCCGTCGCCGCGGACATCGCCGACGAGCGGAATGTCTCGCAAGCCGTCGAGCAGCGACGTGAACAGGTCCTCTTTGGCGAGTACCTGGTCGCAGATGCTCTCACGCTCGAAGATGTCGAGGTTGGCGTTGGCGATCGCACAGGCCACCGGGTGGGCCCCGAACGTCTGGCCGTGGAGGAAGGTCGTCGGGTCGTCGAGGAATGGCTCGGCGATCCGGTCCGACACCATCAGTCCGCCGAGCGGCGCATATCCCGACGTCACACCCTTGGCGAAGGTGATCATGTCGGGCTGATAGCCGTAGCGATCGGAACCGAACATATGGCCGAGCCGACCGAAGGCGCAGATCACCTCGTCGGACACGAGCAGCACGCCGTACTCATCGCAGATCTCGCGCACCCCGGGCCCAGTAGCCCTCCGGCGGGGCGAAGGCACCACCGGTGTTCTGCAACGGCTCCATGAACACTGCCGCAACGGTGTCGGGACCCTCCATCTCGATCCGCATGGCCACGTCGTCGGCGCACCGCAGCGTGCAGGCGTTCAGGTGGGCACAGTCGTGGCAGCGGTAACGGTACGGGGTCTGCACCTTGATCGCCCCGGGCATCAGCGGCTCGAACGGAGCCTTGATCGAGGGCACGCCGGTGAGACTCAGCGCACCGATCCCCGTGCCGTGATAGGCGAGATAGCGGGAGATGACCTTCGTACGCGAGTGCTCGCCTCGGAGCTTGAAGTACTGCCGGGCCAGTTTGATCGCCGTGTCGACCGCCTCACCCCCCGATGGGGTGAGGAACACTCGATTGAGATCGCCCGGGGCCATCTCCGCCAGCCGAGTGGCCAGCGTGATCGCCGGTTCATGGGCATACGACCAGACCGGGAAGTAGCCGAGCGTCGCCGCCTGGCGCGACGCGGCCTCGCCCAACTCCGCCCGGCCGTGTCCGACCTGGACGGTGAACAGACCCGAGAGCGCGTCGAGGTAGCGTCGGCCCTGGATGTCTTCGACGTAGCACCCCTCGCCGCGGGTGATGATCGGCACGGCAGTGGTCTGGTACGCGCCCAGGCGGGTGAAGTGCATCCACAGGTGTCGGCCGGCCCGGTCGGACAGGTCGGCGGCCCGCGCCGCGTCAAAGGGGAGGGGGGTGTCCATTCTCCAAGTCTGCCCTCGTTCGGCATCGGGCCGGTGGGATCACCGACCGACTCGGCGTTCAGTCGGGGCCGACCGATCGATCACTCACCCAGTTGCCATGGAATCCGAACGGCACCCGTTGCGGCAACGGCACCTGGGCCACGTATCCCCGACCGAAGTCCTGGGCGTCGAGAACGACCAGCTCAGCGGCGTCGTTGGTCAGATCGTGAACCAACGTGACCAGCCAGCCGTCGTCCTCGTCGGTGCTTCCCGGCCGCCCGACGAACACCGGCTCGCCTCCGGCGCGCCCAGCGCCGTGATCGAACACCGTGCGCTCCCCGGTGACCAGATCGTGCTTCAGCGTGGGCCAGCCGGCGCGGGGGTCGTCGACCATCGGTGAGGCGCAGTAGCCGTAGCGATACGGCTTGGCCGTCAGCGAACCACGGTGACGGGGGAACTCGTTCGACGACTCGTCGATCACCGTGACACCGATCGAACGCGAGTCGGGCCGGATCACCCAGCGCTCCAGACGCGGCAGGCCGTCACCGAACGGGCCGAGGATGTCGTTGTCGAACATCTTGTCGTAGACGCACAGGTCGATGATCACCGATCCGTCGGGCGCGTCGTAGGAGTTGAGCGGGTGGTACGAGTAGCACAGCGGAGCGTCGATCCAGACGATCTCGGGTGCCGATCCTTCCCGCGGGAGGAGTCCCACCCGATTGCCGTAGTCGGCGTTCCAGCGGAACGGGAAGCGACCGGCGAACGCCAGATCGAAGTCGACGGTGACCGGCTGGTCGTAGACCACGGCGTAGCGTCCCGTCAGCGACATGTCGTGGACCATCGACATTCCCGGCAAGGGGATATCGACGGTGCGCCGCACCCGACCGTCGACGCCGACGACGACGTACTGCACATGGTCCATCCACTCGGCCCAGGCATAGACGATGGCGTGCATCTCACCGGTATCCGCGTCGACCTTCGGATGGGCCGTGAATGCGCCGGGCAGGGTTCCGAAGAAGTCGTTGCGACCGACCGTGTCGAGTTCGTAGGTCAACTCCACGGGGCAGCCGCCCGCCTCGACCATCGCCCAGGTCGTGCCGGCGAAGCCACCGACGTTGGTGTTCGGTCCGCCCGCTGAGTTGTTCCAGTTAGGTCCGGCGATGTCGGGTTGCCCCTGGCGGGCCCGAAGCGACGAACTACCGACGTACCGGTTGCGGTACCACTCGGCCCGACCTTCGTGCAGACGAACGCCGTGCACCATCCCGGCGCCGACGAACCAGTGGTGGCTCTCCGGATCGTCGACAT
>JANMJD010000487.1:0-1926 GCA_031371195.1 Actinomycetes bacterium | reverse complement strand
CCGCCCGCCGGGCCCCGGGACCGACCAGCCGCGGGGGCCTGCCCCTGTACCGCCTAAAACCCCCTCCTTTTTGGTTCGGTTGTGCGGGCCCCCGCCGGCCACACCCACACGAAAACGCATCGTTTCTCCACTCGGCCGTCCCCCGGCGGCCTGCAACGCACACAAGCAACAAGGAACCGCTATGAACCGCATTTCGCATTGGATCGACGGCAAGATCGTCGAGGGCACATCCACCAGGTCGGGCAACGTGTTCGATCCGGCCACGGGTCAGGTGCAGGCCACGGTCGACTTCGCCTCGGTCGACGAGATGGACCACGCCATCGCGGTGGCCAAGGCCGCCTTTCCCGCATGGCGCGCCACCAGCTTGTCGCGCCGTGCCGAGATCATGTTCCAGATGCGTGAACTGGTCGCCGCCAACCGCAAGGAGATCGCCACGCTGATCGCCACCGAGCACGGCAAGGTCGTGTCGGACGCGTTGGGTGAGGTTGCCCGCGGACTCGAGAACATCGAGTTCGCCTGCGGCATCCCCAACCTGCTCAAGGGCGGGTACTCCGAGCAGGCCGCCGGCGGCGTGGACGTCTACTCGATCAAGCAGCCGCTCGGCGTCGTCGCCGGCATCACCCCGTTCAACTTCCCGGCGATGGTGCCGATGTGGATGTTCGCCAATGCACTGGCCTGCGGAAACACCTTCATCCTCAAGCCGTCCGAGAAGGACCCGTCGACCGCGTTGTTCCTCGCCGAACTGCTCAAGCAGGCCGGCCTGCCCGACGGCGTGTTCAACGTGGTCAACGGTGACAAGGTGGCGGTCGACCGCATTCTGGAGCACCCCGACATCCAGGCCGTCAGCTTCGTCGGCTCGACGCCGATCGCCAAGTACATCTACGAGACCGGTACCCGCAACGCCAAGCGCGTCCAGGCGCTCGGTGGGGCGAAGAACCACATGCTCGTGTTGCCCGATGCCGACCTCGATATGGCCGCCGACGCCGCCGTGTCGGCCGGCTATGGCTCGGCCGGCGAGCGATGCATGGCCATCTCGGTCGTCCTTGCCGTCGACTCGGTAGCCGACAAGCTGATCACCAAGATCGCCGAGCGCATCCCCAACATCAAGGTCGGCCCGTACTCCGAGCCGTCCAACGAGATGGGCCCGCTGATCACCGGTGAGCATCGCGACAAGGTGGCCGGCTATGTCGGCGGCGCCGAGGCCGAAGGGGCCAAGCTGGTCGTCGACGGTCGCTCGAACGTGCCCGCCGATGGCTTCTTCCTCAACCCGTCGCTGATCGACAACGTCAAGCCGGGCATGCGTTGCTACGACGACGAGATCTTCGGACCGGTGCTGTCGGTGACCCGCATCGATTCCTACGACGAGGGCCTGAAGTTGATCAACGACAACCTTTATGGGAACGGCGTCGCCTTGTTCACCCGTGACGGAGGCGTCGCCCGACAATTCCAGTTCGACGTGCAGGTCGGGATGGTCGGCATCAACGTGCCGATCCCGGTGCCGGTGAGCTACTACAGCTTCGGCGGCTGGAAGGCCAGCCTGTTCGGTGACCAACACATGTACGGCCCCGAGGGCGTCAACTTCTACACCCGCTCCAAGGTCGTCACCTCCCGCTGGCCCGATCCACGCACGAGTTCCGTCGACCTCGGCTTCCCCCAGAACCGATAGTCCCAACCATGAATGCGTGAGCACGGCGCCGCGTCAGGCGGGCCCAATGCTCACGCGTTGGAGAAGGAGGCAGTGGTGGACATTGGAGTGGTGCTGCAGACGACGCCTCCTTCGGCGCGGGTTGTCGAGTTGGCGCGGCGGGCCGAGATGTATGGGTGTTCGCACGTGTGGACGTTCGACTCGCACATCCTCTGGCAGGAGCCGTATGTCATTTACAGCCAGATTTTGGCTGCGACGCGGAACATCACGGTCGGGCCGAT
>JANMJD010000410.1:0-23080 GCA_031371195.1 Actinomycetes bacterium | reverse complement strand
TCGTTGATCCGGTCCTCCATCGACTTGTCGCGGAACGAGAACGTGGCCGACGCCCAGTTGCCGGCGTACTGTTTCATGCCGACCAGGAACGAGACGTACTGCGGCTTGAGGGCCCCGAGGATGATCGGCGCCAGGGCCACGCAGATGACGGTGACCAGCAGCACGGGCTCCATATCGCCCACGCCGTATCCGTTGCCCGCCTGGAAGTTGGCGAACAGGAAGGCGACGCAGAACATGAAGAAGACGTTCCACTCCAACGGCACCGCCAGCGGGAACGTGGAGATGATGAAGCTGTGCAGCATCCAGATCGACACGATGGCGATCCAGGTGAGCCACGGCCACGGGGAGAACAGCAGCACCAGCGGCATGATCATCTCGCAGGTGGTGCCGCCGATGTGGGCAAGCAGGTGGGTGAGCTTCGATGGCCGCAGGTCGTTGGGGTAGTCCCTGACCGTCGCCTTGCGGAACCGGTCCCACACCACCCACGGCGTGTTCTGGACCATGATCGCCACGGTGCACGAGAACCCGTGCTGCAACTTCGAGAACCCCGCCCCCATCCATATCACGACGATGAAGATCTTGGCGGCGATGATCATGTCGTGGAAGTTGCTGAACAGGGCGAAGCACAGCATGGTCGGCACGTACTGTTCGGCGCGTGACGAGAGGAACACGACCTTGTCACGCAACCCCATCAGCAGGATGAGCCCGCAGTAGATCAGCAGCGCCCACTGGGGATACACGCCGGCGCTGCCCTCGGGCATGCCGGCGATCGGCTCGGGCGAGAGGAACAACAGCAGCAGCAGGCTGGCCAGGATCAGCTTGTACAGGCCGGTGTCCCATGGGGTACGCCGGGTGCCCTTGGTCAGCGGGACGTGGTTCGGATACGGCGGGACGCGCAGCGTGTCCTGCTGCCACCAGTAGAGGATCCCTCCAATCGGCGGGTCGAAGTGGAACGCCAACGGGCCACACGTCGCGGCCAAGCCCATGATCTCCAGCAGGATCGTCCACACCATCAGCTTCTGGTAGAGGATCGGTTCGTCCCACCACCCGGCGATGTTGTTGAACTCCAACCCCTTGGTGAACGCGCCGCAGACGATCAGCCCGAAGAGCGCGTAATAGAAGATCTTCCAGGCGTAGAAGGTCCCCGTCTGCTTGGGCGTGCCGAAGCCCTGCTCCACCCAGTGGAGTTGCAGCAGCTTCATCCGTGGGAAGAATGGGATCTTGGCGAACTCGTCGAGATCGACGGGTGGCAATTCCGCGGTGCGGTATCCCATGGTCAGTTACCCCTTCCTCTTGCGTGCACGCATGCTCCGGTCACGCCGTTGGCGTTCGATCTCCAGGTAATACTCGTCATCTTCTGCCTTCCTGGTGGACACGATCTTTCCGGAGAGCCGCGCCAGTTCCCGTTCCCGCACGCGTAGCCGTCTCCACGCCTTGCGCTTGTTCTTCCGGCGCAGTCGTTCGATGTGGTCTTCCTCGTTCTCGGACGTGCCGCTGAGGTAGGTCTCCTCGATCTCGTCGAGCCGTTCGATCGCCTCGTGCGACGGGAGTTCGAGCAGAATCTGGCCCCGAGCCATGAGGTACATCCGGTCGGAGTACAACAGCGCCTTGCGGGCGTGCTGCTCAACGATCAGCGCGCCCATGCCATGCTCGGTCGCCGCCGCCCGGACTGCGCCGAGCAGTCGGTCGACGATCATCGGCGCCAGGCCGAGCGACAACTCGTCGGCCAGGAGCAGCTTTGGCCGACGGCTCAGCGCCCGGGCGAGGGCCAACATCTGCTGCTCGCCGCCCGACAGCATGCCGCCGCGCACCGACAGCCGGGGTTCGAGCTCGGGGAACAGGGCCAGGGCCTCGTCGATCGACCCGCCGCCGATGCGCAGGTTGTCGCGCGCTGACAGCTTGGTGAAGATCAGCCGCTCCTCGGTGACCAGGCCGACGCCCGAGTCACGTACCCGCTGGTACATCGGGGTGAAGGTGGGCACGTTGTCGAACATGACGATGCCGTCGACCGGGGTCAGCTCACCAGCGATCGTCATCAGCGTGGTCGTCTTGCCGGCACCGTTGGGCCCCAGCAGACAGACCACCTCGCCGGGTTGGACGTTGAGGTTGACCGAGTTCACCACGGCCCGGTTCATATAGCCGGCCTTGAGGCTGCGGGTCTCGAGGAGTGATGTCATGCGCCGCCTCCGACCATCGTCACCGCGGAAGGCTTCGGCGCCCCCGGCCCGGTCGGCGCCGAGCCTGACTCATCGACGGCGTCGCCCTCGACGTCGTCACCATCGACCCCGCCGCCGAGGTAGGCGGCGATGACCGCCGGATCGGATCTGACCTCCGCGGGGGACCCCGAGGCGATCAATCGGCCGAAGTCGAGCACGAGCACCCGATCACACACACCCATCACGAAGTTCATGTCGTGCTCGACGACGAGCACGGCCATCCCCCACTCCTCGGCGAGCCGTCGCACGACCCGGGCCAGCTCCATGCTCTCGGCCGAACTCCGGCCGGCGGCCGGTTCGTCGAGCAGCAGCACGCTGGGATGCATCGCCACCGCCCGGGCAATGGCGAGCAACCGCCGCTTGCCGTACGACAGGTCCTTGACGTCACGGTGCAGATCTTCGTCGAGCTGGAACTCGATGACCGCCCGCACCACCTCGGGCGGGAACGGCGGATTGACCGGCCAGACGAGGTCACGCAGGTAGGAGCGGAAGTCCTGCGGGTCGGCGGCCACGCTGAGGTTCTCGAACACGGTGGCGTCTTCGAACAGCTCGAGCGACTGGAACGACCGGACCACCCCGGCCCTGGCCCGTTTGACCGCCGGATGATCCGAGAGATCGAGATCGTCGAGCATCACCCGGCCCTCGGCGGTGGCGAAACCGCTGATCGCATCAATCAGCGACGTTTTGCCCGCCCCGTTCGGGCCGATGAGGCCGGTGACCGTGCCGGGTGCGAGACGGCAGCTGACATCGTTGACGGCGACGACCGCCCCGTAGCGCACGGTCAGCCCCTCGAGGGCGAGCGTCCGCGGCGGCACGTTGGTGTGCTCGCCGGCCACAACGGGAGCCGAAACGTCGGCGAGTTCGATGATGTACGAGCGGCCCCACTTGCGGGCCTTCTTGAACAGCCGGAACATCTTCACCCATTCGGCGGCCACGCCGTCCTGGTAGCCGAGCACCGTGAGCAGGATGGCGATGCCGCTGATCAGCTGGATCCAGCGCCCGATGCCATCCCACGTCGACTCCATGATCTCCTGGTTGACCGCGGCGGTGGCCATCGTGCCGCCGACGAACGCGCCAAGCAGGTGGCCGACCCCGCCCACCAGAGTCAGGCCAACGTAGGTCACCGAGGTGAACGCGTCGAACGACTGGTAGCTGATGGAGCTCAGCCGGAACGCCAGCACGATGCCGCCGAGCGCAGCGATGGCCGCGGCGAAGGCGAAGGCGAACAGCTTGGCCACCATGACGTCGATGCCGAGCGACGCGGCGGCCCGCTCGTTGGTGCGCACGGCGATCAGCCGCCGACCGCTGCGACCGCGACGCACGTTGGAAACCACCACCACGGCCAACATCGCCATGACGACCACGAAGATGCCGTAGCGGGCCGGGTGCTTGATCGAGCTGATGTCGAAGCCGAAGATGTCGGGTTTGCCGACCTGCGTTCCCTTGACACCGCCGGTGTAGTTCCGGTTGCGGAACAGCATCAACTCCATCGTCGTCCCCAGGCCGAGGGTGACGATGGCCAGGTTGATGCCGCGCGTTCGTACCGCCGGCAGCCCGAAGATGATGCCGAGCGGGACAGCGGCGGCCACACCGATGACCAGGGCCAGCAGGAACGGGATGTGAAACACGGCGGCCAGCCGCCCGGCGACGTAGGCGCCGAACCCGGCCATGGCGTATTGGCCGAGCGAGAGTTGTCCGGCGTAGCCCGTCAGCACGACGATCGAGAGCATGACGATCCCCACCCCCATCGTCACGGTGAGGGCATCGACCCACTTGGCCTGCTTGGTCAGCATCAGGAACACGACGAAGCCGAACCCGAGCAGCATCCAGTCCCACGACAAGCGCCCGTTGCCGAGCATTGGCATCTGCTTGAGGAAGTAGTCGCGCAGGGGCAACGACCGGCCCTTGAACACCAGGAACACGATGATCACCAGGAACGGCAGTGACGGACCGAGGCCCTGTTGGTCGGCGAACCGCGAGACCAGGGTCTGGCCGATGCCGAGCACCAACCCAGCCGCCGTGGCCACTGGGAACGAGCGGAAATCGGCGATCAGCGCCGCAGCCATTGCCGCGAGGATCAGCGACGTCATCGCCGTGACCTGCAACGTGATGATCGGCACGACCAGGATGCCGGCGACCGCGGCAATGGCCGATCCGAGGGCCCAATTCAATACGGCGATGCGGTTGGGCGAGATACCGACGGCTGCCGCCGACCGTTCGCTCTCGGATACGGCTTCGGTGGCGAGCCCGAACTGGCTCGACCGGTAGAGCAGCCACAGCCCGAACGCCGACGCGGTGGCAATGCCGACCAGGATGACGCGATCGATGGTGATTCCAACATCGCTCCACAGCGTCACCCGGTACGTCTTCAGCCAGCTGTCGACCTGGCGGGCGTTGGACCCGTAACGGATGACGACCCCAGCCTGAATGGTGACCAGCACGCCGAGCGTGGCGATGACGCGCACCAGCGAACTTGCGTAACGAAGTGGTCGCATGATCACCCAGTGGGTCAGCACCCCGAGCAGGGCTGACAACGCAACTCCGCACACCGATGCCAGCAGAAACGGCATGCCGTGCTGGTACTGCAACTCCCATTCCAGGTAGACGCCGGCGATGGCCGTCGCGCCCAGCGAGAAGTTGAGCACCCCCGTGCCGCGGTAGATCACGATGAGGCCCTGCGAGGCGAAGGCATAGAGCGCGCCGACGCCGAGCCCCAGCAGCGCGAATCTGATGACCTCGTTCATCATCCTCCTCTATCCGCTCCGCCTCGCATAGCGAAACATCAGAGCGGTCAACCCCGATCGGATGGTAGCGCGCCTCCGTCCAGTGGTGAAACCGGACTGGTCCCCTACTGACTGCCAGGCTTTTCGTCGCTCGGTTCCTCGACGTTGTCGCGGACATCCGATGTCTTGTGCTAGATATGGGCACACATAGCGTTGCGTCGATGCGCAAAACGCATCGGCCATATCTTCACACCTGGGGGAAATACTGATGTCTACGCGTGACCACCGTTCGATTCCGCGCCGGAAGTCGCGGCAGATCAAGTTGGCGCTACTCGCCGCGGTCGCACTCGGTGTCGCCGCCTGCGGCAGCAGCGGCGGAACGGCAGAACCCGCCGGCGATGCCACCACTGTGCCGGCCGCCGCTCCCGAGACCACAGCCGGTTCGGCACCGACCGGCGACCCGATCAAGCTGATGACGGTGACCACACTCAATGCCGCCGGCCCGACGTACAAAAACATCGCCAACACCGCGATGGCCTACGAGAAGTACATCAACGCCCGCGGCGGCATCGCCGGCCGTCCGCTCAAGGTCACCGTCTGCGACGAGAAGTTCGATCCCGCCGTAGCCACGACATGTGCTCGCCAGGCCGTCGAAGAGGGCATGGTGTCGATCGTCGGATCGTTCACGTACTTCGCCGAGAGCATCGTGCCGGTCATCGCCGAGTCGAACATCACGTGGTTCGGCGAGTGCTGCCCGATCACACCTTCGGAATTGACCAGCAAGTACTCGTTCCCGATCGGTAACCAGCCGATGTATGCGGTCGGAGCGGTCAAGCGTGCCGTCGACGATGGCTGCAAGGCGATCAACGCCGTGATCATCGACGGCGCCCAGATCTTCATCCCGCCGATGGAGAACGCGGCCAAGGCGCTCAACACGAAGTTCGGTACGACGGTCATCCTGCCGCCCACCGCCCAGGACTACTCGGCCGAGGTCGCCCAGGCCACCAAGGGCGCCGACTGTGTGATCAGCATCATGTCCGAGACGCCGTTCATCACCTGGAACACCGCGTGGACCCAGTCGGGTACGACGGCTCGCCAGTACGGCCCGCAGGGCAACCTCAACGAGGTGTCGGCCAAGGGCAACGAGGCGTCGACCGACGGTGACGTCGCCGCCGGCATGTACCCCGACATCTCCACCAAGCCGTGGGACGAGTACCGCAAGGCACTCGATGAGGCCGGGTTCACCGGCGACGGGCTCGACTACAACAGCCTCGGTGGCATGGGCACGTGGGCGGCGTTCGTCGGCTTCAACCAGATCGCCTCGACGATCAAGGGTGATATCACGGCCAAGTCGTTCTTCGACGCCGCCACGGCCACGACCAAGCTCGACCTCGGCGGCATGGTGCCGGTGCTCGACTTCACCAAGGAGTGGACCGACGGCCTCAAGGGCTACGAGCGGCTGTTCAATCGCAGCGTTGTGTTCAGCAAGCTCGACAAGGGCAAGATCGTCCCGCTGACCACCGATTTCGAGGACGTGGGCAACCTCGCCGCCGGCAAGGCTCCCTGATCTCAACCTTCATTCGGGCTCGGACTCGCCACACCCTCCGGGGTGTGGCGAGTTCTGTCGCAGCTTGAGTCCGCGATCTGCATTGAACATCATGAGGACGACCGTGATGAAGAGGACGAACAGATGAACAAAGAGCGTCAGCGCGTTGCACCCGACCGGGCCGCGGGGGATGGCAAGGCAGCCATCGCCATCATCCTGCTTGCCGTCGTGCTCATCGTGTTCGTCGTCAGCCGCCTCGTCTGACCAGCTGGATCCGAACCGCTAGATCGACAGGCCGCCGTCGACGGGAAGGACGACTCCGGTGATGTAGCCGGACTGTTCCGAGGCGAGGAAGCCGACGGCGGGACCGACTTCGTACGGCGCGGAGAAGCGGCCGATCGGGATCTGGGCCTGCAATTCGGCGCGGCGGTCCTCGGGGATCGAGGCGACCATCTCGGTCTCGGCGTTGGGAGAGATGGCATTGACGGTGATGCCGAAACGAGCGAGTTCCTTGGCGGTGGTCAGGGTGAAGCCGATGATCCCAGCTTTCGCGGCGGCGTAGTTTGACTGCCCGACGTTGCCGTGCAGCCCGGTGTACGAGGTCACGTTGACGATCCGGCCGTAACCCTGCTCGCGCATCGCCGGCACCACGGCCCGGGTCATGTTGAACGTGCCCGTGAGGTGCACCCCGAGTACGGCCTGCCAGTCGGCATCGGTGAGCTTCCACACGACACGGTCGCGCAGGATGCCGGCGTTGTTGACGACGACATCGATCCGACCGGTCCTGGTGAGCACGTCGGCGACTCCGGCGGCGACCGAGCCGGAGTCGGAGACGTCGATCTGCAGCGGGATCGTTCCGGGCAGCGCGGCCGTCACCTCGGCCAGGGCGTGCGCATCGACATCGGCAACCGCCACCGTCGCCCCGGCGTCGGCGAAGAACTGGCCGAGAGCGCGCCCGATGCCGCGGCCGCCACCGGTGACAAGGACGGTGCGCCCGGAGAAGTCGAAGCTGATGCTCACGCTCGCTCCAAAATCCGCACGACGCCGGTGGACCCGTTGACCTCGATCAGATCACCCGTGCGGATGACCGTCATGGCCCCGATCGCCCCGACCACCGCCGGGATGCCGAGATCACGCGAGACGATCATCGTGTGGCTCAATTCGCCGCCCATCTCGGCGACCACGGCGACGGCGCCCACGAACAGTGGCATCCATCCCGGATCGGTGATCGGGGCGATGAGCACCTCGCCGGGCTCGGGTGGTTCGTCGGCGTAGGCGTCGATCACGACCCGCGCCCGACCTGTGGCGACGCCGGGACTGCCGGCCGCACCGACGATCTCGTCGGACGCCCCGCCGTCGTCAGCACTGACCTTGAGCGGCCACTGATCGATTGGTGGTACCTCGCCGGCGACGGCGAACAACGGCTCCTGGTAGCGGAGCATCTCGGCCTTGGCCGCTTGGCGGGTGTGCACGCGGTCGAGGTCGACCTCGCCGCCTCGGGCGGCGGCGCGGAACTCGTCGAAAGTAAGGAAGTAGATCTGGTCGGCCGACTCCAGCGTGCCCGCCGCGGCCAGCCGGCGACCGATCTCCCGCGCGTCGAGGCGCATTTCGTTGATCGTCAGCACGCATGTCGCCTTGGTCCGTTCGCGGATGCCGAGCCAGTCCCGGCATCGATCGAGCCACAGATCGAGCGCGGGGAACTGCTCCCGCACGCCATCGGCGTCGAACCGGGCCAAGGCCGAACGCCGCGTGGAGTCCGGGTCGCGGACGGCACTCCCGGCCCGAACCGCACCGACGGCTCGCCTGAGGACATCGGGACGGACCTCCCACGACGGCGCGGCGATCTCCCACTCGTTCACGCCACGGAAGCCGTACTGCTCAAGTACCCGTTCAAAGGCCCGCTCGAACTCGTCGCCTTCCAGTTCGGCGAGGGAGGCGACGGCGCGGGCCGCCTCGGCGGACTCGATACCGCCGATACCCATCACCGCCTGGCGACCGAGTTCGTAGCCGTCGTCGCCGTAGATCGCGACGAGGCCGGCCTGCAACGATCCAAACGCCACCGGGCTCACCGACGAGCCGATGAACAGGGTGACGAAGTCGGATTCCATGAATGGCTGCAGCGACTCGAACCTGGCAAGCAAATCCTCGTTGGAGCTCTCGGCTCGCCGGGCACGACCCTCGACCCGTCGGGCCTGGGCCGCGTCGTGCTCCCGTTGGACGCGCTCGATCGGTGGGTGTTCGAGAAGCGACGCGGTCGCCGCCGCCACGCTCTCGCCGCGACCCGCATAGCCGGGCTCGTCGGGAGCCTCGTACGGGGCGAGCTTGATCCCACCCGCAGAGAACAGCGTGCGGTCGATGTCCTCGGGGCTGGTGCCGGGGGTGAGGTCGGCGAGTCGCCGGAAGGCGGAGATGTTGATGTAGAACCGCCCGCCGACGATCGGGGCGAACGTGGTCGGACAGTCAGGCCAGTCCATCACGTCCCACGTCTCGTTGAACGAGCGCCGCCAGGCGGCCTCGAGCGGCGGGAAGAACACCGTCGCCGACAACGGCGAGACGATGTCGGGCATGATCTCGCCGGCATTGCCCCGCGTGAGCACCGGATAGTCCGGATCGAGCGTGGTGTCGAATTCGTACGTCGACATACGACGTGATCCCCCGATCGGTCTGATGCCTCGACAGATCGAACCGCCGGACGTGCTGAAGTTCCCTGAGCGCTCGCCCGAATTCCGGAGTCGGCTACTCCCGACGAACCTTAACGTCTGATGCTTGAGCCGATGAACGCGGCGCGACCCACCGTGCGCAGGTAGACGACTTCGTTCGTGCCGTAAATTCGACATAAACCCGCCCGACTCCGCCCTGACATTGCGTGGCGGCTGGAGAGACCTCGGGCCGACGATCGGGAATCACCTGGTCAGGAGGGGCGGGACCGTGGGCTGGACAGGAATCGGAGCGCCGCACCGCCGAGCAGCATGGCTAATCCAACGCTGGCGATCGACCAGGTAGTGCGAGGTGTTCCGGTGGGCGGCAGAAGGGTCGTCACGATGACGTTCACCGACGCAGCGGCGCGTTCTTCGGGATCGGTCGGGAACGTGATGTCGCGCCCGAGTGGATCGGTGCCATGACCGGTGGCGGTGACGGTGACGCCCGCGGTCGGGATCGTGGTGATCGTCCACGTCCACGTCTCACCCGGATCGAGTACACCGTCGGCGTCCACATCACCGCTGGCCGGGGGCGCCGACAAGATCGCCAGATCACCATTGTCAGCGCCGCGAGTGTCGAGGCGTACCAACGGCGTCGTCAGCGGGACGTCGCCGTCGTTGCGCTCAGTCACCGTCCACGTCACCGGACTCCCGAGAGTCACCCCCGCGGGAGCAGCACTGATCCCCACGACAGTGCTTGGAGCGATCACGTCGACCGAGGCCGCGGCGCGTTCTTCAGCATCGGCGGGGAACGTGATGACCCGATCTCGTGGGCCGGTACCAAAGCCGGTGGCTGTGACCGTGACGTCCTGGACTGGACTCGTCGTTACCGTCCACGTCCAGGCTTCGCCCATGTTCAGCACGCCATTTCCGTCGTCGCCGGTCATCCCAGTGCTCGAGGCGGTCAGCGTGGCGAACGACGTCGCTCCAGCGTCGGTCGACAGCTCGACGCGTGGTGCGTCGAGCCCGACGGGGAAGTATCCGGTAGGCGTGTCGTTGCGCTCGACGATCGTCCACACGACCGGGGCGCCGGTCGGGACGACCGTGCGATCGGGCGTGACCGACAGCTGGGTGGAGGGCGCGAGGAGGAAAGTCGGCGCAACTGCGGTCGCCGTGACCGGAGCGTCGTCCTGAGGGCCGTCGTCGGGACCGTCGCTCGTCGCCGCCACCGCCGCGATCGCCTCGACCCGCCGGATTCCTGAGGGAACCGCGTCAGCCTCGTTGACGGTGTACTTCGTTCCCGGCACGTTGGCCAACGTGATCGATTGCCCGATGTCGAGCGCAAGACCGGTCACGATAGTGAAGGGACCGGCGCCGTCGGGGAGCATCACGGTGACCGTGCCGTCGTGGATCGGGCAGACGATGACTTGACCAGGCTCCACCCGCAGGAAGATCGTCACGTCGTAGTCGATCTGCTCACCGGGGTAGACCGCGATCGCCAGGTCGTTCGTCCCCACGAACTCGGGGGTGATCGCGATCCCGACGCCATATGCCGGCGTGCCGCTGGAGCAGCCGTTGGGCGCTGCGCCCGCTGAAGATGGCGACAGCACTGACGCCAAGAATGCGAGCAATGTCCCGAACACCGCCGCCCCTCGACGCATCCACATGTCGTACCTCCGTTGCAATCTCCAAGGGCCGCTCAGATCATCGCATAGTTGACTCAGATTGACGTACAACCACGCAGCAACATCGCCCAGCGGGTGCATCGGTTTCGGCGTCGGGGAGTGGGGTCTGCCGGGCGTCCGCTCACGAAAACTCAGCCTTGCTTCACCGTCGGACTAGCAGTCGTTGGCCGCTACACGTCGAGCGGCAGTCGCTGTCGACGGTGCCGGCACCCGAGAAGGCGGCCAGCGGGTTACCGCTGGCGGCCGACCGGCATCTCCTTCGGTCCGCGCAACGTCAGCGAGTGCTTCCATTTGGTCGTCAACGGATCGATGTCGTAGTCGCCGAACGCGTCAAGAAACGCCGGGATCGCGACACGCAGTTCGAGACGGGCGAGCGCCGCGCCGAGGCAGTGGTGGATGCCGTGACCGAACGACAACGGCTTGGGATCGGGCCGGTCGAGGCGGAGTTCGTCAGCGTCGGACCATCGCCGCTTGTCGCGATTGACCAGCCCCCAGAGGATGGTCACCTGTTGACCAGCGGGAATCGTTGTGCCACCGATCGTGATCGGGCCAGTCGTCGTACGCGGTGTTGCCTGGACCGACGTATCGAATCGGATCAACTCCTCGACGGCGTTCTCGATCAACTCGGGCCGAGCCCGCAACAACGCCCGTTGCGCAGGATTTTGGGCGAGGGCGACGAGGCTGTTGCCGATCAGCGCGGTGGTGGTCTCGTGACCGGCGAACATCAGAAAGCCGATCAACGAGATCAACTCGTCATTGTCGAGCTGCTCACCATCGTCGACGGCGTGGGCCAGCACCGAAATCAGATCGCCGCGGGGGTTGGCCCGCCGGTCGTCGACCACCTCGGAGAAGTAGGCGTTGAGTTCGACAAACCGGTCATTCACCAACCCCGCATCGAACCCGTGCAACGGATCGACCAGACCCATGATGTCGTTCGACGTCGACTTCAACCATTCCCAGCGCTCACGAGGCAAGCCGAGCAGCTCACCGATCACAAAGATCGGCAACGGCGACGTAAACCCGTGCACCACGTCGGGCGTGGGTTGGCCGGCCAGGTCGGCGAGCAACTCATTGGCGATCGCTCGCACGCGTGGCTCGTATGCCTTGATCGTGTTCGGTGTGAACGCTCGCTGCACGAGGCCGCGCAGACGGGTGTGATCCGGTGGATCGACGAACAGCAACCACCGTAGAAAACTGGTCCGGGCCTGGTCGGAAAGCGCAGAATACGGCCGAACGGTGACCATCAGCTCCAGCGGTCCGCTGACCGACAGCGACGGCGAACGGAGCAGCTCCAACGCCTCCTCGTAGCCGACGACGAACCACTGCCGAAAGACCCTCCGGAAATAGACGTGGCCGTACTTTCGCCGCACAAGTTCGAGCGCCGGATACGGATCGACGTAGTAACTCGGCTCGAACGGGCTCTCGTCGTTCGTCAACCGAAACAACGCCCTGGCCAACTTCGGCCGCCTCGACAACTGACGAACGGCCGGGATCGCGATCTGCTCGATGCGCATCGCCGAGTCTCGCACGCTCGCCCCGTCCGACGTGACGGCCGCCGCCGACGGTCCCGGTCGCGGTCACCGCCGTCATCGCCGTCATCGCCGGCCGTTAGCGTTGTGGGATGACCACGACCGATTCCTCAGTCCGCATCGAACCGTCACCCAAACGGGTGCGGGTGATGCACGACGGGCGGTACGTCGCCGACGGGTCGCCATTGCTGGTCTGGGAAAAGCCGTACTACCCGACGTACTTCTTCCCCCGGGCCGCAGTCGACATCGCGGCGGTTGGCGATCGTTCCTACACCCACACCAATGCGGCACTCACCGACCACGTCGCCCTGCGCTGGGGCGCGTTCGACCATTGGTTCGAGGAGGACGAAGAAGTGTTCGTCCACGCCCGCGACCCCTACAAACGCATCGAGATCCTACGCAGCACCCGCCACGTCGTCGTCGAACTCGACGGCGTGGTGGTGGCAGATTCGCAGCGCCCGACGATGCTGTTCGAAACGACCCTGCCGCGGCGGCATTACCTGCCAATGACCGACGTCCGCATGGACCTGCTCGAACCGTCACCGACACGAACCCAATGTCCGTACAAGGGCGAGGCGCAGTATTGGCACGTGCGCATCGGCGACTCGGTACAGCCCGACCTCGTCTGGTCGTACGTCTCCCCGGTGCGCGAATCAGCCGCGATCACCGGGCTGCTCTGCTTCTACGACGAGAAACTCGAAATCACCGTCGACGGCATCCCCCAACCCCGGCCCACGACCCCATTCTCGTAGCCCCGACTCGCCGTCCGGTCGAGGTGCCCTGCGGAACGGGCGATCTGTGCGATCTGGAATGATGGCCGGATGGCGCTTCAACGGATGGACAATGTCGGCATCGTGGTGGAATCGCTTGATGCGGCTATCGCTTTTTTTGCAGAGCTGGGCCTCGAACTCGAAGGACGAGCCATGATCGAAGGTGAATGGTCAGGGCGCGTCACTGGACTGCGCGACCAGCGCGTCGAGATGGCGATGATGCGCATGCCGGACGGCCACGGCCGGATCGAACTCTCGCGCTTCCTCACGCCGCCTGTGGTCGCCGATCACCGGAACGCCCCGGTGAACGCCCTCGGCTACCTTCGCGTCATGTTCACCGTGGACGACCTCGACGATACGCTCGACCGGCTCCGCGAGCACGGCGCGCAGCTCGTCGACGAGGTGGTCCAGTACGAGGACGTGTATCGGCTCTGCTATGTCCGGGGCCCCGAAGGCATTCTCATCGGCCTGGCCGAGCAAATCGGCTGACGCTCAGCGGCGAAGCGTCAGTGTGGCATCGCCGATTTCGATGTGGGCGAAAGTGGCTCGAGACGAGGCAAGGATCTGGTCGACCAGCGCCTCGGAAATGCCGTCGCCGATGAACTCGTAGGTGCGTTTGGCCGGGCCGGCGACGCGGGTGGCTTCGACGTCGGGGAGGGGGACGAGGTAGCGGCGTAGGAGTTCCTCGTCCGACATCGTGCGGTCTCCGTATTCGGCCTTGAGCTCGTCGATCGAGGGTTGGGGCGGGGTCCACTGCTGGACCTCCTTGCCGCGATCGGTGGAAAGCATGCGGTCGAGCACGTTCGGGTCGATCGGGGCGGGAGGTTCGCCGAGGTGGCCGAGCACATAGACGAGCACCTCGTCGGGCACGGCGCTGTAACGCTCGCCGGTGACCACATTGAGCACGGCCTGGATGCCCATGAGCTGGGAGAACGGCGTCGCCGAAATCGGGTGCCCAAGGTCGGCGCGGACCTGTACGACCTCTTCGAGCACCTCCTCGAACCGATCGGACATGTCGTACTGCGCAAGCTGGGCCTTGAGTGTGCCCGTCATCCCCCCGGGGAGTTGATGCTGGTACGGAAACACGGTGTACTCGTTGGGAACGCCGATCAGGTGGCCCTCCTGCTCGGCCACCCGCCGCATGTGGGCACTGATCCGCCTCACCCGGTCAAGGTCCACCGAGGTGGTGTGGCCGGTCCAGCGGAGATTCTCCATTGTCTGCTCCGTCGACGGTAACGACGGCCCGTTGGCCATCGGGCCCGGCGCGGTGTGCAGTACGCGGATACCGGCCTCCACCCCGATCAGGTAGTTGTACCCGGCGATCCCGGTCGTGTTGTGGCACTGCACCTCGATCGGCACGTCACCGGCTGCGGCGACCAGCGAGGGGAACAGCGTCTTGGCCCGCTCGGGGGTGAGAATGCCGGCCGCGTCCTCGAAGTAGATCGCATCGGTGATCCCCCAGCCGATGTAGTCACGGATCCGTTGGGCGAACCACTCGTCGGTGTGCACCGGGCTGATCCCGTACATGATCGCCGGCACCACCTCGCACCCGGCGGCGGCGACCGTACGGCACAGCCGCTCCATCTTGTCCATGTTGTAGAGGCAGTCGTAGATCCAGAAGCTGTCGATGCCGTGGTTCGCCAGCGTGCGGATCCACAGATCCATCAGCGAGTCAGGGCTGAGACCGAATTTGGCGATGCAGTTCGACCGGGACCCGGAGCGCAGCTTCGAGTTCGGCAGCCAGGTCCGCCACAGGTCGAGGCCGTCCCACGGATCCTCGCGGTTGTAGCGCATCATGCATTCGAAGATGGAGCTGCCGGTGAGGTCGACGACACGGAAGCCGGCCGAGTCGATGTCCTCGGCGATGGCGGCGAGGTGCGCCACCTTCATCCGCATCCCCCACAGGCTCTGCTGACCGTCGCGCAGCGTCTGGTCGATGATCTCGATGTGGGCCACGTCACCGTGCTCCTTGCGGGTTGTGCGGCGCTGCCGGCGCAGGCGAGCGCTCGAATTCGGGCAGGAAGACCCGCTCGAGCCAGCGCGTATCGACCGTGTCGGCGACGAAGTCGGGCTGTTCGAGGATCCGGCGGAGCATCTCGACATTGGTCTCCACTCCGGCCACGGTGAATGCCTCCAGGGCGGCGCCGGCGCGCTCGATGACCTCGGACCTGTCACGGCCGTGGACGATGAGCTTGGCCAGCAACGAGTCGTAGTAGGGCGGTACGACGTAGCCCTCGAAGGCATGGGTGTCGACCCGGATGCCCGGCCCGTGGGGCGCAAGCCACGTCGTCAGCCGACCTGGTGAGGGGATAAAACCGTCGGTCGGAGACTCGGCGTTGATCCGGAACTCGACGGCATGACCATCGATGGCGACGTCGCCCTGGCCGAACGACAGCGGCTCGCCGGCGGCGACGCGCAGTTGCTCGCGGACGATATCGATACCGGTGACCATCTCGGTCACGGGATGCTCGACCTGCACCCGGGTGTTCACCTCGAGGAACGAGAACTCCTGCCGATCGAGATCGACGAGGAACTCGACGGTGCCGGCACCGACATAGCCGAGCTCATGGCCGATCGCGACAGCGGCGTCGGCGATGCGTTCGCAGACGGCCGGGGGCACCGCCGATGCGGGCGCCTCCTCCACGACCTTCTGGTAGCGGCGCTGCAACGAGCAGTCCCGATGGCCCAGATGGACGAGATGGCCGTGGGCGTCGCCGACCAACTGGACCTCGACGTGGCGGGCGTGCTCGACAAACCGCTCGATGTACAACCGTCCGTCGCCGAAGGCGGCACGGGCCTCGTTGGAGGCGACGGCGAAGCGTTCGGTCAACTCGGCGTTGTCGGTGACGCGAACCATCCCACGACCGCCACCGCCCGCGGCCGCCTTCAACAACAGCGGGAACCCGACATGTCGGGCGACCAGCGCAGCCTCATCGACGCCGGCGACAGCGTCGGAGCCTGCCCCGACCGGCACCCCGGCCGAGCGGGCGCACTCCCGCGCCGCCACCTTGTCGCCGCCCCGCCGGATGACATCCGCAGAGGGGCCGATGAAGATCAGGCCGTTGTCGACGCAGGCCTCGGCCAGAGCCGGCCGTTCCGAGAGGAATCCGTAGCCGGGATGGACTGCATCGCAGCGGGCGAGCAACGCGCCGGCGACGATCTGGCCGACCCGCAGATAGCTCGAGGCCGGGCTCGGTGCGCCGATCTCCACAACATCATCGGCCATGCGCGCCGCGAGCGAGTTGACGTCGGCATCGCTGACGGCGACCACGACTTGCAGGCCCTCGGCGTGGCAGGCCCGAACGATCCGGACCGCGATCTCCCCGCGATTGGCGACGAGCACCCGGCGGATCGGGCCGGTCATCACGCCGCGCCGGCCGCCGTGTCGATGGCGAACAGCGCTTCGCCCTTGTCGACCGCGACACCGTCACGTCCGAACACCGCGACGACCGTTCCCACGACCCCACCCTTGACATGGTTCATCAACTTCATCACCTCGACGATGCATAGGGTCGATGCGACGTCGACGTGCTGGCCGACGTCGGCGAATGGCGGTGCACCGGGCTGGGGCGAACGCCAGAAGATGCCGGGTGATGGGGAGCGGACGACGAACGCATCAGCGGCAACGTCGACCGGTGTCGCCGCGCTCGACGGCGGTACCGATGGCGAGTTGTCGGGACCGGGCTCGGGCCGGACACCTGTTCGGCGAGCGTCTACGGCGGAGTCGTCCCCGCTCCGCACGGAATCGGGCGTCGGGCCGGAATCGGTTGGGTCGCCCGTCCGCAGGTGGACGCGGACCGGTCCGACACGGACATCGATCTCGGACCAGTCCGACTTCTCGAAGGCATCGATGACCCGGCGGATCGCCTCACTCTCGCTCCTCAACGCACCTCACCACCTTCCCGATGCCGACCAGTGCGGCCGATACATCCTATGTCTGGCCATTGTCAGGCCCGTCGATTCGAATCAGCCGCCGGGCGGAGCGAGCGGGAAGAGGCGAGTTGCCACGTTCTCGCTCACCGAACGGTTGGGCACGACCAGCGAGATGCGGCATCATAGAGCGCGCAGACATTGGAGGTTTTCGCCGTGAGCGTGACGAGTCAAGCGATCGAGACGATTCGAGCGATGATCATCGACGGACGTCTGCGCGCCGGCGATCAGTTGCCTCCCGAGCAGGAACTGGCCGACACTCTTGGGATCTCCCGGGGTTCATTGCGTGAAGCCGTGCAGGCGCTGTCGCACATCAAGGTTCTCGACGTCCGCCGCGGTGACGGCACATATGTGAGCAGCCTCGAACCCGACGACCTGCTGTCCAGCATGGTGTTCGCCATCGATCTCGCTTCCGACGACAGTCTGTACGAAGTGTTGGAGGTCCGCCGCCTGCTCTTCCCCCAGACCGCCGCGCTCGCCGCCCAACGGGTCACCGACGGGCAGCTCGAGCGGCTACGAGCGCTGCTGGCACGACTCGATGCCGCGGAGGGGACCGACGAGGTGGTCGCCCTGCACGACCAGTTCGCCGATGTCGTGGCCGAGGCGACCGGCAACTCATGGCTGACGAACATCCTGCGGGCGTTGCACAGCGCCGGAGACAGTGTGCGGCGCGCCTGGCTGCATTCCGATCCGATTCTGCAGCCGATCTCCATCGCCTACCAGCGCCAGTTGCTGCGCGCGCTGGAGAACCACGATGTCGAGATGGCCCGTTCGGTCGCCACGCTGGCCATCGAGTCGCGCCGCGACTGGCTCGATCATGTCCGCCAACACAAGGCGGGTCCGTTGCCGATCCCCAACATCCCGCTATGACCCACCGACGCGAGCGAAGGGAATCCGTATGAGCTTTGACGAGTCCGCACGAGTGATCGAACTCAGGGAGCGCCTGCTGGCGTTCATGGACGAGCACGTTTATCCCAACGAGGCCACCTTCTTCGAGCAATCGATGACCTTGGGGCCGTGGGCTGTGTGGCCGATCGTCGAGCAGCTCAAGCCACTGGCCCGAGCGGCCGACCTGTGGAATCTGTTCCTTCCCGGTAGCGAACACGGCACCGGACTCACCAATCTCGAGTACGCGCCGTTGTGCGAGGTGATGGGCCGGTCGCACCTGGCGCCGGAGGTGTTCAACTGTTCGGCGCCCGACACCGGCAACATGGAGGTGCTCGCCCGCTACGGGACAGACGCGCAACAGCAGCGGTGGCTGGCTCCGCTGCTCGCCGGGGAGATCCGCTCGGCCTTCGCGATGACCGAACCGGACGTGGCGTCGAGCGACGCGACGAACATCGCCACCTCGATCGAGCTCGACGGAGATGAGTACGTCATCAACGGTCGCAAGTGGTACACGACCAATGCCACCGATCCGCGCTGCGAGATCTTCATTCTGATGGGGAAGACCGACCCGGAGAACCCCAATCGGCACCTGCAGCAATCGATGATCCTCGTTCCCAAGGACACGCCGGGTGTGCAGGTGATCCGGCCGCTGCCGGTCTTCAACTTCTACGGCATGCCCGACCGGGCGTCGGAGGTCGCGTTCGACGACGTTCGAGTTCCGGCATCGAACATGCTGCTCGGGCCGGGCCGAGGGTTCGAGATCGCTCAGGGACGATTGGGTCCCGGCCGGATCCACCATTGCATGCGCCTGATCGGTCTTGCCGAACGGGCCCTCGAAATGATGTGCCGTCGCACGCAGCATCGCGTGACGTTCGGTCATCCGGTGTCGACTCGTACCGTGACCTTGGAGCGGATCGCCGACGCCCGTATCGCCATCGACCAGGCGCGACTGCTCACACTCAACACGGCCCATTTGATGGACACCGTGGGGAACAAGTCGGCTCGCCGGGAGATCGC
This sequence comes from Actinomycetes bacterium, assembly GCA_031371195.1. Taxonomy (GTDB): domain Bacteria; phylum Actinomycetota; class Acidimicrobiia; order Acidimicrobiales; family Ilumatobacteraceae; genus JANMJD01. The sequence goes on along the minus strand of JANMJD010000410.1, from coordinate 4,137 downwards.
GATGATCAAGATCGCCGTCCCCAACATGGCCTGCCAGGTCATCGATTGGACGATCCAGGCGTTCGGCGGCGCAGGCACGAACAACGACTTCGGCCTGGCAGCAGCGTATGCAACGGCACGCCTCCTGCGGATCGCCGACGGGCCCGACGAGGTGCATCGCAATCAGCTCGGCCGGCTCGAATTGGCGCGACACGCCGACAAAGGACCCATCGAACCGCACAACGTCTTCGCGCCCGAGTGGGGATAGGCGCGTCGACGTTCACGCTACGGATACACCGCCCGAAGGGAAGAACCTCATGGAAACACTGTTCGAGACACCGCTCCTTCCGCACATGCTCGCCCAGTGGCTGGAGCGCAGGAACGACGAACCCTGTCTCGACCTCGATGGCGTCGTCGCCTCGTACGCCGACGTTCGACACCAGACGAGCCGATTGATTCAAGCCCAGCGGACCGTCGGCCTCGGTCGCGGGAGTCGGGTGTCGGTGCTGTCCAAGAACCGCCCCGAGGTGCTCTCGAACATCGCTGCTTCGTTCATCAACGGCTGCGTCCTGACACCGTTGCATCCCATGGGCTCGCTCGATGATCACGCCTACCTCCTGGGTGATTCCGAATGCGAGTGTTTGATCTTCGACGGGCGTCATTTCGGCGGGCGGGCGGCCGAACTGCAGACCAGGTTTCCAAGTCTGCGACTGCTCTCGTTCGGCCCGTCCGAGGTGGGCGACGACTACCTGGCGATGGCCGCCGAGTTCAATCCTCAACCGCTGGTACCGGCCGACGTCCACCCGGAGGACCTGGCCACGATCGTGTACACCGGCGGCACGACGGGCCGCCCGAAGGGCGTGCTGATGCCCCACCGGGTGTGGGCGGCGATGACCATGATCCAGCTGGCGGAGTGGGAGTTCCCCGACGAACTACGGATGTTGGTCGTGACGCCCTTGTCGCACGCGGCGATGTCGCTGTGTGCGCCGGTCCTGGCCAGGGGCGGGATGTTCACGGTGCTGGAGAGTTTCGATCCCGACGAGTTCCTGCGCACCATCGAGCGCAAACGGATCACTGCGGCGATGGTCGTGCCCGTCATGTTGTACGCGCTGCAGACGTGCTCGTCGTATGCAACCGCTGATGTATCGAGTCTGGAAACGGTCTTCTACGGCGCCTCACCGATGAGCCCGGCCAAGCTGGCTGCGGCGATCGAGCACTGGGGGCCGATCTTCTTCCAGTTCTACGGCCAGACCGAAGCGCCGATGGTCCTCGCCCATCTGAAGAAGGCCGAGCACGATCTCTCCAAGCCGTCGCGGCTCGCCTCATGCGGGCGGTCGACGCCCTGGATGCACGTCGCCCTGTTGGACGGTGAGTGTGTGCCGGTGGCACCCGGCGGGACCGGCGAGATCTGCGTGCGTGGGCCACTCGTGATGCACGGTTACAAGGATCGCGACGACGAGACGCAGGTCGCCTTGGAGGGCGGCTGGCTGCACACCGGCGATGTAGGGCGGCTCGACGAGGACGGCTTCCTCCACATCGTCGATCGCACGAAGGACATGATCATCACCGGTGGCTTCAACGTGTTCCCGAAGGAGGTCGAGGACGTCCTGACCACCCATCCCGCCGTCTCGGTGGCGATGGTGATCGGGGTGCCCGACGACAAGTGGGGCGAGGCGGTGAAGGCCGTCGTGGTCTTGGCACCCGGGCACGAGCCGAGCGAGGCACTCACGCTCGAACTGCAGTCGTCGGTCAAGCACGCCAAGGGTTCGATGCAATCGCCGAAGTCCATCGACTACGTCAACGACGTACCGGTGACACCGGTCGGAAAGCCGGACAAGAAGCGCCTCCGCGCCGCCTATTGGGACGCCACGGGTCGCGCCGTCAGCTGAACCGCGGCGCGACCATCGAGCGGATCCCGTCGTCCGCCGACTCACCCTCACGCCCCGAACCGCCGTGCGGAGAGGCCGTCAACCGTACGTGGAGGATAAGACGTTCGCCTCAGGCCGGAGTCGGAGAACGCGGCGAATCCTGACCGTAGATTTGTTGGATGATATTGGCGGCCAGGATGCGTTCGATAGTAGTTGCCGCGATCACGGCGACGCGTCTTGAATTTGTCGCTCCCGTCGCCGTCAGGCCGGGTCATCGGGCTGTAGCCCCCATGTGGTCAACGGGCGGCGTAGAGCAGCGTGATCTGCCGGGCGCTGTCGGCGACTCGGTCGCGTAGCTCGACGGGGTCGATGACGCAGATGTTCGGACCGAGTGAGAGCACATCGATGATGGCTCCGTCGATCGTCTCGAGACGAAAGGATGCCGCGAGCCAGCCGTCTTCGGGTGGAGCGTGGGTGCGGCTCACACGTATCGGTTGGAGCCGGCGAAGCACAGCGGCAAGACGCAGCCCTTCGGGCGTGATGTGGATGTGGGCACGACGCGGGTGCCCCGGTCGGCGAGCCGCTGGGCGCCAGTCATCCGGGTCGGTGAGCTCGGGGAGATTGTTCTCCAACAGCTGAAACCCTCCGCCCGGGCCCCGAGTGGCGTACACCGGAACGCCCGCGCCCGACAGTTCCTCGATGTCGCGCAGCACGGTGCGTTCGCTGACCTCGAGCTGGGCGGCGAGGTCGGCGGCGGTGACCCGTCCACGGCGTTGGAGGATCAACATCAACGCCACAAGACGACCGGCTCGCATGAATTCGCAGTCTTGCAGGATCTCGACAAATTCATGACAAGAGATGTCAGTCTTTGGTGTCTACCGTGTCGTTCAACGAAAGGAACGTTGCCGTGTCAACAAGCCGTGATGTCGAAGGTACCGGAACCCCGCAGGATCCCTGGATTCTCACCACACCGCCGGGAAAATCGGAGTTCGAGGCCTATCGCGACCTCGCGACCAACCCGCCGGTGCTGGTCGTTCAGGTCGGGTCCACCGAACTGCGCTACGACCTGCGGTGCATCGACGACCTCCACGCCATGCTTCTGGAGCGCAGCGACTGGATCCCGCTCGGCAACGCGGACGAACAGAAGCCCGCCGCGCCAGACACCGTCGAAGCGTGGGGTCGATCACCCGAGAATCCCGTGGGGGGCTGGTACGGCTTGAAGAAGGGTCTGCGCGGCCGGTTCGGGAGCTACATTCCACCGGTTCTCGAGGTGCTCGGACTCGCCGAAGTCGAACACAATCTACGCAACAACCGGATGCGGGCCCGCTGACGCCGAGCGGTCCTAGAGCGGCAAGCCGGCGGCGGGCATGACCTGCTCGGTGACGGTGCGCAGGTAGCGCCAGGCAACCTCGGGCGCCAGACCACCGACGAGGGGGTGCAGCGGCAGCGGTGCGCCCCGGCGGACGAACTCGACCGCGTCATCGACGGTGACGATGCGGTGGCTGCGGTTCTCGGCCCGCAGCTCCTCGGCAGTGGTGGCGAACGAGAGACTCGCCGTGTCGGTGTTCCCCTCGTTCCACGCTGCGTAGCTGCGTACGTCGTGCATCAGATACGGGCCGAGTTCGTCCCACGCCCGATCGAGGTCGTCGGCGACGAATAGCGTGCTCGGGGATTCGATCGGCGGCAGGATGCACATGCCGGGCTGAAAGCCGGCCGATCGGGCGGCCTCCTCGTACGCGACTCCCAGGCTCGGGTCCTCCTTCTGGGCGAGGAAGCCGATTCCGTTCCGGCCGGCCCGACGTGCGGCCGCAGGGCTACCCCCACCCCATGCGACCATCGGGCCGCCGGGTGTGAATGGAGCCGGCGTGACGTGAATCCTTCGTCCCTCGTGCTCGAACGGATTGCCGGATTTGGCCTGTAGTAGCACCGCGAGCTTCTCGTCGGCGAGTTTGCCTCGTTGCCTGTACTCGACTCCGTACATCTCGTACTCGACGGGGCGGTACCCGATCGCCGCGACGTAGGCGACGCGACCCCTGCTCAGCAGGTCGAGCACGACCATCTCCTCGGCCAGGCGAACCGGGTCGTACAACGGCAGCAGGACCACGGCGATCATGATCGGCAGACTGGTCGTGCGAGCAGCAATCGCGCGGCTAGGACGACGGGCGATGGAAGATAGCCGTCATCGGCGCTGTGATGCTCGCAGAGGACAGCGCTCATCTCTGAAGGAGCGGGGTTTGTCAAGAGGGGTCTTGCCGTAGGCAAGTCCGATGTAGGTACGCGTTGATCTGGG